>NZ_JBSFIH010000062.1:0-49523 GCF_053597455.1 Streptomyces sp. NPDC001393
GAAAGGGCTCCCACTTCCTCGCCTTCCTCGGCCTGGCCGCCGCCCTGACCTGCTACAAGAAACTCGCGAAACTCGCCACGTGAGACAATCTCTTACAATGTCCGCTTCTGGGACATACGTGAGCGCCCCGATCGACGCAAGCCGTTTATGGTCCGGTGGACGGTAGACGGGCGAGAAAAATCAGAGTCATTCATGACGGTCGGGCTTGCCGACAGCAGACGCGCAAAGCTGATGACGGCAGCGCGCGACGGCGAGCCTTTCGATACGCATACGGGTTTGCCGGCGTCCGAGCTGCGAGCTATCAAGCAGAGGACGACGTGGTACGACCTTGCCCACGAATACCTCGACCAACGATGGGACCGTACGCCGGGAAACACCCGCCGTACCCTGGCCGACGCGTTCGCCACCATCACGCCTGCTCTGGTGCACCCTGGCGCGTCCTACCCGGAGCCGCGGGTGCTGCGCCGCGCCCTGTACTCGTGGGCGTTCAACAAGAAGGCGTGGGCCCATGAGCCGAACGAGGAGTGGCGGAAGGCCCTGGAGTGGATTAAGCGGAACTCCCTGCCCGTTAGCGCTCTCGCGGAAGCCGATGTGCTGCGACGGGCGTTGGACGCACTGTGCCGCAAGCTGGACGGGAAGGCGGCTGCAGCCAAGACGGCGCGGCGCAAGAGGGCCGCCTTCAACGAAGTCCTCAACACCGCAGTAGAAAAAGGATACTTCGCGAAGAACCCGCTCAACGGGCTCAGGTGGAGCGCTCCGGCAGCCAACGAGGAGGTAGACCCCGCTTCCGTTCCCAATCCAGCCCAGGTAGCCCGGCTACTCGCGGCGGTTGCTCAGCAGCGTGGGCGAGGCCCTCACCTGGAGGCGTTCTTCGGTTGCATGTACTACGCCGCGATGCGGCCGGCCGAGGTCATTCACCTCCGTCTCGAGCAGTGCCATCTCCCCCAGACCGGGTGGGGGCTGCTCAATCTGTCGGGCGGGGTCGTGACCGCAGGCAAGGAGTGGACGGACGACGGCGCGGTGCATGAGGTGCACTCGCTTAAGCGTCGTGCGGCTACAGCGACGCGGCCCGTGCCCGTCCCGCCGCAGTTCGTGCGGATCCTCCATGCACACATCGAACGGTTCGGCGTGGCGCCTGACGGTCGGCTGTTTCGGAACCAGGCCGGCAACTACGTGGATGCAGCTGCGTATGGCACGACGTGGGCGCGGGCACGGAAGTACGTTCTGACTTGCACGGAGCTCGCTTCCGGCCTGGCAAAGCGGCCCTACGATCTCCGGCACGCCGGGATCTCGTTCTGGCTGTACTCAGGTGTGGACCCAGCCGAATGCGCTCGCCGCGCGGGCCAGAGCATCGAGGTCCTCTTCCGTCACTACGCCAAGTTTCTGGACGGCGTTCGGGAGCAGGCCAACCGCCTCATCGAGCAGTCCATGCAGGAGTGGGACCGCGTCAGCCAGGATGCGGCACCTGCTGGGTAACCGGGGGCTTTGGTCCGTGACTGGTCCGGAAGCACTGGTCAGGAGCGGGATAGCGGTGGGAGGAACTGGGAGTTACAACGTAATCCGGGCCCCGCTCTGAGCAGGCTCCGTCGAAGGCGCCTGACGGGCAAAAGACCAGGTCAGGCGCCTTTTCTCGTGCGTCTAGAAGAAGCCGAGCTTCTTCGGCGAGTACGACACCAGGAGGTTCTTCGTCTGCTGGTAGTGCTCCAGCATCATCTTGTGCGTCTCGCGGCCGATCCCGGACTGCTTGTAGCCGCCGAACGCCGCGTGCGCGGGGTAGGCGTGGTAGCAGTTGGTCCACACCCGACCCGCCTGGATCGCGCGGCCCGCGCGGTACGCGGTGTTGGCGTCCCGGGTCCATACGCCCGCGCCGAGGCCGTACAGAGTGTCGTTGGCGATCTTGATGGCGTCGTCGAAGTCGTCGAAGGAGGTCACCGAGACGACCGGACCGAAGATCTCCTCCTGGAAGATCCGCATCCGGTTGTCGCCCTCGAAGATGGTCGGCTGCACGTAGGAGCCGCCCTTCAGCTCGCCGTCGTGCTCGATGCGCTCACCGCCGGTGAGGACCTTCGCGCCCTCCTGCCGGCCGATGTCGAGGTAGGAGAGGATCTTCTCCAGCTGGTCGTTGGAGGCCTGGGCACCGATCATCGTGTCGGTGTCGAGGGGGTGCCCCGGCTTGATCCGCCGGGTACGCTCGATCGCCGCCTCGAGGAACTCCGCATAGTGGCCGCGCTGGATCAGCGCCCGGGACGGACAGGTGCAGACCTCGCCCTGGTTGAGGGCGAACATGGTGAAGCCCTCGAGCGCCTTGTCGCGGAAGTCGTCGTCGTGCGCCCACACGTCGTCGAAGAAGATGTTCGGGGACTTGCCGCCGAGTTCGAGGGTGACCGGCTTGATGTTCTCCGAGGCGTACTGCATGATCAGCCGCCCGGTCGTGGTCTCCCCGGTGAACGCCACCTTCGCCACGCGCGGGCTGGACGCCAGCGGCTTGCCCGCCTCCACCCCGAAGCCGTTGACGATGTTCAGGACACCGGGCGGCAGCAGGTCCGCGATCAGGCTCACCCAGTAGTGGATGGAGGCCGGGGTCTGCTCGGCGGGCTTGAGGACGACCGCGTTGCCCGCGGCGAGCGCCGGCGCGAGCTTCCACGCCGCCATCAGAATCGGGAAGTTCCACGGGATGATCTGCGCGACGACCCCGAGTGGCTCGTGGAAGTGGTACGCCACCGTGTCGTCGTCGATCTCGCCGAGCGACCCCTCCTGCGCCCGGATCGCGCCCGCGAAGTAACGGAAGTGGTCGATCGCCAGCGGGATGTCGGCCGCCAGCGTCTCGCGGACCGGCTTGCCGTTCTCCCAGCTCTCGGCCACCGCCAGGGGCTCCAGATGGGCCGCCATGCGGTCGGCGATCTTCAGCAGGATGTCGCTGCGTTCCGCCACCGGCGTACGGCCCCACGCCGGCGCGGCCTCGTGCGCGGCGTCCAGCGCCCGCTCGACGTCCTCCGCGGTGCCGCGCGCGATCTCGGTGAATGGCTGTCCGTTGACCGGCGACGGATTCTCGAAGTACTGCCCGCGCAGCGGAGGCACGTACTCCCCGCCGATGAAGTGGTCGTAGCGCGCCTGGTAGGAGACGATCGCGCCCTCGGTGCCCGGCGCCGCGTAACGAGTCATGCTGGCCTGCCTCCTGGTGCAGCGCTGCCCGCCGTTGGGCAGCTCTCGGGCGCGAGGCTAGGCGGGCGGACGTTGCAACCACGTTGCGCCGCGGGCCCGCCCAGGCGCCCGGCCGACCGGCGCCGCCAGCTCGGCCTCCAGCGCGGCGAGCCGGGACCGCACCGGCGCCGTGGGCCGCACCGCGGCCAGCGCCCGCCACACCTGAAGGTCGTCCTCGCCCCACGGCGCGTGCGCCCAGTCCGCCAGCAGGTCCGGGTCGCGGTGGGCGATGAGTGCCGTCCGCAGCCCGTCGGCGAGGCGGTCGCGCAGCCGTACAATCGCCGGCGCCTGCGAACCGGGCAGTAGCGGACCGGCGTACGCCTCCGCCGCCGCCGCGACGGCACCCGCCCTGAGGCGGCGCTCCACCACGGTGACGTCCGACTCGACCGCGGCCGTCAGCCGGTACGGCCGCGAGGCGAGCAGTCCGGGGCCCAACAGCCTGCGCAACCGGGCCAGTTCGGCCCGCAGGGTCACCGGTGTCACCGACTCGTCCGCGTACAGCGCACACAGCAGCTCGTCGCCGCTCATCCCCTCGGGGTGCCGGGCCAGCAGCAGAAGGATTTCGCTGTGCCGACGGCTGAGCCGGATCCGGTTGCCGTCCAGGACGAACTCGGCCTCGTCCCGGCCCAGCACGCCGAGCAGCGGCGTGTCCACCGAGCCCCCCGGCGGATCGAGGAGCGCGAGCTGCGCCTCCGCGGCCCGCGCCACCGCCTGCACGAACCCGAGGCTGTGCGGATGCGCCAGCCCGTCCCCGCCGGTGATGTCCACGGCGCCCAGGACCCGCCCGGTGCGCGGGTCGTGCACCGGCGCCGCCGCACACGTCCACGGCTGGACCCGCCGTATGAAGTGCTCCGCGGCGAACACCTGCACCGGCCGGTCCACGGCGACCGCGGTACCCGGCGCGTTCGTGCCGACCGCGCTCTCCGACCAGCGTGCCCCCGGTACGAAGTTCATCCCGTCCGCCCGGCGCCGGGTCGCCGGGTGCCCCTCGACCCACAGCAGCCTGCCGTGCGCGTCGCACACCGCCAGCAGATGCTCGCCGTCGGCCGCAAAGGTGCCCAGCAACTCCCGGAACAGGGGCATCACCCTGGCCAGCGGGTGATCGGCCCGGTAGGCGCCGAGGTCGCCGTCGGTCAGCTCCACGCTCGCGGTGCCGTCCGGTCCGACGCCGGCCCGCGCGCTGCGCCGCCACGACTCCGCCACCACCGACCGCACCGGGCGCGGCACCGTCCCCACCGTGGTGAACGTCTCGTGCGCCCGGCGCAGCGCACGGACCCGTTCGGCGGGGTCGGCCCCGGGCTCCAGGGCCACCCACGGATCGGTCAACTCGGCCTCCCCGGACGGTGAAACGGCTGTGTCGGTCCTGCGCCCATCGTCGTCCGGCTAGGCGAAGTTGACCAGCCTCACGTAGCGGACCCAGTCCCAGTACGGGCCCGGATCGGTGTGATCGGTGCCGGGCACCTGGTAGTGGCCGATGATGTGCTCCCTGTCCTTCGGGATGCGGTACTTGTCGCAGATCGCCGCCGTGAGCTTGGCCGACTCCTCGTAGAGGGCGTCGGTGAAGTAGGCCGGCTGGTCCACCCACCCTTCGTGCTCGATGCCGATGCTGCGGGTGTTGTAGTCCCAGTTGCCCGCGTGCCAGGCGACGTCGGCCTCGTGCACGCACTGCGCGACGTGCCCGTCCGCCGAGCGGACCAGATAGTGCGCGGACACCTTCTTCTCGGGATTGCCGAAGATCGAAAGCGTGTTGGCGTACGTCTCCTGCGTGACATGGATGATCACACGGTCGATGGCGTAGCTGCCGGGGCGGTCGGACGCGGTGTAGTTGGAGGGGCTCGCCGGCTGCCACTCGGCGGGCGGGTAGTCGACGGTCCCGGACTGCGCATCGGCTCGGGGGTCGGGGAGCAGCGCGTAGGGGACGGCGGCGAGTGCCGCACCCTTCAGCAGCCGTCGTCTGCTCAGGCGCGGCCCGCCCTGGCTCGCCGGTTGCACCGGCTCTCTTCGCGGTGCGGATCCGGCCGGCTCCATGTCCATGTCCATCGCGCGGGTGCCTTTCGGGGTGTGGGGGATTTTCAGAAGGTGTGCGGGGTGGGGAGGTGCGTCACGAGTCGGGAGCGCGTCGTGGGGACGTGGCCGGCGTCAGCCCCGCAGGCCCCGCGCGGTCTGCCGCATCCGCGCGTGCACGCCCCGGTACGTCTCCCGTTCCGGCAGCCACTCCTTGCGCAGCTTGGCCACGCACGTGTAGTTCGTGTCGCACACGTTGGCCAACGGCGATTCGACCGCCTGGGTTGCGAATTGGTACGCGTCCGGCTCACTGAACCCGTAGTCGCGTGCCAGCCACTGCACCAGGTCCAGCTGCGATATCCGGAACGCGTCCTCCAGCGGGCGGGCCGAACCGGTCGAGATGATGTGGGTGTCCGACTCCAGCCGGGGCCACGGCGTGGCGAGGTCCTTGAGGAGCTCGACGACCACCACGGTGTTCATCGCGCACTCCACGGCCACACCGCAGGTCTCACCCTCGCCCTGCCGGGCGTGGCCGTCGCCGAGGCTGAGCAGGGCGCCCTCGACGTTGACCCCCAGATAGCAGGTGACGCCGGCCCGCATCTCGGGTGTGTCCATGTTCCCGCCGTGCGCGTCCGGCACCAGGGCCGAGCGCACCTCGAGATTGGCGGGGGCCACGCCCACCGTGCCGTGCATCGGGTCCATGGGCAGCTCCACCTCGATGTCGCTGTCCTGTGCTTGGAAGAGGGCGGTGCGCCGCGCGCGGTCCAGCTGCCAGATCCAGACGCGTTCCGGCAGCGGGGGCTGCAGCGTGGCCGTGGTGTGCGTGGAGGTGAGCGCGCCGAAGAGCGGGACCGTCGTCGACGCCGCCCAGTCGCGGGCCGGTTCGATCGACACGAAGTGCACGGCCACCGTGTCGCCCGGCTCGGCGCCCTCTATGTGGAAGGGGCCGGTCTGCGGATTCAGGAAGGGGAACTCGCAGACCTCGGAGACGAGGTCCTTCTCGGAGCGCACCCGGCCGGCGAAGCAGTCCTCCGTGTACAGGTCGAGAATCGTGCCTGGCGCGATCCGCGCCACGGGCGCTGCGCCGCCGAACGTCCAGGCGTATGCGTCCGGTTCCGGGCGCACGGTGAGGATCCGGGGGTCGGTCATGGTGGAGCTGGTCCCTTCTGACGGGAGCGGTCGTGGGACGGGACTTGCGCAGGCCGGCGCGGGCTCTCTGCACGGCTCCGGCGGGTCAGCGGGGTACGGGCCCGTCCGTCCGCGGACCGGCGGCCGGGTCGTACGAGTCGAGGTGCACCCGGGCGGTCTCGGCTATGCGCTCGGGGTGACGCCGTATCAGCAGGAGCAGCACCACGACACCGGCCGCCATCCAGACGCCGACGATCGGGCCGGCGTAGGAGACCGGGGCCGTCAGTTCGGTGACGAAGTCGAAGGCCGGGAGGCCGGCGGCCGTCAGCAGGGCGGGGACGAAGGCCGCGATGCCGAGCACCGGGAACAACAGATGCCGTACCGGCTTGACGGCGTCCCGGCCAGCCCGCAGGAAGTAGCCGGCGCAGGCGAGGTTCACGACGATGTAGACACCGACGACCACCGTGACGATCACCGTGGCGAGCAGCAGGAAGGCCGTCACGGGGTCGTAGCCGAAACCGAGTCCCAGGACTGCCCCGACCGCCACGAGGGTCTGCAGTGCGATCCCGGCCACGGGGGAGCGGTGCCGGGGGTGGAGTGTGGCGAGCAGGCGGGGCAGCACCCGGATGCGGGCCAGGGCGAAGGCCGTACGGGTCGAGACGTTGGCGCATGCGTTGGCGTTGGCGATCGTGGAGTTGATCACCGCCAGGAAGACCAGCACCCAGAAGAGACCGAAGGAGGCCCGGGCGACGCCGTCCCAGGAGGCCACGCCCGAGACACCGAACTTCGCGAAGTGGTCCGGGCCGAAGTAGACGGTCATCGCATATGTCGTGATCACGTAGAACAGGCCGATGCCCAGGGCTGCTCCGAGGACCGCGCGGTGCATCGTCCGCCGGGGGTCGCGCGTCTCCTCGGCGAGCGGCGCCGCGGCCTCGAACCCCGCGAACGCCAGCACCGTGTACACAGACCCGGCGAACACGCCACTGATCCCGGGATACCCGTCGGCGGTGTGCGAAGTGCCGAACACCGAAAGGGTGTTGGCGTCGCCCGCCTTGCCGATGAGCAGGACCGCGAACACCAGGAAGACAACGATCTCGAAGACGCCGAGGACGGTGCCGAAGCGGGCCGAGGCACGGACCCCCAGATAACCCGCGGCGGCGATCACGACGGCGCCCGCCAGGGACCACGGCCACCACAGGTCCGCCGGACAGGAGGACCACTCCTCGTGCAGCGTTCCCGCCGCCGTGAAGCCCAGCTGGAGGAGCAACAGCGGTGGGACCAGCATCTCCACGAAGACGTAGCCCCAGCCGACGAGGAACCCGACGGCGGGGTGCAGCCCCCGTGCCGCATACGTGGCCACCGAGCCCGCGGCCGGCAGCTCCCGGGCCAGCTCGGCCACGCACGACGCGGTGAACAGGCAGGCCACCAGGGCGATCAGCACCGCAAGCGGCAGGCTGCCGCCCGCGAAGGCGGCACCGGCCGGTATCGAAGCGGCCACGGCGGCCGCCGGCGCCATGGCCGTGACGCTCTGGAACAGCACCTCGCGCAACCCGACGGCGTCACGCCGCAGTGCCCCGGTCGTCTCCTCGTGCATGTGTGTCCCCCGATGTCTGTCAGCCCAATGCCACCCGATGCCTGTGAGATACCGTCAACCGTTCGGCCGCCGACGCCCTTGACGGTCCGTCGGCCGTGCCTCGCGTGAATCACGGTACGGTGCGGGCGGGTTGGGCAGAAGAGCGCACACCGCATCCGTGGAGAAGCCGCCACTTGTGGATATCCCGGACACCCGATCGGGTGAACACGGCGGTCGCCACGATCTCGCATGCGGGCGGCCCGAGGAGCCCCTGACCTCGATCGGAGAGGTCAGGAACGGCCCGCGACCACCGCCGGATCGTCCAGCACGCCCCGGACCACCGAGTGCGCCGCGCCCAGCAGAGGGCCCTCGGGCCCCAGTCCGGACACCGTCACGGGGCAGGACGGGCCCGCCGTGCGGCTCGTCAGCTCCGTCTCCAGGGACGGCAGCAGCCAGGGGGAGAGACCGGCCAGCGCGCCGCCCAGCACCACCGCCTCGGGGTCGAGGAGGTTCACCGCGCCGGTCAGGGCGATGCCGAGCGCCGTACCGGCGTCCCGCAGGGCCGCCCGCACGCCCTCGTCGCCCTGCTCGGCGCGCTCCGCGAGCAGGCCCACCAGGTCCTCGCGCGGCTCCAGCCCCGCCGCGCGCAGCACCGCCTCCTCGCCCGCGTACTGTTCCAGGCAGCCCCGGCCGCCGCACGGACAGCGCGGTCCGTCCGGCCGTACGGGTACGTGACCCAGCTCGCCGGCGAAGCCGCGGGTGCCGCGCAGCAGCCCGCCGTCCACGACGACCGCGGCGCCGATGCCGATCTCGGCCGACACGTGCAGGAAGTCACGCGGGGTGCCGTCGCCGAGCCACAACTCCGCGAGCGCACCGAAGTTGGCCTCGTTGTCCACGGTCAGCGGCCATGCGTCGGGCAGCAGGGCGCCGAGGTCGGTGTCGCGCCAGTGGAGGTTCGGGGCGCGTACGACCGTACGGCCGTTCCGCGCCACGAGTCCGGGCACGGCGACCGCGAGCCCAGCGGGCCAGAGCGCCTCCCGCTCGGCCTCCGCGACGACCCGGCGGACCAGCCCGGTCAGCTCCTCGACCACCGGTTCGGGTGCCCGGCCCCGGTTCGCCCCGTGCCGTACGGCCCGCGCCCGGACCACGCCGCGCAGGTCCACCGCGCACACCGCGAGGTGATCGACGCCGATCTCCGCCCCGATTCCGGCCGGTCCGCGGCCGCTCACCGCGAGCGCCGACCCGGGCCGGCCCACCCGGCCCGGCCGCTGCGGACCCAGTTCCTCCAGCAGACCCCACCGGATCAGCTCGTCCACCAGCGTCGACACGGCCGCCCGCGTCAGCCCGATGCGCGAGGCGACCGCGGCCCGCGACAGCGAACCCTCCGCGCTGACGGCGTGCAGCACACGGGCCAGATTGCGCCGGCGCATGCCCTGCTGGGTGTCCGGCAGAGCGCGGCCGGCGGCCGGCGGGCGGGCCTCGTGCAGCGGTGCGGTCATGCCTGAAGTCAGTCCTCGGTCTCTGCCACCCGGCTCATGCGCGCGGTTCGGTCTCTGTCGCCCGCTCCAGCAGCGGGGCCGCGTCGGAGAGTACCCCGGTGATCCGCTCCAGCGTCCCCTGGTCCCGCTCCACGGCCTCCAGCACCGGGCCCGCGGCCGTGTTCCAGCGGCGGGCCACCGCGGCCGGGTCCTCGCCGGTGAGCAGGCCGGCGGCCTGTGCCGCGGCGCCGAGGGCGACCAGTTCCCTGGCCTCGGGTACCTGGACCGGCCGCCCGGACAGCCGCCGTACCGTGTGCTGCCAGGCCGTCCCGCGGGCCCCGCCGCCGATCAGCAGCAGCGGGGTGCTGCGGTCCGCTTCCTCGTCCAGGACCAGGTCGAGCGCGCCCAGCAGCGAGTGCACGGCCCCGTCGTACGCGGCCTGGAGCAGTTGCCCCGCGGTCGTGTCGTGGCGCAGTCCGTGCAGCAGTCCGGAGGCGTTGGGCAGGTTCGGGGTGCGCTCGCCGTCCAGGTACGGCAGCAGGGTCACGGAGCCGCCGGGCTCCACGGCCTCGCGGTCCAGGCCCAGCAGCGCCGCGACGCGGTCCACCGCGAGCGTGCAGTTCAGGGTGCAGGCCAGGGGCAACCAGTCCCCGTGCGCGTCGGCGAATCCGGCCACCGTGCCGGTCGGATCGGCCGGTCGGTGCCTGGAGACGGCGTACACGGTGCCGGATGTGCCGAGGCTGAGCACCGGGGTGCCGGGCCGCAGGCCGAGCCCGAGGGCCGCCGCCGCGTTGTCGCCGGTGCCGGGAGCGACCAGCGTGCCCTTGGAGAACGGCAGGTCGTGGCTGTCGCGCACGGTGCCGGCCACCTCTCCGGGCCGCACCACCCGAGGCAGCAGCGCCGGGTCGAGACCGACATGCGCGAGGGTCTCCGCGTCGTACGTCTGCGTGCCGGAGGCCCACCAGCCGGTGCCGGACGCGTCGCCGCGGTCGGTGGTGCCCTGCCCGGTCAGGCGCTCGGTGAGGTAGTCGTGGGGGAGCCGTACCGCCTTGGTCGCGCGGACCGACTCCGGCTCGTGCTCGGCCAGCCACGCCCACTTCGTGACCGTGAACGACGCGCCGGGCACGCTGCCGGTGCGCTCCGCCCAGGCCTTCGGCCCGCCCAGTTCCTCCACCAGTCGCCGGGCCTGCGGCGCCGAGCGGACGTCGTTCCACAGCAGCGCCGGACGCACCGGTTCGCCCCGCTCGTCCAGGGTGACCAGGCCGTGCTGCTGGCCGCCGACCGACACGGCGGCCGCCTCGTGCGCCGCGTCACCGCACTGGCGCAATGCCTCGCACAGCGCGTCCCACCACTGACGCGGGTCGCTCTCGCGGCCCGCGCCGGCGGACACGGTGTGCGGCGCCTGGCCGCTGGCCACCACCTGGCCGGTGGCCGCGTCGACGACCAGTGCCTTCGTGGACTGAGTGGATGTGTCCACGCCGACGACGAGCGGACCCTCGGCTGCTGACATCGGGCTCTCCCTTTTCCGCGACGTTCCGCGACTTCCGTGATTTTCCGCGACTCCGCGGGACAAAGACATCTTGTCTCTTCCCAGAGGCGCGAGCGCATACTAATTTGTAAACCGCCATGACGAAATAGTCGCAACGCAGCAAGGAGCCGCGGCATGAGCTACCAGCCCACCCCCGAAGACAGGTTCACCTTCGGCCTGTGGACCGTCGGCTGGCAGGGAAGGGACCCGTTCGGCGACGCCACCCGCCGTGCCCTGGACCCGGTCGAGACGGTGCAGCGCCTGGCCGAGCTGGGCGCCCACGGGGTGACCTTCCACGACGACGACCTGATCCCCTTCGGGTCGTCGGAGACCGAGCGCGAGTCGCACATCAAGCGGTTCCGCCAGGCCCTGGACGCCACCGGCATGACCGTGCCGATGGCCACCACCAACCTGTTCACGCACCCCGTCTTCAAGGACGGCGCGTTCACCGCCAACGACCGCGACGTGCGCCGCTACGCGCTGCGCAAGACGATCCGCAACATCGACCTGGCCGTCGAGCTGGGCGCGAAGACGTACGTCGCCTGGGGCGGCCGGGAAGGAGCCGAGTCAGGTGCCGCGAAGGACGTCCGCGCCGCCCTGGACCGGATGAAGGAGGCCTTCGACCTGCTCGGCGAGTACGTCACCGCCCAGGGCTACGACCTCCGCTTCGCCATCGAGCCCAAGCCGAACGAGCCGCGCGGCGACATCCTGCTGCCCACCGTCGGCCACGCCCTGGCCTTCATCGAGCGGCTGGAGCGCCCTGAGCTGTACGGCGTCAACCCGGAGGTCGGGCACGAGCAGATGGCGGGCCTGAACTTCCCCCACGGCATCGCGCAGGCACTCTGGGCGGGCAAGCTCTTCCACATCGACCTCAACGGCCAGTCGGGCATCAAGTACGACCAGGACCTGCGGTTCGGCGCCGGCGATCTGCGGGCGGCGTTCTGGCTGGTGGACCTGCTGGAGAGCGCCGGCTACGAGGGTCCGCGGCACTTCGACTTCAAGCCGCCACGGACCGAGGACCTCGAGGGCGTGTGGGCCTCGGCGGCCGGATGCATGCGCAACTACCTGATCCTCAAGGAGCGTTCAGCCGCTTTCCGCGCCGATGCGGAGGTGCAGGAGGCGCTGCGCGCCGCGCGCCTGGACCAGCTGGCCCGGCCCACCGCCGCGGACGGCCTGCAGGCACTGCTCGCCGACCGCTCCGCCTTCGAGGACTTCGACGTCGAGGCCGCTGCCGCACGCGGGATGGCCTTCGAACGGCTCGATCAGCTCGCCATGGACCACCTGCTGGGGGCGCGGGGCTGAACACCGGGAGAGCCGGGGCGCGGCACGCGCCGCCGGCCCCGGCCCTCCGTCAGTCCACTTTTCCGACTGTGCAGTTCAGGAGGTCGCAGTTCCTCGGGCGGCCGCACGTACGTCACGATCGTCCTGACCCCGCTGTCGACCAGTCGGCCCTGCGCGTCGAAGGCGCCCGCGCCGTCGGTCATTCCGAAGTCGTTGTCGTTGATCAAGGCGAGCGTGTCACGGTCCACGCGCGCGATGCCCTCGATCTTCTGCTGCACGCCGTCGACCTTGTACAGGTCGACCACCAGCCGCTTGGCGAGCACCGGCACGCTGACGGCGGCCGGATCGTCCAGCTGCTCCAGGGACGACGAGGTCGTGTCGTCGTCCCAGGAGCTGCCCAGGATGCTCGACCCGCGCCCCAGCTCGACCAGTTGGAGCCGGGCTGCCTTGTCGGTGCGCTCCTCGACCAGCAGCCGGTCGCCGCCCACGGCCACCACCGAGGAGATCTTCAGCTCGAGGTGTCGTCTTCGCTCGGGTCGACCACGTTCACCGGGTCGAACCGGTAGGCGTACTCGGCGGTGACGGCCTTCTCGCGCGGCGAGAAGCGCAACAGCCGCGTGGTGCGCGAGGCGTCCCCGGCGTCCCCGTCCGGCAGCGACAACGGGCTCTGCAGAGCCATCTCCAGGTCACCGCCGGGCAGCTGCGCCAGCCCCTCGAACCCCCGGTTGATCTTGCGGTGCAGGAAGACCGACGGCAGCGCCTCCACCACCGGGTAGTCGGCGCCCGTCAGGGCGAGCCCCTTGGGCACATACTGGGTGAGCACCGTCCCGCGCGCGGAGACGTGGATCAGCGAGGGGCCGTACTCGTCGACGAGCCAGAACGTCGCGGCCCTGCTGATCGGGCAGTCCGGTGACGGCCTTCCCTGAGGCGGTGGTCAGCGGGATCGCGTCGATGACCTGGACGGTGTCTTTGGACACCCGGATCTTCACGATGGCGGGGTCGAATTCCGGCACCGGGAACGTGCGGCGCTTCTTGCCGTCCACCTTGATCTGTCCGTTGGGGCCACGGTCGGTCACCGTCCAGTACTCGCCCTGGCGGCCCACCGGGTAGATGTCGCTGCCGATGCCGCCGAGCTTCATCCCGTGGTCGTCGCCGACGCTGCCGGGCAGCAGTGCGTTGCTGAACGCGCCGAGCGGGATCTCGCCGAGCGTCGCCGTGCGGATGACGCGGGCGTCCCGGGACGGCGCCGCCGTGGCCGTTCCCGCGGCCACGAGAATGGCTGCCAGGGCCAGGGGCAGGCCCGTGGCGACGGAACGGCGGACGCGCCGCCGGCGGGCATCGTGCGGGTGCATCGGGCCTCCTGCGGGGGAACAAGTTCGGTGACAGCGGCCAGATTTGGGCTCCATGAGGAACGCCGCGCGGCCGCCGGGTGAACAGTCCGAGTCGACCACCGCTCATCGGATCACGGACGCCTCAGGGGTGATGGCTCCTCAAAGACCGTCCTCCTGCTCGACGCCGAGATGTGCCGCCGCCAGTGCCGTCACCGGATCACGGTCCGGCCCGCCCGCAGGAACTCAGTGACCCGCCTCGAGCGCCGCACGCGCGCGTGCGAGCGCCACACCCTCCACCTGCCACTCCTCGTCGAGCATGGCCAGCGACGGGACGCCACCGGCGCACCAGGCGCGGACAGCCGTCGCCAGCCCCGTGCTGCCACGGCCCGCCGCTTTCACGAGCCGCTCCATGACGGCGCCGCAGGGCGCTCCGCGCGCGAGCCGCACGGCGTCCTGGGCGGCCGTCAGAGCAGTACTGCCGTCCCAAGGCCCCGGGCGAATGACCTCCGTGAGGAGCCGGTACGCCTCCGCCGCGGTGCGGCCCGCGAGGTGGCTCGGGCAGCGGAGGCAGGATGTCGCCTGCCGCCCACGCCTCCGCCGCGTCCACGCCCCCGACGGCGGAAGTGGAGGGTTCCGAGCCGGGTCGAGGTGGCCCCTCGGCCGCGAGCGGCAGCGCATGGGCTTCCGGGGGCATGGCGGCGGCGAGTCGGCGGACCAGCTCCGCGTCCCGCGCGGACAGCGGGCCCACCCGCCAGGCATCGTGATCGCCGGCGGAGAGCCCCGGCAGCAGCAGGCCTCGCGCGAGGAAGTGCAGGGCCAGTTGGCAGGCGGCGCCCCAGAAGCCGGCCGAGCGATGCCCTTGGTGCAGTGCACGCGCGCGCATGAGCAACGGCAGGGCGTGATGCACGGGTAGCAGGAGGGTGGGCGAACACCACGCAGGAGCGGGCCAGTTCGGAGAGCTCGGAGGGTGGTGCCGTGGGAAGGGTCTGCACAGCTCTGCCACACTCCTCAAATTTGACTACCTGGGGTCGGAGTCGCCGAGGGTGCAGCGCGCCGAGGTGGCCCCGGCGTACTGGCGTCGTGATCCGGGCCATTTCACATTCTGTTCGAGTGGTGGCCGACTATCGTGGCATTCGTGGGCACGGACGGCCGCAAGGGCAGCGAGTCGGATCCACTAGGGGTGGGCCTCAGGGATGTCTCAGGGGCGGCTCTGGAACCGCGCGGGGCGGGGCACCGTTCTCAGAGCAGAGAGCGGCAGTGGCCGCGAAGGAGGCGACGCTCATGTCCAACAATGCGAAGATCGCCGTCGGGGGTGTGGCCGTCGGGCTGATCCTGCTGATCTGGCTGCCCTGGTGGGTGGCGTTCCTGATCGTGGTCGGGGTCCCGGTGGCCGCGTACCTCGCCCTCGACCCCTCACAGCGGCGCAGGCTCCGCAGGGTCACACGCAAGGAACTCGGCCGCTGACGCGACTGCCGGCGACGTCGGCAGGCGTGCGGAGGTGACCGCGGGGGCCGCCGGATGATTCTCGGGGCTGACGGGCGCTCCGGGATGCCCGGCGCTCGGGGTGCACCTGGCCCTCGCGGCAGGGCCGGGCACCTGCCCCCGGAGCCTGCCGCCACCGCGTGGCTGCCGGCGCTCGGCACCGGCCGGGCCGCCGTTGCGGGCACACGTAGGCAGGGCCCCGGTCCAGGCCCCCCGCGGGAACCGTGCAGGTGCCGTCCGGCCTCGGTGGCAGCGGGCCTGCGATCGTCCGGTCCCGGATGGCGAGCTTGCCGCCGCTCCTTGCCCTCGAACGGCGGCCGTATGTGCGCCCGGCAACACGCGGAGGCCGTGGGGGCCGTGCATCGGGCGGTGCGTTCCAGGGGTGCCCCGCCTGGCGTGCCCGCCCCGGCGCCGTACGGCCTCAGATGGGCCGTACGGCCATCTTGTCGAGTGCCTCCAGCAGGCCCGGCAACTCGGGGCCCCTGCCCACCGGCAGGACCTCGCCGGGCTCCTCGTCGAGCAGGACGAAGGCGATGTCGTCCGTGCGGGCCACGATCGACCAGCCGGGCCCGTCCGCGCGCAGCGTACGGGCGTCACCGGGGGCGAACGACGAGCGGACCCGGCCGAGCGGCGGCGGCGAGTCGACGTAGGCGCGTGCCTCCGTGAGTACCCGCCTGATCCCCTGGTGGCCGCTCTGCGGCACGCCCTGTCCGCCCTCCGGCGACGACTCCGCGGCCTTTTCCGGCTCGCCGGGCTTCCCCTGCCCGTCCGCATCCGCCTGCCCGTCCGGCACGGAGAACCGCTCGTCGTCGATCTGCTCCCGCCACACAGCCCACTGCAGGGCTATCTCGTCGGCGCCCAGGCGGCGCTGGGCCGGTCCCCAGGTGCTGGTGTCCGGCGGGCTCAGCGCAGGCCGGTCCGCCACCTCGGGATCGGGGTCGTGCGGGGCGGGGACACCGGGAGCCGCTACGGCGACGGCCAACGGCCAGCCCGGCAGGGCGGCCACGACGGCGCGCTCGTCCGGGGACAGCTCGTACTCCATGCCGCAGTCCCAGGACGCGATCGCGACGGCGACCAGCGAGACGTCGTCGATCACGACCGTCCAGCGCGCGCCCTCTCCGTCCTGACCCAGCACCAGGCCGTACCCGTCGGCGAGCGGTGCCAGCCCCAGTGCCGCACACGCCTCCGGATAGTCGTCGCCCAGAACGCTCGGAAACTGTGCCGGCGTCAGCAGCACCGCCGTCAGCACGTACAGCGCATCGTCCGCGGCGGCGACGGCCTCATCGTCGGTTCCGGCCATCCCTGCCTCCCCAGTGGTTCGTCCATCGGCGCGCACCCTAGTGCGAGCGGAAGCCGCTTGTCACGACTGCTCACACCACGCGGAGCTGCAGGTTTCCGCCTGGACGGGGGCGAAACGACCACGATGGACGGGGAGCTTCCGCTCAGCCCGTGGGCAGCCCGAGGAGATCGCGGGCCACGGCCGCGGGCGACACCTCGCGCTCCCGGGCCAACGCGACGACGGCCCGGCAGGCGAGCTCGCTCACCCCGAACGACAGGGCCTCCGGTGACACCCAGGCCGCCGCCTCCTCGATCCGGTCCTGATCGTCCTCCGCACGCGCCACGACATACGTAGCCGCGGCTTCGAACAAGTTGTGCGCACATCTTGCCCGAGTGCTCGCCGGCTGCGCGTGCGTGGAGGTGCGGAGTCTGGCGGCGTACTTGCGTATCTGACCGAACACGCGGACCACCCTCCCCCCGAACGGGGTCGTCGTCGATCGTTCATCTGCTCTCTCTCAACGTAGAGTTGGACTTTCTGCGGCAGAAGGGGGACGACGTGGTCAAGCGCTTCGAGCGGCTTCGGCAGATCCGCCGGCTGGATCCGGTGGCGGACGCCCTGGAGATCTACCGGCTCAGTGTGGCGTTCGAGTTCCCCTGGGACTACACCCGCGCCCTCGAGCTGGCCTTGTACCGCACGTACGCCGTGCCGAGCATCGGGCGACTGCTCGCGCGGACGGCGGAGCTGACCGAGCGCACGCAGAAGCGGTACGACGACACCGTGCTGCTCCTCGACACCGTCGTCGAGCACGGTTTCGCCTCCGAGGAGGGCCGTACCGCGATCCGCCGCATCAACCAGATGCACCGCAGCTACGACATCAGTGACGACGACATGCGGTACGTGCTGAGCACCTTCGTCGTGATGCCGAGGCGCTGGATCGACGCCTATGGCTGGCGGCGGCTGTCGCGGCACGAGATCGTCGCCGCCACCGAGTACTACCGCACCCTCGGGAGGCACATGGGAATTCCCGGCGTCCCCACGACGTACGAGGGCTTCGAGGCACTCCTCGACGCGTATGAGGAGGAACAATTCGGCTGGGACGAGCAGTCCCGGCGGGTATCGGACGCCACACTCGACCTGATGGCGTCCTGGTATCCGCGCCCTCTGGCTCCGTTGCTGCGCACCGCGACGCTCGCCCTGCTCGACGAGCCACTGCTGCGCGCCTTTCGCTACCCCCCGCCCGGAGCGGCCACCTCGGCGTTCGTGCGCCGGGCCGTACGCACGCGCGGCCGGTTGGTCCGGCTGCTGCCGCCGCGCCGTGTCCCACACTTTGCTCGGCAGAACTGGGAGGTCAAGGGCTATCCGGAAGGCTACCGGGTGGCGGACCTGGGTACCCGCCCGGTTCCCGGGCTGCGAGGCTGCCCGGTGCGGCACCGGGACACCTCAGCGACCGACGTCGTCGAGTGAGGCGAGGGTGTCGCGCAGCCAGGCCAGTTCGGCCCGGCTCGTGGCACGCGCGATGGTGAGGACACCGCGCCGGAACGGGTCGTCCAACTCCTCGGCGCGCACCGGCCGCTCGCCGTCGTAGAAGAAACTCGCCGGCTCCTCCAGAAAGGCCAGCCGTCGCCGCAGCACGGCCGCCTGGGCGGCCGCATCATCCAGGTGCCGCAGGAACGCGAGCACCGTGAACCACTGGTTCTCGTCGGTGATCTCACGCTGCGCGGGCTCGGCGAGCCGTCGCCTGAGCTCACGCCTGCCCTCCTCGGTCAGCCTCAGTACGTGGCGCGGCGCGGCCACGGCGCCGGGCTCGGTGGCCCGGACCAGCAGGCCCGCTTTCTCCAGCCGCTTGATCGCCGGGTACAGCGTGCTCTCGGCCACGGGCCGCACATGGCCGGTGAGGGCCGCGATGTGCCGGCGCAGGACGTATCCGTGCAGCGGGGCGTCGTAGAGGAAGCCGAGGATGGCGAGTTCGAGCACGGCGGCATTCTCGCGCGGAGCGGTCTACCTCGACAACTGAATACATCCTTGCGGTTATACCTCGGTCGCGATGTATAGTCGCAACGTCGGAGGACGAGGGGGAGGGCATTGTGAAGCAGGCCGTGTTCGACAGCGAGGGCAGCCGGATCCGCTGGACGGAGGCGCCGGGGGCGGAACCCGCGCGGGTGTATCTGCACGGGCTCGGTGCGATGTCCGCCGTCTATCACGCGCACATCGCGGCCCGTGCCGAACTCGCGGGCCGACGCAGCCTGTTCGTGGACCTGCCGGGACACGGCCTCAGCGACCGGCCCGGGACGTTCGGGTACACGCTGGAGGAGCACGCCGACGCGGTGGCCGTCGCGCTGGACGAAGCCGGCGTCCGCGGCGCCGAACTGATCGCGCACAGCATGGGCGGTTCCGTTGCCATCGTGCTCGCTCACCGGCGGCCCGACCTCGCCTCCCGGCTTGTCCTCACGGAGGGCAACCTGGACGCTCCCGCGCCGCGCACCGCCGGCAGCAGCGGAATCGCCTCATATGAAGAGGACGAATTCGTCGACGAGCAGCACGCGCGCGTGCTCGCGGCCGTCGGTTCGCTGTGGGCGGCCACCATGCGCCTGGCCGACCCACGCGCGCTGCACCGCAGCGCCGTCGGCCTGCGGCAGGGATCGCGTCCTGTGATGCGCACGATCCTGGAGAAGCTGCCCGTCGAGCGGGTCTACCTCCAGGGCGAACTGAGCGGGGAACTGGCAGGCCGGGAGAGCCTGGAAGCCGCCGGGGTGCGTGTGGTGACGGTGCCGGGCGCCGGGCACAACGTCATGTTCGACAACCCCGACGCCTTCGCGGCGGTCGTCGCCGGTACGGACTGAGCAGCATGGGCCTCAGCGACAGGACGCTCAGGCCTCACGCACCGCGAGCGTCAGGAAACGGGCGTCCTCGTCGACGTACGACGTCATGCTCCATCGCGAACGGGCCAGCAGAGGGCGGAGGTTGGCCTCGGCTCGAAGGTCGTCGGGCGTGATCTGCCGGCCCTGACGTGCCGCCAGGGCCGCGCGCCCGATGGGATGGAACAGCGCGAGCGTGCCGCCGGGCCGCACCACCCGGGCCAGCTCCCGCAGGTTCTTCTCCGGGTGCGGCAGATGGGCGATCAGGCCGGCCGCGAACACGGCGTCCAACGCCCCGGACCGCAGCGGCAGCGCGGTGACGTCCGCGAGCAGCAGCCGCCCGGCCCGGTCCCGGCCCGCGCGCACGGCGGCCTCGAGCATCGCAGGCGTCAGATCGGCGCCCATCACCACCCCGGACGCGCCGACGGCGGCCCGCAGCGGTGGCAGGGCGCGCCCCGTGCCGCAGCCCGCGTCCAGCACGCGGTCGCCGGGCCGCAGCCCGAGCGCGGCGACGGCGGCGGCGTAGGCGGGGCCGTCGTGGGGGAACCTGCTGTCCCAGTCGGCCGCGCGGGCGGCGAAGAACTCCTGCACGTGTGTGTGGTCGTCGCTCATGTTCCGCATAATTCCTCACCGTCGCGGGGGACTCATAGGTGCACATGTTCGGGCCGGACCCGATCGTTCCGTCGCATCTGTGTGTCATATTCCAACAGCTTTCGAAATGCGCCCCCTTTGTGCGCCCGTGCCCCCCTAGCGTCCCTTGGCCATGGGACACCTGGACCACGCCGCCTTCGGCTGGCTGACCCCCGCACTGTCGTACGCCATGGCCTGCGTGGGCGCCGCGCTCGGACTGCGCTGCACCGTACGCGCGCTCGGCACCACCGGCCGCTCGCGCCGCAACTGGCTCGTCACCGCGGCCTCCGCCATCGGAACCGGCATCTGGACCATGCACTTCGTGGCCATGCTCGGCTTCCGCGTCAGCGGCACCGACATCCGCTACAACGTGCCCCTGACCATCCTCAGCCTCCTCGTCGCCATGGTCGTCGTCTGCGCCGGCGTCTTCGCCGTCGGCTACGGTCGCGACCGCACCCGGGCGCTCCTCCTCGGCGGTCTCACCACCGGGCTGGGTGTCGCGAGCATGCACTACCTGGGCATGGCGGCGGTCCGGCTGCACGGCGACATCCGGTACGACCCCGTCCTCGTCGGAGTGTCGGTGCTGATCGCCGTCGTGGCGGCGACCGCGGCCCTGTGGGCCGGGCTCAACATCAAGTCGCCCCTCGCGGTCACCGTCGCCTCCCTCGTCATGGGAGCGGCCGTCAGCAGCATGCACTACACCGGGATGTTCGCGGTGAGCGTGCGCGTGAACCCCTCCGGCCAATCCCTGCCCGGGGCCACGGCGATGCAGTTCATCTTCCCCCTCGCCGTCGGCCTCGGGTCCTACCTGTTCATCACCTCGGCCTTCGTCGCCCTCTCGCCCACGGCCGACGAGCGAGAGGCGTCCGCCTCCGCCCAGCAGCCCGTCGAGAGCATCGCCCGCTAGCGGAAGCCCGGCCCGAGCGCCCCGACCCACGTCCCGAGCGAGGAGGCCATGCGCCCACCCCGTACCACCCCGAAAGCCGGCACTCCCGCCCATCCGCCACGCGGGCGCCGCGCACACGCCGGACCGCCCGCCGCCGAGGGCGGTGACCGCCCGCTCGGCACCCCAACCGCCAAGGCACGCGTGCGTGGCAACCGCCGGCACCTGCGCCCCCGCACCGTGCGCGCCAAGGTGGTCAGCCTGCTGATGGTGCCGGTCGTCTCCCTGCTCGCCCTGTGGGCGTACGCCACCGTCACCACCGCCCAGGACGTGGCCCGGCTGCGGCAGTCCCAGCGCGTAGACGCCGAACTGCGCACCCCGCTGGCCGCGGCCGTCACCGCCCTCCAGGCCGAACGCACCACAGCAGTGCGCCACGCCACCGCGCCGGGCACGGACGACGGCGGCGACCTGCGCAGCCTGGCCGCCCGCACCGACCAGGCCGTGGCCAAGCTGCGGCTCGGCGGCCACAACACCGTCGCCGACAGCGAGGAACTGCCCCCGGGCGTCTCCGGGCGCCTCGACGCCTTCGTCACCGGCGCCGAGCACCTGCGCGCCCTGCGCACGGCCGTACTCGACCGCAGGACCGGCTGGGACACGGTGTACGCGCAGTACACGAAGACCATCGGCGCGGCCTACGCCGTGGACGGCGCCCTCACCGGCATCCAGCAGGCCGACGTCGGCTCCGACGCGCGCGTGCTCCTCGAATTCAGCCGCGCCGCCGAGGCACTGGCCCAGGAGGACACGCTGCTCGGCAGCGCGCGCACCGCCGGGCAGCTGCAGGGCGAACGGCTACGGCTGTTCGACGCCGCCGTCGCCGCGCGCCGTACCCTCACCGAGGCCGCGGTCGCCGATCTGCCCGCCGCCCAGCGTGCCGCCTGGCAGGATCTGGCCGGCAGCGACGCCTACACCGCCCTCGGCGCCACAGAGGACAGGATCGTCGCCGCCGGGCCCGGCGGCAGGCCGGCCGACGCGGCAGCACAAGCCGTCTGGAACGCCGCCCACGCGCGCGTGCAGGACGGAATGCAGGGCATCGCTGCGGACACGGGCCGGGCCGTCGCGGGCCGGGCCGACCCGGTCACGCGCGGACTGCTCAGCCCCGCGGGCGCCGCCGTGCTCCTCGGCCTCGCCGCCGTCGCCGCCTCGCTCGTCATCTCCGTCCGCATCGGACGCGGTCTCGTGGTCGAGCTCGTGAGCCTGCGCAACGACGCCCTGGAGATCGCCCGCCGCAAACTCCCCGAAGCGATGCGCAGACTGCGCGCCGGCGAGGAGATCGACATCCAGGCGGAGGCGCCCGCCGGACCACCCGCGGAGGACGAGACGGGCCAGGTCTCGGAAGCGCTGACCACCGTGCACCGCGCAGCCCTGCGCGCCGCCGTGGAGCGCGCCGAACTCGCCAGCGGCATCTCCGGCGTCTTCGTCAACCTCGCTCGTCGCAGCCAGGTGCTGGTCCACCGCCAGCTCAGCCTCCTCGACAGCATGGAGCGCCGCTCGGACGACCCCAACGAGCTGAGCGACCTGTTCCGCCTCGACCACCTCACCACGCGCATGCGGCGGCATGCCGAGAGCCTGATCATCCTCTCCGGCGCCGCACCCGGCCGGGCCTGGCGCATGCCGGTGTCCCTGACCAACGTCGTACGGGCCGCCGTGTCGGAAGTCGAGGACTACGCACGCGTGGAGGTGCGTCAGCTCCCCGAGGCCCAAGTCATCGGCACCGCCGTCGCCGACCTCACCCACCTGCTCGCCGAACTCGTCGAGAACGCAGCCCAGTTCTCCCCGCCGCACACCCGCGTACGCGTCACCGGCGAGCCCGTGGGCAACGGCTACGCCCTGGAGATCGAGGACCGGGGACTCGGCATGGGCGCCGAGACCCTCGCGGAAGCCAATCGCCGCATCGAACAGTCGGAGGCCCTCGACCTGTTCGACAGCGACCGGCTCGGACTGTTCGTGGTCAGCCGACTCGCCTCCCGGCACGACGTCAAGGTGCACCTGCGGCCCTCCCCCTACGGAGGAACCACCGCGGTCGTCCTGGTGCCCACCGCCCTGCTGCACAATGGCGCGGCGGAACGTCCCTCCCACCAGGGCTCCCGCCAAGGCGAGCAGTCCCGTCAGGAGCTGGAACGCGAGTACGCGCGCGTGCCCGGTACAAGTCCGCTGCAAGAGGCCGTGACCGCACGGTCCGACCGGCCCGCCCTCGCGGCCACCGCCCCCGGCCTCCAGGGCGCCGTCGACGACCCGCGCCCGCAGGTGACCGACGACATTCCACCGCCCGGAGTCACTGCCTTGAGGCCGCACCGACCGCCGAACGACTCCGAGAGCTCCGACGACCTCCCACGCCGTGTGCGCCAGGCGAGCCTCGCGCCCCAGCTACGACAGCAGCGCCCCGAATCGCCGGCGCAGGAGACCGGACCGCACGGCGACGAACGGCGGACCCCCGAACTCGTACGGGACCGCATGGCCGCGTACCGCGACGGCTGGACTCGCGGCGGCGGCAGACAACCCGGGCGCGCGGCCGCCCCGGAACCCGGAACGGGCAGTGACAGCAGCGAAGGAGACCCGGCATGATCCAGGACCCGACCAAGAGGGCCGACCGGCACTCCGGCGAACTGGACTGGTTGCTCGACGACCTGGTGATGCGTGTGAGCGAGGTACGGCACGCCGTCGTGCTCTCCAACGACGGACTGGCCGTCGGTGCCTCCAGCGGTCTCGCGCGGGAGGACGCCGAGCACCTCGCCGCCGTGGCCTCCGGGTTCAACAGTCTCGCCAAGGGCGCGGGACGGCACTTCGGAGCGGGCGGCGTGCGGCAGACCATGGTCGAGATGGACGACGCGTTCCTGTTCGTGGCCGCCGCCGGCGACGGTTCCTGCCTCGCGGTGCTCACCGCCGTCACCGCCGATATCGGGTTGGTCGCCTACGAGATGGCGCGCCTGGTCAAGCGGGTCGGCGAGCACCTGTACACGCCGCCGCGGGTCGCCGCGCAGCCGCCCGCGGCCGGATGACGCGGAACAGGCGGCACAGATGACCGAGAACCCAGGCACCGGCCCGTGGGAGCCCGGCAGTCAGTGGTACGACGGCGAGGCCGGACCACTCGTGCGCCCGTACGCGATGACGGGCGGGCGCACCCAGCCGGGTCCCACCGGGGTGCGCTTCGACCTGATCGCGCTCGTCACCCTCGACCCCGCGGCGCCGGCACTCGAGGAGGCCGCGCTGGGACCCGAGCACCGGACCCTGATCGAACTGTGCCGCACGGAGACACAGTCCGTCGCCGAACTCGCGGCGGACGCCGACCTTCCCGTCGGCGTCGTCAGGGTGCTCCTTGGTGACCTCCTGGAACTCGGCTGCGTGGTCATCAGCCGTCCGGTGCCGCCGGCTCACCTGCCCGACGAGCGGATTCTCCGCGAGGTCATCGAGGGATTGCGGGCGCTGTAGATGAACGTGCCGAGGCCGCCGTGCGCCGCGCAGCATCCCGATCCGTACGCGCTCCGCCCCCGAATGGGCGCGAGTCGGTCACATCAGGTGCATTCCGGTCCAACAGCCCGCAGTCGTGGCTCCGTTGTCATGATGCTGCCTTCGCGCCCGCAGCAGACGGACGCCGCCCGCAGCCGGCCCTCCCGAGAGAAGTGATCATGGTCACCGAGCACTCCGAAGCCGTCGGCGACACCACCGCCCTGGCGCTGAAGATACTGGTTGCCGGCGGCTTCGGCGTCGGCAAGACGACCCTGGTCGGGGCCGTCAGCGAGATCCGGCCGCTGCGCACCGAGGAACTCCTCAGCGAGGCAGGGCAGCTGGTGGACGACACCGACGGCGTGGACCAGAAGGTCACCACCACCGTCGCCATGGACTTCGGCCGCATCACCATCCGCTCCGGCCTGTCCCTCTACCTCTTCGGCACACCGGGACAGGACCGCTTCTGGTTCCTCTGGGACGAGTTGTCCCAGGGTGCGCTCGGCGCCGTCGTCCTCGCGGACACCCGGCGCCTGGAGGACTGCTTCCCCGCGGTCGACTACTTCGAGCACCGGCGCATCCCGTTCGTGGTGGCCGTCAACTGCTTCGCGGGCGCCCGCACCTACGGCGCACACGACGTCTCACGCGCCCTCGACCTCGACCGCGGCACCCCCGTGGTGCTGTGCGACGCGCGTGACCGGGACTCCGGCAAGGAAGTCCTGATCCGGCTCGTGGAGTACGCCGGGCGGATGCACACCGCCCGGCTCCTGGACTCGGTCGGCTGACCCGCCGCTCAGGCCGCCAGATCCTTCACGGCGACCACCTGGTCGACCGGTACCCGGACCAGCAGCTCGCCCGGAACACCGTTGCGGGCGCCGTACTCCTCGGCGCGGTCCTCACCCATGTACCGGGCGGCGATCCGGGTGGCCCAATGACGCACCTCGTCCAGGTTCTCCGACAGCCGTGCGCGGCCGTTCAGCACCACGAAGTGGAACGGCGGCCGATCGTCGTCCACGCACAGGGAGACCCGCCCGTCCCGGGCGAGATTGCGCCCCTTGACGGTGTCCTTGCCCGTGTTGAAGACCAGTTCGTTCCCGTCCAGCAGAAACCAGATCGGGGCCACATGAGGGCTCCCATCGGCGCGTACGGTGGACAGTTTTCCGGTCCGGGTGCCGTGCGAGACGAACGCCCGCCATTCCTCGTCGGTCATCTTCTGTGCCATGCGCCCATCCTGCTTGCCCGGACGCCGGACGTGGGGAAGGCTGGCGGGGAGTTCCTCCAGCCAGGGGGAGACATCACACGGGGAGACGGAGATGGCGCAGAACCAGGGACTCGGCTGGCTCCTGGACGATCTGACCGAGCGAGTGGACGACGTGCGGCACGCGCTGGTCCTGTCGAACGACGGGCTGGTCACGGGCGCGAGCACGGGCCTACGCCGTGAGGACGCCGAGCATCTGGCCGCCGTGGCATCGGGGTTGCACAGCCTGGCCAAGGGGTCGGGCCGCCACTTCGGCGCCGGCACGGTACGCCAGACCATGATCGAGTACGACGACGCGGTGCTGTTCGTCACCGCGGCAGGGACCGGCAGCTGTCTGTGCGTGCTCAGCGGCGCGGAGGCCGACATCGGGCAGATCGCCTACGAGATGGCCCTGCTCGTCAACCGCGTCGGCGAGCACCTCGGCGTCGACGCCAGACAACCGGAGCGCACTCCCACTAAAGACGTCTGACCTGCGATTTTCCCCCGCGGTTCCGGAGTTATCCACAGGCCGCCACGCTCTGCGCCGCATTGGCTACCGTGTGCGTACGGCGAACGCACGAGGCGTGAGCCAAACGACTCCACGGGGGAGTACGACCATGTCGACAAGCACCTTCGGTCCGCCCCGGCCCACTACCTGCACACCGGGCCATGCCGCTCGGGAACTGGGCCTCAAACGGGGCGAGTTCGACCTCGCCGTGCACCTCGGGCACATCCGGAGTGTGCCCGACGACGGCGGAGGAGGGGGCCGCAGGGTGGAGCGCGCCGAGATCGACCGCCTTCGTGCACGGGAGGGCTGCCAGGACGCCCTCCGCGCGCGTGTGCGGGTGGTCGGTACCACCGAGGGCGCCTCGCTCATGGAGATCCCGGCCGGGCGGTTCACCCGCCTCGCCCGCCTGGGCCTGCTCGTGCCGGTGAAGTGGTACCTCAACCGCTACCGAGCCGTGGTCTGGCTGTATCTGGCCGAAGACCTGCGGAACTTCACCTCGGACACCAAGAACGCCCACCTGCTCAAGGGGCGCATGCCCGAGAACCTGCGCGGCCAGCTGGAGGCCGGGGTGGACCTGCGCGCCCGCAACTGGCGGGGACGCCACCTCGGGTTCCTGCTGCGGCAGGCGGAGGATCCATGGGTTCGGGCCGGTGCCGTCGCAGCCTTCCTCTCAGCTGTCGAGATCGCCGATGTCGTCCGGGATCCATACGATCGTGCCTATCTGCACCGGTTCCGGCCCGCGCCACCCGGTCAGGCCACGGCGGGATCGCCTGCCGCGCACCTTGCCGAGCGGATCACCATCGCGCAGGACGCGGACGAGATCGAGTGGCTCCGCAGCGAACTGGCCCATCTGCTCGAGGAAGCGCGCGCCGTCTCACAGGCCCCGCGTCCGGCCGCCCGTCGCGTCGCGGTGACCGTGCGTCCTGTCACGCCCGTGCCGCCGATGGCCGGCACGGTCACACGACCCACGGCGCCGAGCCTGCCGGCGCCCTCGGAGCCCGGGGCGGAGTGGGCCGCGGCCCGGGCAGCCGAGCCGCTGCCCGGATCGCCCGCGCCGGAGAACAGGCCGGTGACAGTGGCCTGCGGATCAAGTGGCGGACCGCTGCCGGGGCCGCCTGCGCCGAAGGACAAGCCCGTGGTCCGGGCGTTCGAGTGGCACGCGACGCCGACGGTGCCCATGGCCGCGCCGTCGTCGACCCGCCGGGGACACCGCAGGCCCGAGCAGTCCCCGACGCGGGCCAAGCGAGGCCTGCGCGCCTGGCTGCGGGGGAGAAGGCCCCGGCCCGCGCGGGTCTGAACCACCCGGCCGCAGGGCCCGGCCTTTGCTCGTCACAGGGACCTGAACAGGCCCTTCTGGACGACCGAGAAGCATGCAGGTCACCGAGCAATCACACGCGGGCGGTGGGTGGTAGCCAGTGCATTCAACGAGTTGCTGCATAGCGTGCCCTGGCCTGGGCAGGGTCCGGATCTTGAGCTGTGACCGTGGCCGTACGGGTGAACTCGCTGTGCGCCTGTACGGAACGCTGACCATAGCCCGGAACGGCAGCGTCCTGGGCGATGGTCGACTGGTCACGTGAGCTCGCCGGTGGGCTCGCGCTCCCGCTCTGCGACCCGCCGGACTGTCGCGGTGACGTCGGCCCGCCGAGGTCGCGCCGTAAGCTGCGCCGGGTTTCAGATTCACGGGAGGCGTGAGTGGGGCGGGATATGGTCCTCGGTGGCCGGTACGAGCTGGTCGAGAAGCTCGGGCAGGGTGGCATGGGAACGGTCCATCGGGGAGTGGACCGGCAGCTGCGCCGCACCGTCGCGGTCAAGCTGCTCTCCTCGGAGTTGGCCCACGATCCGCAGTCGCGAGCCCGCTTCCGGCGCGAGGCGCACGCGGTCGCCGCGCTGAACCACCCTGCGGTGGCCACCATCCACGACGTCGGCGAGGAGCCGCACCCGGACGGCCCGCGCCCCTACCTGGTCATGGAGTACGTGCAAGGCGCCACCCTCGCGGAGGCCCTGCGCGACGGCCCACTCCCCGTCGCCGAAGCGATCAAGGTGGCCTGCGCGGTACTGGACGCGTTGCGGCACAGCCACGAACGCGGCATCGTGCACAGGGACATCAAGCCCTCGAACATCATGCTCATCGGGCCTGACACCGTGAAGGTCCTCGACTTCGGCATCGCCAAGGCGTTCAGCGAGGCCGCCACCCGCATAACCGGCAGCGGCGCGACCATAGGCACCCCCGCCTACCTCTCGCCCGAGCAGATCAGTGGCGCGGAGATCGACCATCGGGCCGATCTGTACGCGATGGGGTGCCTGCTGCACGAACTCCTCACCGGGCAGACCCCGTTCCGTGGCGATTCGCCGTTCGCCGTCATGCACCAGCACCTGTACACCGAACCCGAGCCGGCCTCCCGGCTCCGGCCACAGGTGCCGCCGGCGGTTGCGGCAGTGATCCTGCGCGCACTGCGCAAGGACCCGGCGGAACGATTCGCCGACGCGGGACAGATGCGCGCGGCCCTCACCGACGCCCTGACACAGACATCCGTGCCGACAGCCCAGGCCCCCGCGCCGCGGCCCCCGGCGACGCGGTCCGGCGGCCGAACCGCTGTCCGGGACACGTTCCGTATCTCGCTGCGCCCGTCCACCGACCGCGCTCTGGCCCTGCTCGGATGCCTGCTGTCGCTGCTGTGCGCACATGGTCACCTGGTGGACACCGCTCACTTCGGCTGGGTCGCCATTGCGGCCGGCGTCCTGGGCGTGGTGACGCTGCCGTGGTCGGCGCGCCTGGCGTGCGTGATGGCATGGGGGCCGGTGGCCGAAGCCGTGGCGGTCAACTCCGAACTGCGGCGCGCCGACGTCGGCTGGGCCCACTCGTACGTCGCCATCGCCGCCTTGCTGGCACTTGCCGCCGCCTGCTGCCTGGTCAGCGCGGTCCGCAGCCAGGAGCGCGGCGCCGGCTCACTGGTCGCCTTCTGGTTCAGTGCCACCGCATCGATCTGGTACTTCCTCGACGACCTGCACAAGCTCTTCGTCTTCTACCTGCTGCTGTCGCTGGTGGCCACGGCCGCCGTGACCTGGGAGACCGTCACACTCGTGCGGCGCAGGGCCCGAGACAGGCGGACAGCGCCGGAAGGACCGTTGCTGCCACCGGCGTGACGCCGCGTGGCCGTCGGCTCATGAGCGCGGGGGCTTGTCGCCGCCGCCGTTCGGGCCCAGCCGGTAACAGGCTCCTCGTGTGCGTACCCATGAGGCGGGGCTGCACTGCCGACGCGCCCGGGTGAGTCTGACGGGGACTGCACGGCGTTCGCCGGTCAGCTGGTCCCGTGGCTCCACTTCGGCCCGATCAGGGTCCATTCCCTGTCCCACTGCTGGATGCGCCGACGGTCGAGGTACGTCCGGCCGGCGTTCCCGATGCCGAACACCACGCCGCTCACGGCGAGGGCGGCCGAAGCACCGAAAAGTCCCGCCTCGACGGCCTACCTGGTGACGGTCGGCGGCTGGAAGCTCAGCTTCCCCTGGCCGTCGAGCCAGATCCTGACCGTGGAGCCTGCCGTCTTTCCGGTGGTCACCAGCGTCATGCCGCTGCGCGTGGAGCCGTCCGAGGTCGTCCAGCGGACCTTTGCCGAGGCCAGGTCTTTGCCCACCTCCGAGGTCGCGGTGCGCGGGACGTCGTCGAGGAGAACGGCGGGAACGGGGGTCCGTTCGGCCCGTTGCAGGGCGAAGACCTGGTCGGGAGTGTGGGCCGTCACCACACCGGCGGCCGTGCCACCCACCGCGATGAGCACCCATACGGCCAGCACGAGCCATGCCTCGAGGACGTCGTCGCGTCGCCAGATCGGGTTATTCCGCCATCTCCACAGCGGCACCCTCGTGCGCCTGCGCTTCCTGTTCGCGGGCCTGCTCTCGTACATGACTCCGCACCTCCTCGTCGTCACACATGAAGGTGACAGCCGCAGGCCTTGCCATGGCAGGGTCCGGTCAGGCGGAAACGAAGGGACGATCGGGCCAAGTCAGGGCCCCTGCTGGGCCGTTCGGTCCAGCAGGTTGTTGACACACCGAGGTTCTGTGGCCGCGCGCACCGCGCCCCTCGACGCTGCGACCCTGGAAGCCTGCATCTCGGCCGCCGGGGCCGCGCCCTCGCTCTACAACACCCAGCCGTGGCGCTTCCGGCTTGACCCGGACAACGTCGCGCTGGAGCTGCGTGCCGCACCCGAGCGTGGCTTGCGCCACGCCGATCCTGTCGGCCGGGCGTTGCATCTGTCTGCCAATGCCGCTGTCTTCAACCTCCGCGTCGCTGCGGCCCACTTCGGCTGGGCACCTGTCGTACGCCCGCTGCCGGACCCCGAGGACCCAGGCCTGCCGGCCACCTTCAGCTGGCCGGGACGGGCCAGCGGCACACTCTGGGGCACCGCGCCGACCTCTACCTGATGATCTGGCGCATGCACAGCAGCAGGTTCCCCTTCTCCGGCAAGCCGCTTCCGCTGAAGCCTGGGGCCGCACAGACGGCTCGGGTGCTCCGCGTGGCCACGGAAGCCGAGTACCGCAACCGAGCCGACCCCGACCGGGCGGCCGATGTGGAGACGCACTTCGGCTGGAGCGTCGTCGTCACCGGCCGGGCCGAGATCGTGACGGATCCGGCCGAGGTGGCGCGCCTGGAGCGGATCGGCCCGTCTTCCTGGGCTCCCTCGCCCGTAGAGGTCTTCGTGCGCATCGAGCCCGAACTGGTCACCGGGCGGGAACTCGTCGGGGGCCGCACGATGTACGGCCTGCACCTCTCCGCCTGACCGCTGGGCATCTGCGCCGTGACCTGACCCGAAGCACCCAACGGTGCGGGGCCGGACGGCGCGGCGACGGGTTCCCGCCGGCCCTGCCCCGGGCAGGGGCACACGGGGAGCATCGTCAGCGGAGCCGCTCACGGAACCGTCCGTGTGCGGTGTCGCGAACGATGCGGAGGCAGTGACGACCGTGGCATCCCGTCCGGACGTCGACGCACCCGCCGAGGCCTGGCGTGGATTCGCTGGCCGAGCCCGGATCGACGTACGGGGCTATAGGCGGAGCTGCCGTACGAGGAGGCCCGAGACGGCATCTCGCTGACCACGACCATCACACCCGAGTGACTCGGCCACAATCTTGTGGAGCGGGCCGGCAACCCAGTCGGCATCCTCGACGGGTACATGGCCTTCGGCGGTTTCCACATGAACGTCAACGTCGTGAACCAGGCGCTGATCGAGGATGCCATGGAACACCCTGATAACCCGAGTTGACCATTCGAGTCTCCGGGTACGCGGTCAACTTCGTCCGTCTCGGTTCGTCCTGTTCGTCAGCGGCTGCCCGCTGCGCAGCCTCTACTGCGCCAACCCCGGTACCTGGCACATGCGCGACGGGCGGGCCACCTCGGTCGACGACGTCGTGGAGGAGATCGAGAAGTACCGGGGCCTCCTGAGCACGGCCGGGCGAGGGGTGACCATCACTGGCGGCGAGCCGCTGCTCCAGCCGGCGTTCACCGGCTCCCTCCTGCACTGCTGCAAGGAAGCCGGACGTCACACGGGAGCACGGGCTGCGGGCGCTGTGAGCCGGCCGATGCCCGCCGCACCTTCACGCGAGTGTGGGCCACTCGGCCTCCGCACAGGGACCTTGAGGTCCCTCCTGTCCCAAGTGACTGCCCTCAACACTGAAGTCGTGACTTTGAAGGAGACCGAGATGCCCGCACCATCACCGCAGTCCCAACGGATCCCCAGAGACCAGCGAGCCTGACAGACGTCGACTGGGCGGCCGGGGAAGCCCTGCTCCGTGACGTTCCGCTGCACCTCGTCCACGCTCATGGGCGGCAGCCGTACCTGTACGCGCCCCTGGGCGCGGTGAGCAGATCCGGTTTCCGACTGAATGCGGCGTGAGAACCCGGAGGCTTCTGAGGCTTCCTATGCCGTATCAGCTTGAGAGGGAGCGTGATCAGGCGCCGCCGGTCTCGCCGTCGGCGGTGAGCCGGACGCCGGTGATCAGATCGGGCCGGATGCGGACCGCGTAGTCCATGGTCTGGTTCACCCAGGGGGTGAGCAGTTCCTGGTAGCGGGCCAGCTCTTGCGGGTCGGTCACCAGGCAGGCGTAGCCGGTCACCACGACGCTCCAGCCGAGGTGGGTGTCGGGGTCTATGGAGTCGGCCTCGTATGCCACCACGACGCCCTGGCCGTCGGCCTGCCCGGCGTGCGCGGTCAGGGCCGCGCCCTCGTGGGTGCGGATGATGATCTCGCCGTCGTCCAGGACGTGGTTGACCGGGCGGACGGTCGGCAGCGCGTGGCGGGTGAAGACGATCCTTCCGAAGGACACGCTCTCCAGCAGCCGCACTGCTTCGTCCCTGTCCAGCTCCATGCTCCGGCGTGGCCCGGCTGGGACGGTCTGTGGGGTGTCGATGCTCATGGGTGGCTTCCGTGCGGGTTCGTTGCTCACTGCTGTGTGTGTTCGGTCGGCGTGGCGAGGCGAGTGCGTGGCCTGTCGCGGCGGCGGCAGTTGCACCGGTGGGGCATGTGCGTCGTCCCTTCGAGGCCGGGGCGGCTGCCCGTCCGCGGTGCCCGGGCGGAGGCCACGGACAGGCTCGATCAGGTCATTGGAACGGCACTGGAGCTGTTCACGCCAGGGTCGTTCGGCCCTCGTCTGCGTCTGCGTCTGCGTCTGCGTCTGCGTCTGCATCTGCGTTTGCGTCCGTGTCCGTGTCCATGGTCCCCCTCCACTCTCGCCCGGCCCGAGGGCTGGCGGCACTGGTCACCGGAGCACCGTGGGGCTCTCATCCCGGCCGCCGTCGGCACGGCCGCCGCGCCACGGAGGCGGCGTGGCCGACCTGCGGCCTCCTGCTTGCGGTGCAGGGCACGATCCATCTGGCTGCGCAGCCGATCCTGCAACCCGTCCGCCAGTTCATGTGCGGTGGCCTCCTGGGCATGCACGACGACGAGGTTCTTCCCCACGACGAGTTCGGCCCCGGCGGACCAGGGCCGCTCGGCGTGGTGCGCCACCGCCTTGGCGACCCTCACCGCACCGCTCACGGCCGGAACCCCGGGTCGGCCGAGGACCGCGTCGATCTTTCCCCGGACGTATGCGACGGCTTCCTCGTCCACATCGCCCTGCACGCGCACCCGTACGGCGTCGGTGGTGGTGAGGTGGGCGTCGGTGTCTTTGGCAGTCATCTGGTGCGGAACGCCGGGCCACTTCGCACCCCGGAGGCAGCGGCAGCGTTTGGCCGCGGGAGACCATGGGGAATGGGGCCGACTGGCCCTGGCCGTCCGGCCCGGATTCGAGAAGGATCTCGCTGCGGAGGGCCGATTCCGTCCACGCGCGGGATCGGTGTGGAACACGAAACCAGGGAGCAGTTTGATGGCGGACGGCGAGCAGCCCGGCACCGGCAGCCCGATCCGGGTCTTCCTGCTGGACGACCACGAGGTGGTACGGCGCGGCGTAGGCGACCTGCTGAACGACGAGCCGGACATCGAGGTGATCGGCGAGGCCGGCACGGTGGAGCAGGCGCTGGTGCGTGTCCCCGCGTTGCGACCGCAGGTTGCCGTGCTCGACGTCCGCCTGCCCGACGGCGACGGTGTGACCGTGTGCCGGGAACTCCGGTCGCCGCATGCCCGAGCTGGCCTGCCTGATGCTGACCTCCTTCGACGACGAAGAAGCCCTGCTCGACTCGATCATGGCGGGCGCCTCCGGATACGTCCTGAAGCAGATCCAGGGCTCGGACCTGGTGTCCGCCGTCCGCACCGTGGCTGCCGGACAGTCCCTCCTTGACGCGAGCGCCACCACCAAGCTGATGGCCCGGCTGCGCGGTGGCCAACAGGAGGAACAGCAGTCGGACGGCCTGCAAGGCCTGACCGAGCGCGAGCGGGAGATCCTGGCTCTGATCGGCGAAGGTCTGACCAACCGTCAGATCGGCCAGCGGCTCTACCTGGCCGAGAAGACGGTGAAGAACCACATCTCCCGCCTGCTGGCCAAGCTCGGCGTGGAACGCCGCATCCAGGCCGCCGTCATCGCCACCCAGGTCCAGGACCGGCAGAGGCAGGAAGGGCACTGACATCCGCCGGCCCGGTATCTCCCGAAAGCTGAGCCCCACGCGGCAGTACGCGAGCACTGTTCAGCGGCTTCGATGCCCTGCGCTTGACTGGCCTGGGCCGCCTTGCTGGAGCCCGGGAAGCTGGATGGTCGCTGCCTACGGCAGCGGGACCATCGGGGTCGCGCGTGGGCCGTGTGGCCGCTGACTGCGTGCGGTCGAGGAGCAGAAGGATCAGTCGCGGACCGACTCACCCACACCGGTCCGTAAGGAGCCTCAGCCATGCCCAGAACCACAGGAGGCGGAAAGGGGACGGCGCCCACGGCGGGGCTCGACCTTCCCGCCGCCTCCGCTCTCGTGATCGGCAGCATCATCGGCACCGGAGTCTTCGCGCTGCCGTCCGCCCTCGCCCCGTACGGGCCGATCTCCCTGGTCGCGTTCGTCGCCGTCACCCTCGGCGCGCTCGCGCTGACCATCGGTGCTCTGTCCAAGCGCGTTCCCGCGAGTGGCGGCCCGTATGTGTACGCCCGCGAGGCCTTCGTCAACACCGGGCACAGGAAGTGGATTTCGGTGCTGCTCGCGCTGGTCGGGCTCTGGATTCCCGCCGCGATCAACCTCACCGGCGTCCGCACCATGGGCGCGTTCCAGGTGATCACCACCGTACTGAAGTTCGTCCCGCTGGTCTTCATGGCACCGTCGGGCTGCTGTTCGTCGACGCCCACAACTTCGGCCCGTTCAACGCCGGAGGCCAGTCGGCGCTGGGCGCGATCTCGGCCGCGGGCGCCATCGCCCAGTTCAGCTACCTGGGCCTCGAAGCCGCCTCCGTCGTCGCCGGACGCGTGAGCGAGCCGGGGCGCAACGTCCCCCGGGCCACCGTCTACGGCACGCTCGTCTGCGCCGTCATCTACATCCTGGGCACCCTCGCCGTCTTCGGCACCGTCGCGCACGGCAAACTGGACGACTCCATCGCGCCGTTCACCGACGCCGCGAACAACATCTTCGGCGGCAGCTGGGCCGGCGACATCGTCGCGGTCGCCGCGATCATCTCCGGCATCGGCGCCCTCAACGGCTGGACCATGCTGTGCGCGGAGATGCCGCACGCGGCCGCCCGCGACGGTCTCTTCCCGCGCGCCTTGGCCCGGCTGCGCGGCGAGAGCGACGTGCCGGCCTTCGGCATCGTCGCATCCACCGTGCCGGCCTCGCTGATCACGGTGTCCAGCTACACCCGCTTCGACAACGTCTTCACCAAGATCGTGCTGCTCAGCGTGCTCACCGCTGTGATCCCCCTACCTCTTCTCCGCCGCCGCCCAGCTGTACTGGCTGCTCGTGCGCGGCCGGGAGAGCCTCAGCCCCCGCACTCTCGCCCGTGACGTCACCGTCGCCGGGCTCGCCCTCGCCTTCTCGTACTGGTCGATCCACAGCGGCTACCAGACCGTCTACTCAGCGTCCATGGCCGCGAGACCGATGCGGCGTCTCGTCGGCGGGCTTGCGCATCTCCTGCCCAACAGACCCTGTGGACAGGGACGTTCAGCCCCACGGCCGGAGACCTTCGGCATCCGGCGCGGCCCCCTCGCAGCCGACGAGAGTGAGGGACGTCAAGAAGTCGACGGCTCATACATCCCAACGCTGGAATCGGGTCCCCTCGGGGCCCCGATTCGGGAGGTGGAGAACATGCCCCGCACCATCACCGTAGGCCTCGACGGCTCGCCTGAGAGCCGCGCCGCGGCGGAGTGGGCGGCCCGCGAGGCGGAGCTGCGCGGACTGCCGGTGAAGCTCGTCCACGCCTGGGAGCCGATCCCCGAGCACCTGGCCGAAGCCACCCACCGCGGGGCCGAGACCCTCCAGCACTGGACGGAGAGGATCCCCCGCGAGGCCGCCGAGAGCCTGCGCCTGTGCCACCCCGGCGTCGAGGTGACCACCGAACAGCTCACCGGACTGCCCGCCGACGCCCTGGTCCGGGCGGCTCAGGACGCCGAGCTGCTCGTCCTCGGATCGCGAGGCCTGGGCGGGATCGGCGGCTTCCTCGTCGGCTCGGCCGGCCTCGCGGTCGTGGCGCACACCGAGCGGCCCGTCGTCCTGGTCCGCGCCGGCGAACAGGCCGCGGACGAGCACGAGACGGACCCTTCGGGCATCCCGTCCGCGGCCACACCGCTGCGTCCCGTCGTGCTCGGACTCGACGTCGCCGGCCCCGACGAGACGCTGATCGGGTTCGCGTTCGAGGCCGCCGCCCGGCGTGAGGTGTCGCTGCGGGTCCTCCACGGCTGGAACCCGCCGCCCTACTACGCCTATGGCATGGCCCTGGAACCTGCGGTCGAGCGGGAGATGGCGAAGGGCGACGCCGTAATCCTCAGCGAAGTGCTGCGCCCGTGGCGGCGGAAGTACCCCGACGTCGAGGTCGTCGAGCAGTCGCACTACGGCAGCCCCTCGCTCATCCTGATCGAGGCCTCCCGCGACGCCTCCCTGGTCGTCGTCGGCCGGCGCATCCGCCGCTCCTCCGTCGGCGCCCGCATCGGCACCGTCACCCACGCCGTCCTGCACCACTCCGCCGCCCCTGTCGCCGTCGTCGCGCACGCCTGAACGCACACCCCTGAACCCCGTAGCCCCCAAGGAGTGAAGATCATGAAGGCAGCGGTCGTACGAGCTTTCGGCGAGCCCCTGGTCATCGAGGAACGCCCCGACCCCGAACCAGGCCCGGGCCAGGTCCGCATCCGCGTCGAGGCCTCCGGGCTGTGCCACACCGACATCCACGCCGCGCACGGCGACTGGCCCGTCAAGCCCACCCCGCCGTTCGTGCCCGGCCACGAAGGCGTCGGCCTGGTCGAGGAACTCGGCGAGGGCGTCACCCACCTGTCGATCGGACAGCGCGTCGCGGTGCCATGGCTCGGCAGGGCCTGCGGGCGGTGCGAGCACTGCCTGTCCGGCTGGGAGACCCTGTGCGAGCAGCAGACCAACACCGGCTACGGCTGCGACGGCGGATACGCCGAGAAGATGCTGGCCTGGGCCGACTTCGCCCATCCCGTGCCCGAGGGCGTCACCCCGTTGGACGCCGCCCCCCTGACCTGCGCCGGCGTCACCACCTACAAGGCGCTGAAGGTCGCCGATGTCCGGCCCGCCCAGCTCGTCGCGATCTCCGGGATCGGCGGTCTCGGCCACCTCGCCCTGCAGTACGCCAAGATCGCCGGAGCCACCGTCGCGGCCATCGACGTCACCGACGACAAGCTTCAGCTCGCCACGGAGCTGGGCGCCGACCTCGTCATCGACGCCCGTAAGCAGGATGTCGGCGAGGAGCTGAAGCGGCACGGCGGCGCCCACGCCGCGATCGCGCTCGCGGTGAACCCGGCCGCGTTCGAGGCGGTCAACTCCGGTCTGCGGCGCGGCGGAAAGCTCGTCATGGTGGCCCTGCCCGCGCACGGCACCCTTCAGGTCCCGATCTTCGGCACCGTGCTGAACGGCACGTCCGTCATCGGCTCGATCGTGGGCACGCGGCAGGACCTCACCGAGGTCTTCCAGCTCCACGCGGCCGGCCGCACGAAGGTCATCTACGAGACCCGCCCGCTCGCCTCCGTGAACGAGTCCGTCGACGCGGTGCTGCGCGGCGAGATCAAGGCCCGGATCGTCTTCGACCTGGGCGCGGGAAGGTGAGGACGATGGAGCTCCCTCTCGTCGTCGGCGTGGACGGCTCGGAGCCGAGCCTGCGCGCCGTCGACTGGGCGGCCGACGAGGCCGCCCTGTGCGGGCTGCCGCTCAGGCTGGTGTACGCCTCGCTGTGGGAACGGTACGAAGGAACCTCGCTCGCGGATGATGTCGCCAAGCCGTCCGAGCAGGTGATGGCCGAGGACATCGTCGAGTCGGCCGCGCGTAGGGCGCACAGCCGTCAGCCCGACGTGAAGGTCACCACCGACGTGCTGCCCGAGGAACCGGAGTACGCGCTGGTACGGGAGAGCCGCGCCGCCGCCGCGATGGTCCTGGGCTCGCGCGGTCGCAGCACCCTGGCTGAGGCCCTTCTCGGCTCCGTCAGTGTGACCGTGGCCGGGCACGCGCACTGCCCGGTGATCGTGCTGCGTGGCAGCCATGACAACCGGGTCCGCTCCGGGGCGCGCCGCATCGTCCTGGGCGTCGGCGACAAGCCGGAGGACACAGCGGCCGTGCACTTCGCCGTCGAGGAGGCGCGACGTCGAGGCGTGCCACTGGAGGCCGTACGAGCCTGGCGCTGCCCCGCGCACGAGACGACCGGCCACCCCCTGCCGGCCGGCGAACCCGCCCGGCTGCACGAGCAACAGGCCGTCGACGCGTTGGCAGCGGCCTTGCAGGAGATCCCGGCCGACGTCGAGGTGCACCGGCGTACCGTCGAGGGCCACGTCCGCGACGTGCTGCTGGACGCCTCGGCCGACGCCGACCTGCTCGTGGTCGGGGCTCGGCGCCGCGAGGGCCACTACGGCCTTCAGCTGGGCCGCGTTGCGCACGCGGTGCTGCATCACTCCGCCTGCCCGGTCGCCGTCGTACCCCAGCGGACGTGAGGGAGGCGGCCGGCCGCTCAGAGACTCGCCGCGTGGTCGGGGACGTAGGTCTGCAGATCGCGCGGCGGGCGTTCGTAGCCGGTCGACGGCGGCCGGTGCGGCAGCTCAAGGACCGGCGGCGGCACGTCGTGGTACGGCACGGAGTCCAGCAGATGGGCGATCATGTTCAGCCGCGCTCGCCGCTTGTCGTCGCTCTCCACGACGTACCAGGGCGCCTCCGGGATGTCGGTGTGCACCAGCATCGCGTCCTTGGCCCGCGAGTAGGCCTCCCAGCGCGTGATCGAGTCCAGGTCCATCGGCGACAGCTTCCATCGGCGCAGCGGATCCTCCAGGCGACGCCGGAACCGCTCCTGCTGCTCGGCGTCGCTCACCGAGAACCAGTACTTGCGCAGCAGGATCCCGTCCTCCACCAGCATCCGCTCGAAGATCGGGCACTGCCGCAGGAAGAGCTGGTACTCCTCATTGGTACAGAAGCCCATCACGTGCTCCACGCCGGCCCGGTTGTACCAGGAGCGGTCGAACAGCACGATCTCCCCGGCGGCCGGCAGGTGCTCGACGTACCGCTGGAAGTACCACTGGGTGCGCTCGCGCTCCGTCGGCTTGGGCAGGGCCACGATCCGCGCCACCCGCGGATTGAGGTGCTCCGCGACCCGCTTGATGGTGCCGCCCTTGCCCGCCGCGTCCCGCCCCTCGAAGACGATCACCAGCCGGGCGCCCTCCGCCTTCACCCACTCCTGCAGCTTCACCAACTCCGTCTGCAGGCGCAGAAGTTCCTTCTCGTACACCGCGACTGGCAGCTTCGCCGCCTTCTTACCGGCCACGCCGCCTCCATCGCCCGACAACTCACAACGTCACGCACAACCAGGTCGAAACACCACTACATCACCGTGTTGTCCGGCGAAGAACGGTACGCCATCACCGTAGGCCCTTGGGGCTGCCACCACCCGTGTCGGCATCAACGGCTTCGGCCGCATCGGCCGCACCTGTCTCCGCGCGGCCCTCGACCGAGCGGAGGCGGGCACCCAGGACGTCCACGTCGTCGTGATCAACGACATTGCCCCTCCCGCCACCCTCGCCCACCTCCTGGAGTACGACTCCACGTTCGGGCACATCGGACGCGAGGTCATCCACGACGACAGCTCCCTCACCGTCGACGGCCGCCGCATCAACATCACCGCAGAGCGCGACCCGGCGGCCCTGCACCTGAAGGCAGGCGCCCACGCCGTGCTGCTGCCGGCGCCGGGCAAGGGCGTGGACGCCACCATCGTGATGGGCGTCAACGACCACACCTACGACCGGCACCGTGACCGGATCATCTCGGCCGCCTCCTGCACCACCAACTGTCTTGCCCCGAGGTCAAGGTGCTCGACGAGAATTTCGGCATCGACCGCGGCCTGCTGACCACTGTCCACGGCTACACCAACGAGCAGTCGCTGCTCGACGGCCCCCACCAGGACCTGCGCCGCGCCCGCTCGGCGGCCCTGAGCATCATCCCGACCAGCACCGGTGCCGCCCGCGCCGTCGGCCTTGTACTGCCGGAGCTGGCCGGGGCGCTGGCCGGGATCGCCGTCCGGGTGCCCGTGGAGGGCGGCTCGCTCACCGACCTGACGGTCGTGCTGAACCGCGAGGTCACGGCCGACGAGATCAACGCCGCCTTCGCCGCGGCGACCGACGGCCTGCTGAACGCCCTTGTGGTGTGCCCGGAGTGCGGCCATGAATGGGTGCCCGCCGAGGGCGCGTCTGAAGGCGGGGACACCGGGGAGCGGGTCGTCAAGGACTCTGTCGGCAATGTGCTGCAGGACGGCGACTCCGTGGTCGTCGTGAAGGCCCTCAAGGTGAAGGGGAGCCCCTCGGGGATCAAGGCCGGCACCAAGGTGCGCAACATCCGGCTGGTCGACGGGGTGGACGGGCACGACATCGACTGCAAGATCGAGGGCTTCGGGGCGATGCAGCTCAAGTCCAGCGTGGTCAAGAAGGCCTGATCGCCCCTGCACCGCCGGTGCAGGGGCGCCGGGCTGCAGACTGATGCTGAATTGCAAAATTTCGCAATTGGTTAGATGCTGTGTTGGCTGTGCCTGCAGATAGCCGCGGGCACAGCCACGCGCGTCCGCCCCCAGATGGGGGCCTTGAAGGGGAAGCTGAGGGGTCGTGTCCGTTCCGCTGTACCAGGCCAAGGCCGAGTTCTTCCGGATGCTCGGTCATCCCGTGCGGATACGGGTGCTGGAGCTCCTGCAGGACGGGCCGAAGCCGGTACGGGACCTGCTCGCGGAGATAGAGGTGGAGCCGTCCAGCCTGTCGCAGCAGCTGGCCGTACTGCGCCGCTCCGGGATCGTCACCTCCACCCGGGATGGCTCCACGGTGGTCTACGAGCTGGCGGGCGGCGATGTCGCCGACCTGATGAAGGCGGCCCGGCGGATCCTGACCGAGATGCTGGCGGGGCGGAACGAGCTGCTGGCCGAGCTGCGGGAAGCCGAGGTCGCCGCGCGATGACCTCGGGGATCAGCCGGGTCCGGGCCCGGATCACCTCGCTGCTGCCTGTCCGCGCCGATCTGGATCAGATCCGGCGCGACCCGCGCCGGGATCTGCTGGCCGGACTGACCGTGGCGATCGTCGCGCTGCCGCTCGCGCTCGGCTTCGGGGTCTCCTCCGGACTGGGTGCGGAGGCGGGCCTGGCGACCGCCGTGGTCGCCGGTGCGCTCGCCGCGATCTTCGGAGGCTCGAATCTGCAGGTGTCGGGGCCGACCGGGGCGATGACGGTCGTCCTCGTGCCGATCGTCGGCAAGTACGGCCCGTCCGGCGTCCTCACCGTCGGTCTGATGGCCGGCCTGATGCTCGTCGCGCTCGCCGCGCTGCGCGCCGGGAAGTACATGCAGTACGTGCCCGCCCCCGTGGTCGAGGGCTTCACGCTCGGCATCGCCTGCGTGATCGGGCTCCAGCAGATCCCGAACGCCCTGGGCGTTCCCAAGCCCGAGGGCGACCGGGTCCTGGTCGTCACCTGGCGAGCGATCGAGGAGTTCGCGAAGGCCCCGAACTGGACCTCCCTCGCCTTCGCGGCCGCCGTGGCCGTGGTCATGCTGGTCGGCGCCCGGTGGCGGCCGACGATCCCGTTCTCCATCGTCGCGGTGATCGCCGCGACGATCGTGGCCCAGGTTGCCGGCCTGGACGCGGCGAAGCCGATCGGCGCCCTGCCGACGGGGCTGCCGGTGCCCTCGCTGTCCTTCCTGGACGTGGGCTCCCTGGGCACCCTGCTGGCCCCGGCCGTCGCGGTCGCGGCCCTGGCCGCGCTGGAGTCACTGCTGTCGGCCTCGGTCGCCGACGGCATGACGGTGGGCCAGAAGCACGACCCGGACCGGGAGCTGTTCGGCCAGGGACTGGCCAACATCGCCGCACCCCTGTTCGGCGGCGTCCCGGCGACCGGCGCGATCGCCCGCACCGCCGTCAACGTCCGCACAGGCGCCGGCTCCCGGCTCGCCGCGCTCACCCACGCCGCCGTCCTCGCCGTCATCGTCTTCGCCGCAGCGCCTCTGGTGTCCAAGATCCCGCTCGCCGCCCTCGCCGGTGTCCTGCTCGCCACGGCGATCCGCATGGTGGAGGTCGGCTCGCTGCGGGCGATGGCCAAGGCGACCCGCTCGGACGCGGTGATACTCGTCCTGACCGCTGTCGCGACACTCGCCCTGGACCTCGTCTACGCCGTGATCATCGGCCTGGTCGTCGCGGGCGCGCTCGCCCTGCGTGCGGTGGCCAAGCAGGCCAGCCTCGACCAGGTGCCGCTCGATCAGGGGAACCACAGCGCCGAGGAACACGCCCTGCTCGCCGAGCACATCGTCGCCTATCGCATCGACGGTCCGCTGTTCTTCGCCGCCGCCCACCGCTTCCTGCTGGAGCTGACCGAAGTGGCGGACGTCCGCGTCGTCGTCCTGCGCATGTCCAGGGTGTCGACCATGGACGCGACCGGCGCCCTGGTCCTCAAGGACGCGGTCGAGAAACTCAGCCGACGCGGCATCCTCGTCCTGGCTTCCGGCATACGCCCCGGCCAGCGCCAGGTCCTCGACTCCGTCGGCGCGCTGGAGCTGCTGCGTCACGAGGGCCGGGAGTACACCACCACGCCCGAGGCGATCCGCGGCGCCCGCGACCACCTGGAGTACGCCGGAGTCCTGCCCGCCGTCCCCGCCCCCGCGACCAGTCCCTCGCCGGAGGAAGCCATCCGATGAACGCGTCTCCCAGCCCGCTGCGCATGCTCGATCTGTCCGGCGCCGAGGCGCTGTGGCTGCTGGAGGGCGGCAGCCTGGGACACCTGCTCTACGTGCTGCGGGAGCGGCCTGTCATCCGCCCGGCCCGCCATGTGTTCGAGTACGGGCGACTGGTCGTGCGCACGCCCGCCCCGACCGTGGCGGTGCCCGAGACCGCGACGTACTACGTCGACGAGATCCAGGAAGCGACGGGTACGGGCTGGACCGTGACCGTGGTCGGCCCCGCCGAAGTGATCACGGATCGCGACGAGGTCGCCCACTACCGGCGCACCCTGGCCGGCTGGGTCCACGGTCCGCACGACGCGGTCCTGCGGATCCACCCCAAAACCGTCACTGGATTCCGCCTCGCGCAGGCAGACGTGTGATGTCGACGCAGCTGGAAGCCCTGCCGTACCGGCATGTGCTCACGCTGCCCAGCGAACCGTCCGCGGTCCGGATCGCCCGCGAAACCGCGGAGCTGGCGGTGGTGGAGTGGGGGATCGGGCGGCGTCACCCCACGGTGGGCCCGGCCCTGCTGATCCTCAGCGAACTCGTCACCAACAGCGTCCGGCACGCCGCCGTCCGCTCCCCGCAGCTCACGGTGATCTATGCGGCGGGCAGGGACTGCCTGGCCTTTGCCGTCCATGACCGCCACCCCTACCAACCGCCGCTGTACGGATCAGTGACCGGAGGCAGCACGGGCGGTCTCGGCACCGTCATGGAGCTCGTTCTCGGTCTGAGTGGCACCGCGGTCGTCCGACCGGACGCCGACGGCGAGGGCAAGAGCGTATGGATCACCCTTCCCCTCTGACCCGCCTGATCCCCGAGCCGATCCCCGACTGGCCACCCGCACAAGAAAGTTCACGACGATGACCATCGACTGGCGTTACACCGTCGAGGAGAACCTCGGCATCCTGTCCGTCGCCGGATACCTCGGGCCGGATGCCGTGCGGCGCTTCACCGGCGCCATCGGCTGGGTCGTCGCCCGCGGTACCGGCCCGGTCATCATCGACCTGACCCGGCTGCGCGGCTGGTCCGCCGACGGCCAACTGGCGATCACCGATGCCGCCCGCCGCCTCGCGGAGGCGGGCCGGAGCCTGGAACTGGCCGCCATCCCCGCCGACGGCTCCCTCGTCCCGGACGGGGACCGCCCGCTCATCCCGGTGCACGCCCACCTGGCCGCCGCGCTCGCCGCGCACAGCGCGGAGCCAGGGGAGCAGGTGGAGGGACGCCATGAGTGGCGTACGACGGGGTGGCCGACGGGAGACCGGCCAGGAGAGTAATCCCGGGTGACCGTGCGCGCAGGTCAGCTGCGGTCGCTCTCCGGGGCCTGCTGAGCGGGACGGCCGCCGAGGGACAGCTTGAGCATGTGGTGGTGGCCGCAGCGCGGGCAGTTGCCGTCCTGGCCGACGGCAGCAGGGCGGCACTTGAGGCGGCAGGCGGGGCACGTGAGCCACGTGATGCCTGCGCCGCGCAGTGGGGTGATCCTCACGCAATCCTCCTCACGAGACCTCAGTAATTGCTAATGTTAGCAATTACTGAGGTCGTCACCGCTGAATCGGGAACGATGAGTACGCCGCTGTACCAACTGAAGGCCGAGTTCTTCAAGACGCTCGGTCACCCGGCCCGGATCCGTGTCCTGGAACTGCTGAGCGAACGCGAGCACGCGGTCGCGGAGATGCTGCCCGAGGTGGGTATCGAGCCCGCGCACCTGTCCCAGCAGCTGGCGGTGCTGCGCCGGGCGAACCTGGTCAAGACGCGTAAGGAGGGCTCGACCGTGTACTACTCCCTGACCAGTCCCCACGTGGCCGAGCTCCTCAGGATCGCCCGCACCATCCTCTCCGGCGTGCTGGCCGGGCAAGCCGAACTGCTTGCCGACCTGCAGGCGGCCCAGCTGGAGGGGAAGCCGCCGTCGTAGCGACGGCCATCGGACGGCGATCGCCTTCCTCTGCGACAACATTTCGTAAACCAGGGCAAAATATCGGAAAGCGGCAGTAACTCCACTTGTGGTGTGGCCCGTTGGCCACGCGCAGACGGATTCTCACCGTTTCGGGGAGAGGTTCATGGGCCTGTTGCGCAAGATCCGCGAGACCGGGCGGGTGGCCGAACCGGCGCCGCCCCACCCGCGCGCCGAAGTGCCGGAGAAGGCCCGGCAGTTGGGTGGTTCGGTGCAGGTGCGGTGCGTGGATGCGGGCTCGTGCAACGGCTGTGAGATCGAGATCGCTGTCGCGTTCAATCCGGTGTACGACGCCGAGCGGTACGGAGCCCGGTTGGTGGCCTCGCCCCGGCATGCGGACGTGGCGCTGGTGACCGGCCCGGTGACCCGGAACATGGCCGAGCCGCTGCGCCGGACGGTCGCCGCGATGGGGGAGCCACGGCTGGTGGTCGCGGTCGGGGACTGCGCGATCGACTGCGGTGAGTTCGCCGGCGGGTACGGCGTCGAGGGCGCGGTCTGCGACGTCGTACCGGTGGATCTGGCCGTGCCCGGCTGCCCGCCGGAGCCGGAGGCGATCGTGGCGGCGCTGAGGAGGGTGACCGGTCGGTGAGCGTGATTCCGGCCGCCCTGGCGACGGCCGCAGCACTGGGCGGCGCGGGCACGCCGGCCGGAGTTGTGCTGCCGTACCGTGTGCGCATCCCGGTCGTTGGCGTGCTGACGGCGGGTGTGGGGGTGAGTGGTGGCGCGGCGGGTGTGGCTGCACTGGGCGGGAGCCGGTGGGCGGCTGTCTACCCGGGGGTGGTGCCGCTGGCCGGGGCGCATGTGGCGGTGGATGCGCTGGCGGGGCTGTTCATGGCGGTGGCCGGGTTCGTCGTGGCCGCGGTCGGTGTGTACGGCATCGGCTATGCGGCGGGGCATGGCGCGCATGGGCTCGGCTCGCGTACGGCGCAGGCGGTGCTGCCGTTGTTCGCGCTCACGCTGGTGCTCGTGCCGGTGGCGGCGTCGGTGTCCACGTTCCTGCTGCTGTGGGAGCTGATGGCGCTCGGCTCGCTGCTGCTGGTGCTGAGCGAGCACCGGGAGCGGGCCTCGGTCAGGCAGGCGGGTGTCTGGTACGCGGTGATGAGCCACCTCGGCCTGGTGCTGCTGCTGGCCGGGCTTGCGCTGTTCGCCGCGCGGGCGGGCGGGGAGACCTTCGCCGCGCTGCGGGCGGGCGCACACGGCATCTCGCCGACCGTGCGCGGGCTGGTGTTCGTGCTGGTGGCGGCGGCGTTCACGTCGAAGGCGGGTGCGGTGCCGCTGCACGCCTGGCTGCCGCGGGCCCATCCGGAGGCGCCCAGTCCCGTCTCGGCTTTGATGAGTGCCGCCATGGTCAACCTCGGCGTCTACGGCCTGGTTCGTACCGGGCTGGATCTGCTCGGCGGTGGTCCGGGGTGGTGGTGGCTGGGGCTGCTGGCGGTGGGCGGGGTAAGTGCCGTGTACGGCATTCTGCAGGCGGCGATGGCCTCCGACCTGAAGCGGCTGCTGGCGTACTCGACCAGCGAGAACATGGGCCTGGTCCTGATCGGGGTCGGGGCGTCCGGGCTGTTCGCCTCCTACGGCGACCGGCCGCTGGCCGCGCTGGCGCTGGCGGCGGCGCTGCTGCACGTGGTCAACCACGCAGCGTTCAAGGCCCTGTTGTTCTGTGCGGCGGGGTCGGTCCTGCGCGCCACCGGGCTACGCGATCTGGACCGGATGGGCGGGCTGCGGGCCCGGATGCCCGCCACCGCCGGGTTCTTCGCGCTGGCCGCGCTCGGTGCGGTGGCGCTGCCGCCGGGCAACGGCTTCGTCAGCGAGTGGCTGCTGCTGCAGTCCCTCATCCACGGGCTCCGCGTGCCCGGCGTCGCCGTCGCCGTGGTGCTGCCACTGTCGGTGGCGCTGATCGCCCTGTCGGCGGGCATCGCGGCGGCCGTGTTCGTCAAGGCGCTCGGTGTCGGGTTCTCCGCCCGGCCGCACGACGAGCGGGCCGCATCCGCGCGGGAGGCGCCGCCGCTGATGCTCGCCGGGATGACTTTGCTCGCCGTCGGTGTCGTGGCGCTGGCGGTGGTGCCGGGCTTGCTGGGTGACGGCCTCGACCGGGCCATCGGCGCGGTCGGGCTGCCGGGCAGCGGGGCACTCACGGGTGGCGGGCTGAAGGTGCAACTCGCCGGCATCTCCGCCTCCCTGTCGCCGGTGTGGGTGGTGGCTGCCCTCACGGCCGCGATCCTGCTCGCGGCCGGGCTGCCCAGGCTCTACGGCCGCCACAAGCGTCGGGTGCACGCGCGGTTGTGGGACTGCGGGGGCGGGGCGCCGACGCCGCGCATGGCGTACACGGCGACCTCGTTCGCGGAGCCTTTGCAGCGGGTCTTCGATGACATCCTCGCCCCGGAGCAGGACGTGAATGTCACCCCGGTGCGCGAGTCGGCGTACCTGGTGGAACGGGTGCGCTTCCAGCACCGGGTGCCCGACCGGATCGAGCACCGGCTGTACGAGCCGGTGCTGCGGGCACTGGCCGGGACCGGGCAGGCGGCGCGGCGGCTGGCGGGCGGCAGCGTGCACCTGTATCTCGGCTACGGCTTCGCCGGGCTGGTCGTCCTGCTGTTGGCGTTGGCGGTGGGCTGGTGATGAACGCAATCGGGTACGTGACCGTCGTCGGCCAGGTCGTGGCCGTCGTGGCCGCAGCGCCGCTGCTGACCGGGTGGATGCGGCAGGTGCGGGCCCGCCTGGAGGGCCGGGCCGGAGCCGGAATCCTCCAGCCCTGGCGTGATGCACGCAAGCTGCTGCGCAAGGAGCCCATCACCCCGGTGGGAACCGGGCTCGCGTTCCGCGCCGCCCCCGCGCTGCTGGTCGCCACCACCCTGGTGGCCGCCGCCCTGGTGCCGCTGCTGTCCACCGACACCCCGGTCAGCTCGCACGCGGACCTCATCGTGGTGGTCGCGCTGATCGCACTCGGCACCCTCGCCCTCGCCCTGGCCGGACTCGACACCGGCACCGCGTTCGGCGGGATGGGCGCCTCCCGGGAGATGACGGTCGCCGCCCTGGTGGAGCCGACCATCCTGCTGTCGGTGTTCGCGCTGTCGATACCGGCCGGCACGACCAACATCCCGGCGATCGTCTCCGGTGCCGCCCGGGACCCGGCCCGCCTCGCGTCCCCGGCCGGGCTGCTCGCCACCGCCGCGCTCGCGGTGGCCGTGCTCGCGGAGACCGGGCGGATCCCGGTCGACAACCCCTCCACCCACCTCGAACTCACCATGATCCACGAAGCGATGGTCCTGGAGTACGCCGGCCCGGACCTCGCACTGGTCGAACTCGGCGCCCAGATGCGGCTCACCCTGCTGCTCGGCCTGCTGTCCTCCCTGTTCCTGCCGTGGGGCATCGCCACCGGCACCTCCTGGGCCGCTCTCGTGGTCGCGCTGGTGCTGTTCACGGCGAAGCTCGTGCTGCTGGGTGCGGTACTGGCCGCGGCCGAGGTGTTCTGGGCCAAGGTGCGGCTGTTCCGGGTGCCGGAACTGCTTGCCGGTTCCTTCCTGCTGGCGCTGCTCGCGGTGACCTCCTCCTACTTCCTGAACGGAGCACCATGAGCGGCGGCCTCTACACCCAGCTCCTCGACCTGGCCTGCGGTGCCTTCCTGCTGGCCGCCGTCATCGTGCTGTGGCGGCGCGAACTCGCCGCGATCGTCCGAGTCTTCGCCCTCCAGGGCGTCGCCCTGGCCGCGATCGCCGTCCTGCTCGGTGTGCACGAAGAGCGGTGGGACCTGGTCGCCGTGGGCCTCGGTGTCGGCGTACTGAGGGCGGGCGTCCTGCCGTATCTCATGCGGCATGCCCTGGCCGCGCTCGCCGAGGACCGGCAAGGCCACGGCACCGGAGGCGCCGAGACCCGGGAGACCCAGCCACTGGTCAACGTCGCCGCTTCGCTGCTCACCGCCTCCCTGCTCACCCTGCTCGCCTACGCCGTCGCCCGGCCCCTGACCGCACTGGACCCCACGCCGGCCACCCGCGCCCTGCCGGTGGGCCTGGCCGTCGTCCTGATCGGCTTCTTCGTGCTGGTCACCCGCAGGCGGGCGCTGGCCCAGGTGGTCGGCTTCCTGCTGCTGGACAACGGCATCACCGCCACCGCCTTCCTCGCCACCTCCGGCGTGCCGCTGATCGTCGAACTGGGCGTCTCCTTCGACGTGTTGCTGGCGGTGCTGGTGCTGCAGATCCTCACCACCCGGATGCGGGAGGCGTTCGGCACGACCGACATCGACGACCTGCGGGAGCTGCACGACTGATGAGCCCGACTGCTTCCGCGATGCTCCTCACCGCGCCCGCCGCTGTTCCGCTGGTCGTGGCCGGCGGGTACGCACTCGCCGCACTGCGCACGCGCACGGCTGCCGCAACCCTCGCCGTGACGTTCACCGAGGCCCGGCAGCGCGTGTCCGCACAGGGCTCCGTCCTGGTGGCCGAGGCGCCCGAGCCCGGCAAGGTGCCCAGGTGGGATGCGCGGGACTGGGCCGGGCTCGTCTCGCCCGCCGTGATCCTCACCTGCGGGAGCCTGCTGGCGAGGGATGTGGTCGGCGGAGGACCGCGGCGGGCGTACTCGGGCTTGCTGCGAGCGGATGCGCTGACCGCGTGGATGCTGCTGGTGGTCGGCGCCGTCGCACTGATCGCCTGCGGCTCCGCCCCCGCGTTTCTGAGAGGTGAGCGGGTCGCCGGGCGGGCGAACGACCGTACCGTGTGGCGCTATCACGCGTTGGTGCAGGCGTTCCTGGCCGCCATGTCCCTGGCCGTGGTCACCGCGAACCTGGGCGTGCTGTGGGTTGCGGTGGAGGCCACCACGATCGTCACCGCCTTCCTCGTGGGCCACCGCCACACGCGCGCCTCCGTGGAGGCGGCCTGGAAGTACGTGGTGATCTGCTCGGCCGGGAT
>NZ_JBSFIH010000063.1:0-49255 GCF_053597455.1 Streptomyces sp. NPDC001393
CCCTTGCGGCGGGGGCCCCCCCTCATCTGCTGTTGTGCGGGCGGGGCGTGGGGCTCCGGGCCCCCACCCCCGCACCGGGTGAGGCGGCACGGGCCTGTGACGTGCGCAATCTGAACGTGACGGATCCGATGTCCGAGGACCGTAGGGGAGCAGCGAACATGAGTTCGCATATGTACCAGCGCGAGGTGGTGAGGAGGAGTTCGTCCGAGCGAAGGAGCTGGTCCTGAGCGGTGGCCGTGGTGGCGTCTGACCACGTCACGGGCCTTTCGCCACTGTCGGATCCCGATGGTCCGACGAAGCACGCAAGGAGGTAGGTCATGAGTGAGACACGTGCAGCCCGCCCGGAATCGGCGAAGCAACAATGGGCCGGCGGTCTGATGCTGTTCGGCGCCGTCATGCTGATGATCTGCGGAGTGCTCGACATCTTCCGCGGCATCATGGGCATAGCCCAGGACAACGTGTTCGTCACCACGTACGGATACACCTTCCAGTACGACCTCACCGGCTGGGGCTGGATCCACGTCGTTCTCGGGGCGGTCGCCTTCGTGGTCAGCCTGGGCCTGTTCCAGGCGGCGACGTGGGCTCGGGTCGCCGGCGTGGTCATTGCCGGATTCCTCATCCTCGCCAATTTCCTCTCCATGCCGTACTCCCCGTTGTGGTCGATCGTGGCGATCACGATCTCCGGATTCGTGATCTGGGCGCTGTGCGTCGTGCGGACCGAGCGACCCTCGGCCGGTTTGCGCTAGGGCGGCGTGCCCGTCGCCGCACCTTGCCGGCAGCGTGAAAGGGGCGGAGGCGCTCGGCGTGATACAGCGGTCGGCTGCCGTGCCGGCGGCGCGCCGTGGGCCCGGCTGGCCCTCCTCGCCCTCCTGGGCAGCGTGCTCGTGCTGCTCGTCACCGCTGGGCTCGGGCTGGCCCCCGGCCCCGCGGCCACGGGCGCGCTCGCGGACCGCTTCGGCCTGCTGGGCGTCCCGCGCCTCGTGCCCCTCGTCGCGGTCGTGGCCACCATGGCCTTCCTGGTCGGCAGGCACTGGTCCGAACGCGACCTCCTCCGCCTCGTCGGCCTCGCCAGGAAGGCGGAGTCCAAGTAGCCTTCGGAGATCCCCTCATGAGCGCGACCGTGGAACCCACCGTGGTCATCGCGTCCCCGGTCTGCGTGATCACGTCGCGGACCACGGGCAGACCCTGCTGGCCAAACGCCATCACCACTGTGCACTGGCCCGCCGCCACCGAGCCGGCGTACGCGGTGCGCTGCTCGCCACGCCGCCGGACCTCGCCACACCGCTGTCGGACGGCCACCCCACACCCGCGGAGGCGGCGGAACACGGCTGGACCCCCGTGCCCCGCCCGCCGCTGCCCTTTCCCAGCCTCGTCGCCGCCAGTGCCGACGACCCGCTGGGCGCGCCCGAGCGCGACGCCGAGCTGGCCCGGAGCCGGGGCAGTCAACTCCTGGAACTCGGCGCGGTCGGCCACCTCAACCCCGCCTCGGGATACGGCGGGTGGCCCCGGGCAGGGGAACTGATCCGCATGCTGGAGTCCGGCTCCGGCAGCGCACCGCTCGCGGTGTCCACCGGAGAGCACTCTTGAACCCGGACACCGGCCTGCTGTGGACACCGGGGCGCCGCGCACACTTCGGGCTCAGGCGAGGTCGAACCGGTCGAGATTCATCACCTTGTTCCACGCTGCCACGAAGTCACGTACGAACTTCTCTCCCGCATCCTGGGACGCGTAGACCTCCGAGACGGCTCGGAGCTGGGAGTGCGCACCGAAGATCAGGTCGACGGCGGTGGCGGTCCACTTGACCTCGCCGGTGGCGCGATCCCGGCCTTCGAACACGTTCTCCTCCGTGGTCGACGCCTTCCACTCCGTGCCCATGTCGAGCAGGTTGACGAAGAAGTCGTTGGTCAACATTCCCGGCCGGTGGGTGAGGACACCGTGGGGGGACCCCTTGAAGCCTGTGTTCAGGGCCCGCATGCCGCCGATCAGCACCGTCATCTCCGGGGCGGTGAGCGTCAGCAGGTTGGCGCGGTCCAGCATGAGGGTCTCCGGCGACAGCTTCTCGCCCGCCGGAAGGTAGTTGCGGAACGCATCCGCCTTGGGCTCCAGCACGGCGAACGACGCCGCGTCGGTCTGCTCCTGCGAGGCGTCCGTGCGCCCCGGTGCGAACGGAACCGTGACGTCGTACCCGGCGTTCCTCGCGGCCTGCTCGACGGCCGCGCACCCGCCGAGGACGATCAGGTCGGCGAGGGAGACCCGCCTTCCGCCGGTCTGGGAGAGGTTGAAGTCCTGCTGGATCCGCTCGAGCGTGCGCAGCGCCTCGGTCACCTCGGGGACGTCGTTGAGCTCCCAGTCCTTCTGCGGCGCGAGCCGGATTCGTGCCCCGTTCGCCCCGCCGCGCTTGTCGGTGCCGCGGAAGCTTGCCGCCGACGCCCAGGCGGTCGTGACCAGCTGGGCGATGGAGAGGCCCGAGGCGAGGATGCTGTCCTTGAGGGCAGCGATCTCCTCGTCCCCGACGAGTTCATGATCGACGTCGGGAACGGGGTCCTGCCACAGCTGCGGCTCGGGAATCCACGGGCCGAGGTAACGCGAGACGGGTCCCATGTCGCGGTGCAGAAGTTTGTACCACGCCTTGGCGAACGCCACCGCGAGTTCCTCGGGGTTCTCGTGGAACCTCTTGGTGATCGGGCCGTAGACCGGGTCCACCTTCAGCGCGAGGTCGGTCGTCAGCATCATGGGGGCGTGCCGCTTCGACGGATCATGGGCGTCGGGCACGGTGTTCCTGGCTGCGGGATCCTTGGGAGTCCACTGGTGGGCGCCGGCGGGGCTGCTCGTCAGCTCCCACTCGTACCCGTAAAGATTGTCCAGGTACCCGTTGTCCCACTTGGTCGGCTCGGTGGTCCATGCGCCCTCCAGCCCACTGGTGAGCGTGTGGGGGCCCGTGCCACTGCCGTATGTGTTCCGCCAGCCGAGGCCCTGCTGCTCGATGGGGGCGGCCTCGGGTTCCGGGCCGATATAACTGGCTTCGACCGCACCATGACACTTGCCGAAGGTGTGGCCGCCGACGATGAGTGCGACTGTCTCCTCGTCATTCATCGCCATGCGCGCGAATGTCTCCCGAATGTCCCGGGCGGCGGCCATCGGGTCCGGGTTTCCGTTGGGCCCCTCCGGATTGACGTAGATCAGTCCCATCTGCACGGCGGCGAAAGGACCGGTGAGTTCCCTGTCACCGCTGTAGCGCTCATCTCCGAGCCAGGTGTCCTCGGGTCCCCAGAAGATCTCCTCGGGTTCCCAGATGTCCTCTCGCCCGAAACCGAACCCGAACGTCTTGAACCCCATGGATTCCATGGCACAGTTTCCGGCGAACACCAGAAGGTCGGCCCAGGAGATTTTCCGGCCGTACTTCTGTTTGACCGGCCAGAGCAGACGGCGCGCCTTGTCCAGGCTCGCGTTGTCCGGCCAGCTGTTGAGGGGGGCGAAGCGCTGTGCGCCACTGCCGCCACCGCCGCGGCCGTCCGCGATGCGGTACGTTCCCGCGGCATGCCAGCTCATCCGGATGAAGAGCGGCCCGTAGTGACCGTAGTCGGCGGGCCACCAGTCCTGGGATGTCGTCATCACCTCGAAGACGTCACGCTTCAGCGCGTCGACGTCGAGGGTCGCGAACTCTTCCGCGTAGTCGAAGTCCTCGTCCATCGGGCTGGATCGGGGCGAGTGCTGGTGGAGAACCTGAAGGTCCAACTGATTCGGCCACCAGTCCCGGTTCGTCCTGGGCCGCCGAGTCGGTGTGGGTGTCGGTGAAGGGATTGCTGGATTCTCGCTTTCACTGCCGGGCATGCCCGTCCTTCTTCCTGTCTCGGTGTTCCTTCTGCCGGCTGCCGCTTTTGACGTCGTTGGATTTGCTGGTGACGAGCACGTCGCCCCACACAATCACTGCGCCATGGCGCCCACCGGCTGGAATAATGTGTTGTGCCGCGTCCGTATGGTCGCGCACCGCAGACCACACCTCTATGAAACACGCAGAGCACCCCGCATGACAGACGTGAGAGCAGGGGGCGGCATTTCTGCTCCCGCGCCGACTTTCGACGCAAGCCGAATCGCATAACGACAGCCCCCTGGGCTCGCCTGACGGGCCTGGCTGGTGGCCGGCGTATGGCGCGGCACGCCTTGGCCGGTGGGCGAGCGATCAGGAATGATGAACGGCCTGAGCGAGCAGTCGTCCCTCTTGATCGTCGTCTGTTGGACGACGCGTTGCACGACCGCTCTCATCGTCGAGGTCGTCTCGCCGCGCCATGCCGTGCTGCCGGAGAACGACGAGCGGATGGGCGGAGTTCTGGTGCGCCGCGCCGCGCCTCGACACCGGCCCCGGTCCCGGTCCCGCGGCGCATCGCGTCCTCCGGAGCGCCGTCCCAGCCCTGGTCGAGCTGCCCCTTGGCCGGCTGCGGCGCGTTGGGCGACCTGGTGCGCAGGAGCGCCGCTGCCGGTGGCGTGGCCGGGCCCCCTCGCCGCCACCGGCACCGGGCACGCTTGGATCTGCCGCGTCATCGCGTGCAGGCGCTCGGTGGCCGCCGCCAGTTCCGCCTGCGTCTTCCAAAGGATGCAGCCTCCGAAGGTCGCCGCCGCCCTTGACCTGCATATCTAGCGTTTGGGTTTTTCTGCAGGTCACGGCCGACCCTCGCCCCAACTGACCCGCTGGCCGAGGAGAACCAGGCACCGCGATCACCTCACCACCCGTCCCGGAGGCGGGTGTGCACAGGCAGGGATCCGCAGGTTCAAGGTCGTATGGCCATCCTATGGAGCATCTGCCAGCGCGCGGGCACCCCGACCGGGTCGGTCACCTTCTCGGACGGCACGGCCACGCCGGCGACCGTGCCGCTCAATGACGGGTGGGCGACCTTCACGACCAGCGCGTTCCAGCCCGGGGCGCACAGGATCACCGTCGGCTACAACGGGCGACCCCGCCTTCACGGCCGGCGCCACGGCCGCGCCTACCGACCTCACCGCCGGCTTCAGCCAGCCGTGCGTCACGGACCACGACGGCCCGCTGACCGTGGCCGCCGACCAGTGGCTGTGCATCGCCCCCGGCGCTACGCAGAACGGCCCGGTGGAGGTGCGGCCCGGTGGAGCACTGGCAGTGTCGGAAGCGGAGATCAACGGCCCGATGACCTCGGACGGCGGCCTCGCCGTCACCACGGACTGCGCGGGCAGCGCCTTCAAGGCTCCGCTGACCCTCCACGGCAACACCGGCGGCCTTGAGGTCTCGTCCGACACGTTGTCGGCGAGTCGGACAACACCGTGAACGGGCCGCGCACCGGCCAGTGCAAGTGAGCTGAGCCCAGACCCCGTCTGGCCGATCCCGCCGGACAGGGCGTCGCGCTCTTCTGACCTAGAGTTCGCTCTGTGCCGTCGTACAGCATTGGGCAGGCCGCGAGGCTGCTGGGCGTGAGTTCGGAGACCGTCCGGAGGTGGGCGGACTCCGGACTGCTGCGCATGGACCGGGAAGGGCCGGGGAACCGCGCGATCGACGGAGTGAGCCTGGCCGCGTTCGCGAAGGAACGGGCAGCGGGGAAGCGCCCATTGCGGGAAGGCCCCGCGGCCACATCCGTACGCAACGCGTTCCCGGGGATCGTGACCCGCGTGACGCTCGACGACGTCGCCGCACAGGTCGAGGTCCAGTCGGGACCGCACCGCATCGTCTCGCTCGTGACGCGGGAGTCCGTCGAGGAACTCGGCATCGAGGTCGGTGCCAGGGTCACGGCGCGTGTGAAGTCCACCAGCGTGTACATCGACACTCCTTGAGCCGACGCTCGCCTGCCGGTTGCTCACCGGCACAGGAGTGCGGCGTGCAGGTCGAGTTTGTGGTCGAGGCGGGAGAGGTCCCGCCCGGTGAGTGCCTGCACGCGTTCGATGCGGTAGTGGACCGTGTTGACGTGCAGGTGCAGGGCTTTGGCGGTGCGGGCCCAGGAGCAGTTGTGGGCGAGGAAGACCTCCAGGGTCTCCAGAAGGGTTTGGTGCGAGGCCGTCTCGCTGTGGGCGAGCGGGCCGAGTGCCGTGCCGCTGAAGGCTCTTCGCACGTCCGTCGGGATGCCTGCCAGGAGTGATTCCAGGGAGGCCAGTTCCTCGATCGTGGCCACGTGGCCGGTCGTCGGGGAGCTGTGCCGTGCAGCGGCGAGGGCGTAGCGGGCCTGGGTGAGGGCGGCGTGGAGTCCGGTGGGCTCCCCGGCGAGGCCGCTGACCCCGGCGTACAGCGGAGTCTCCGGTCGGCAGCCGGTGAGCAGGGACCAGGGCTCGTCGAGCCGGAGGGTGTCCTCGCCCCTCATGCGTACGACAGCGACGGCTTCGGCATCCCTCGTTGTGCCGACGGCGAAGACCGTGGCGGGCAGGTGCTGAAGCGCCTCCCTGAGGGCGCCCTCGGCGCCACTGTCCGCGAGCCGGCTGCCGGTGGTCGTGACCACGACCCGCCAGGGTCCCTCGGCGAGCGGCCCGCAGGACTCGAGGGCGTTCGCCAGCGCTCCGGCGGCGGCGTCGCCCAGGTCAACGAGGTCAACCAGCTCCTGCCAGGTGCGTCGTCGGGTCGCGTACGTGCGGTGGTGATGGTGTCGGTACCGGCCGATCACCTCGGCTATCTCGTGCAGCGCTCGGGGAGGCGCTCCGCCCACCTGGGGCATATGGAGGTACCAGGCATCGTACGGGGTGGTCTCCGCCTGGACGCGCAGCGTCTCCCCGGTGAGACCGCGCAGGCGCTCCACCGCCCGCGCCGCCGGTAGCGGGGGAGCCGAAGCGGTGCGGGCTATCGTGCGTCCGGTGCTGGTGAGCACGTAGCAGGGCGGCGCACCGAACGGAGCGAGCGCGCGAACCAGGAGTTCGTCGGCGGCGGTGTCCTGATCGACGAGGCGGCCGAGGTCGCTGCGTACGTTCTCGGGCAGGGCGAAGTGGTCGGCGGGGCGGCGGCTGAGGTCGCCCCACTGGCGCCGGTACACGGCTTCTGTGATGGCCCGGAAGCTGGTGCGCGCCGACACGGCCAGGAGCGCGATGCCGTGGGCTCGACACGAGTCCACGATGTCGACGGGGATGCTGCCGTGGGTCTCCTCGCCGGCGAGCAGTGCCGTGGCTCCGGCCTGTGCCAGTGCGGAGACGAACCGCTCGGTCCTGGCCCGGCCGTCCGCCTCGTTCCACCAGACCAGGCCACTGAGCACGATCTCGCCGGGCTGGACGAAACGAGCGGGGTCCTCCAGATCGGTCGCGGTCACTCCGCTGATCGCCTGGCCGAGCAGATTCTCGCCACCCCACAGGTGCGTGAGATCGAGTCCCTCGATCTGGAGGAGGTCTCCGACGTGCATGTTGCTGACTCCTTGTGCAGCCACCGGTGGTCGCCCCGGCTTCTCACACCCACCAGGCAGATATGGGTCGAGCCATCGTAAATGCAAGGGCAAGCCAGGAGAACGCCTCTTGGTTGATTCACCAGGACAGGGTCGGTCCGGCCGGAGATTTTCCGTGCGGCGGACCAGTCGTTTCCAGCCTCCGGCGCAGCTTCACTGAACAGGCAAAGCAGTGGCCGGCACAGGCAAAGCAGCGGCCCGACAGAGGTGGAGACATGGATCTGAACACGGTGCTCGACATCTGTGACGCAAGCCGTCACGAGCCCTGGCGACCGGGCGACGCCTGGCTCGGCGGCGGCACGTACCTCTTCTCCGAGCCGCAGCCGCATCTGCGCCGGCTGATCGATCTGAGCCGGATGGGCTGGGAGCCGGTCCAGACCCTGCCGGACGGTTCGCTGGAGATCGCGGCCACCTGCACGATCGCCCAGCTGTCCCGGTTCGGGCGGACACTCGACGCGGAGGCCGCGCCACTGATCGAGCAGTGCTGCCGGGCCTTCCTCGCCTCGTTCAAGATCTGGAACATGGCGACCGTCGGCGGGAACCTCTGCAACGGCCTGCCCGCCGGACCGATGATCTCCCTCACCGCGGCCCTCGACGGCGAGTGCCTGCTCCGGGCCCAGGACGGCTCGCTCCGGCGGGTGAAGGTGGCCGACTTCGTCACCGGAGCCGGGCGCAAGGATCTCGCCGAGGGCGAGCTGCTGCGCTCGGTCACGATTCCCGCCCGCTCGCTGCGCTGCCGTACCGCCTTCATGCAGGTGTCGCTCTACGGCCTCGGGCGCTCCGCCGCCCTCGTCATCGGGACGCTGGATCCGGTGGACGGATCGCTGGCCGTGACCATCACGGCCGCCACCACCCGGCCGTTCCGTCTCTGGTTCGCCCTGCCGCCGGACCGGGCCGAACTGCGCAGGGCGATCGCCTCGGCCGTGGGCGACGGTGACTGGTTCGACGACATTCACGGGCTGCCCGAGTGGCGGCGGCACATGGCCTTCCATCTCTCCGAGCAGGTCCGTCATGAACTCGTCCTGGACGGTGTGCGATGAGCTTCGGCATGCGGGTCAACGGCCGGCCCTTCGAGAGGGAGCCCCGCGCCGGGCAGTGTCTGCGCACCTATCTGCGCGAAAACGGCTGGTTCGGCGTGAAGAAGGGCTGCGACGCCGGGGACTGCGGGGCCTGCACCGTGCATGTCGACGGCGAGCCGGTGCACAGCTGTCTCTATCCGGCCGTGCGGGCGAAGGACCGGTCGGTCACCACCGTGGAGGGATTGGCGACACCCGACGGTGAACTCCACCCAGTGCAGCAGAAGTTCCTGGATGCCCAGGGCTTCCAGTGCGGGTTCTGCACCGCCGGATTCCTGATGACCACGGCAGCCCTCGAAGCGGAGCAGGGCTCCGACCTCGACGACGGCAAGCTCGACGACCTGCCGCGCGCCTTCAAGGGCAACATCTGCCGCTGCACGGGATACCGCGCCATCGAGGACGCCGTCCGCGGCATCAAGCACACCGAAAGGCCCTGCGCCGGCAAGGCGGTCGGCAAGAACCTCGGCGCCCCGGCCGGACCCCAGGTCGTGACGGGCACCGCCCGCTACACCTTCGACATCGAGGTGCCCGGGCTGCTGCACATGAAGCTGCTGCGCTCCCCGCACCCGCACGCCCGTATCCTCGCCATCGACACCTCCGCCGCGCTGCGCGTCCCCGGCGTGCACGCCGTCCTCACCCATGAGGACGCCCCCGCCACGCTCTACTCCAGCGCCCGGCACGAGCACCCCAACGAGGATCCCGACGACACCCGCGTCCTGGACGATGTCGTCCGCTTCGTCGGCCAGCGCGTGGCCGCCGTGGTCGCGGACAGCGAGCAGGCCGCCGAGGAGGGCTGCCGGCGGATCGAGGTGACGTACGAGCAACTCCCTTACGTCATCGACCCCGAGGAAGCCATGCGGTCCGGCGCACCCGTCATCCACGCCAGCAAGGGCCCGCAGGAGCGGATCGCCCGCGTCGAGAACAACGTGGCCGCTGAGGTGCACGGCGAGATCGGCTCCGTGGACGACGGATTCGCCGAAGCAGCGGTCGTCTACGAGGAGACCTTCCGGACTCAGCGCGTGCAGCACGCCAGCCTCGAAACCCACGGCTGCGTCGCCTACTTCGAGCCGAAGGAGGACGGCAGCGGGGAGCGGCTGACCGTGCGCTCCAGCACCCAGACCCCGTTCCTGACCCGCCGTGCGCTGTGCGCCCTCTACGACCTTCCGGAAGACGAGGTCCGGGTGATCGCGGGCCGGGTGGGCGGCGGCTTCGGCGGCAAGCAGGAGATGCTGACCGAGGACATCGCCGTCCTGGCCGCACTCAAGCTGCGCCGCCCGGTCAAGCTCGAATACACCCGCGCCGAGCAGTTCTACGGCGCCACCACCCGCCACCCCTTCACCATCCGCATCAAGCTCGGCGCCCGCGCCGACGGCACGCTCACCGCGATCCGGATGCGGGTGGTCAGCAACACCGGCGCATACGGGAACCACGGCCCCGGTGTCATGTTCCACAGCGTCGGCGAGTCCTTCGCCGTCTACCGTGCCCCGCACAAGAAGGTCGACGCCTACGCCGTCTACACCAACACGGTCCCCTCGGGAGCCTTCCGGGGCTACGGCCTGGGCCAGGTCACCTTCGCGGTCGAGTCCGCCATGGACGAGGTCGCCCGACGCCTCGGCATGGACCCACTGGCCTTCCGGGAGAAGAACATCATCGGCCCCGGCGACCATATGATCACACCGATCGGCCACGACGAGGACCTCTACATCGCCTCCTACGGCCTCGACCAGTGCCTGAGCATCGTCCGCAGCGCCATCGAGGAGGACCGCAGCACCGAAGAGGTGCCGGAGGGCTGGCTCACCGGTCAGGGCACTGCCATGTCGATGATCGCCACCGCCCCGCCGAACGGACACTACGCGGATGCCACGGTCACCCTCCTCGCCGACGGCACGTACGACCTCGCCGTCGGCACCGCCGAGTTCGGCAACGGCACCACCACGGTCCACGAGCAGATCACCGCGGGCGCCCTCCACACCACCGTGGACCGGATCGCCGTCCGCCAGTCCGACACTGACGTCGTCCGCCACGACACCGGCGCCTTCGGCTCCGCCGGCACCGTCGTGGCGGGCAAGGCGGTGATGCTCGCCGCCGACTCCCTGGCCGGCCGCCTGAAGACCTTCGCGGCCCGGTACACCGGAGTACCCCGCCACCTGTGCACGCTCGGTGCGGAGGCGATCGACTGCGCGGGCCGCTCGGTCCCGCTGAAGGAGTTGTACGAGGCAGCACACGCGCAGGGAGCGCAGGCCGAACTCACCGCGGACGGCTACTGGGGCGGCAGCCCGCGTTCCGTCGCCTTCAACGCACAGTGGTTCCGCATCGCCGTCGACCCGGAGACGGGCGAGATGCGGATCCTGCGCAGTGTGCACGCCGCCGACGCGGGAAAGGTCATGAACCCCTTGCAGTGCCGGGGCCAGGTCGAAGGGGGAGTCGCGCAGGCGCTGGGTGCGACGCTCTTCGAGACCGTACGGCTCGACGAGCGCGGCGAGGTGACGACGGCGGCCTTCCGCCGGTACCGCCTCCCGCAGTTCGCCGACGTGCCGCGCACCGAGGTCCACTTCATGGAGACCTCCGACTCGACCGGCCCGCTTGGAGCCAAGTCGATGAGTGAGAGCCCCTTCAACCCGGTGGCCCCCGCCTTCGCCAACGCCCTGTACGACGCCACGGGCATCCGCTTCACCGAGCTGCCCGTGACGCGCGACCGGCTCTGGCTGGCGATGAACCGGCAGGCGGAACGACGGGGCGAGTCCTCACCCTGACCGCGATCTTCGTCGTGTACTACCCGCCCCCCGCGTGTTGTGCTTTCGTGCCTCAAGTGACGGGGATCTCGATGCGCCCAGGGCTGCTGGTTCATACCCTGATCCCGTGCGCTGGTCGGGGTCGGGCGGGCCCGGACCGGTGGACGTCTGCCGGAGAGCGGGCTGCTGTAGGGTGCAAGAACAGCCCTTGACCTGCACAAAGCGGGCAGGGAGCGAATTTCGGGAGTTCTGGATGCTTCGTACTCTGTTCAAGTCCAAGATCTAGCGTTTGGGTGTTTCCGCAGGTCAGGGTACTGATCGCCCCCCCGGGTCAGCAAACAATCAGCATCAGGCCGACCGGTGTCCGGCTTGCTGAGACCTTCACCCGCGGCAGGGACCTGCTGCGCCGCCCATCGCCCTGCTCGGAAGGCTTGGCGAAAGGCCTCGCAACGCGGGAGCGGCGCAGACGGCGGCCCACCGGATGCCCGCCCGCCTGGGGCCTGAACCCGGCAGCGGCAGCGGCGTCAGGCGTAGCCCTTGCGCTGTACGGCACGCAGGGCCAGGGCGCCCAGTGGGATGTTCAGCCAGAAGGTGAGCAGGCGGTAGACGAGCACGGCCGAAGTGGCTGCGCCGGCCGTGACGCCCAGCGCGGTGAGTCCGGCGACGAGGCCGGCTTCAAGGGCACCCAGTCCGCCAGGGACAGGTGCCGCGTTGGCGACGAGGCGTGCCGCCATGTAGACGGCGCCGGCCTGGACGAAGGGAAGATCACCGCCGAACGCCCGCACGCTCAACACGAGTCCGACGACCTGGATGAGGGGCAGGCCCAGCGCGCCGGTGACGAGGAGAGCCAGCTTGGCGGGGGCGGAGGCCACCCCCGTCACGGTCGACGCCGCGGCTCGCAGGAACGGCCACACCTTCTCGCGGAGGAAGCGCCGGCCGGCCGGTGTGACACCGAGCAGACCTCCTGCCGCGAGGGCCAAAGCGATGGCCGGCAGCACGTACCGGCCTGCGGGCAAGTGCAGGTGTACTCCGGTGTGGTGCCGTCCGGCCCAGGCGAAGAACCAGGCGGCGAGCACGGCGTTGGAAACGGCGCCGACGAGGCTCTGCAGGCCGACAGAGGCCGTGGCGGCCCCGGTCTCGATCCCCGTCTTCTGCAGGTAGCGCAGGTTGAGCGCCATGCCGCCGACATTGTTCGGGGTGATCCGGTTCAGGAACGAACTGGCGAACTGCACCTCGTACGTGGGGCCGAATGGCAGCCTGGCCGGAATGGTGCCCATTTGCAGGCAGGTGGAGAACACCTGGGAGATGAAGGTAACGGGCAGTACCGCGAGCACCCACCACCAGTCGGCCTTTCGCAACGCGGCCACCACCGCCGGGGCGCTGGCGAACTGCGGTAGCACCAAATGCAGGACAAGGAACGCGCCGACCAGGCCGAAGATGCTTTTCCAGGTGAAGCGCGCCAGGGGCGCGAGGGGAGCCGGCTCGGCACCGGTCGCCTCCACGACCGCGGCGGAGAGGTCACGCAGCAGGCTTGGGCGGCCGCCGGGGCGCACCGCGCGCCGCTTGGCACCCGCTCCCGCCGCACGAGCGCGGGCCTGGTCGTGCCGGGCGACCTCGCGCCGTGCGGGGCCGAGCAGCGCGAGCGGCTGCAGGTAGGGCAGGGCTGTCGCCAGCAGCGGCGGCCCGAGGCCGGCCAACGCACACTGGATGGCGCGCGGCACCCCTGTGCGTGTCGCGGTGGTGGCCAGCAGTTCGGCAATGTCGCTGCCGAGCGCGTCGGGCGTGGCGCCCAGCCGGGCGCGTGTGAACGCGATGAGCCGGGACGCACCGTCCGGCTCGACGAGGATGTGTTCCGGGCGGAGCGCCCGGTGCGCCAGTCGGTGCTTTTGGAGGCGGGCCACGGACGTCCATACGCCGGTGAGTATCCGGTCGGTGATCTCCTCGCCCGGGAACGCGGACAGGGGACGGGCGGCGTGCTCGATCGTCACCAGGAGTGCGCCGCCCTTGGCCACCGGGTACGCGATCACCGGCTCGGCCGCCCGGGCGCCGGTACGGCCTGCGAACACGAGCATGAGGAGTTCGTGCTCGACCGCGGCGAGTGGGGTATGCGCGTCCGTGTCGGCGGGGTGGCGCAGCAGCGCGAGCCGGGCCAGCCGGTGGAAGAGATCGCGGTTGCGGTCCTCGGGGCCGAGCACCTGTACCGTGAGCCGCGCACCGGTGGTGATCTCGGCGCCGTAGCGGACCCCTTCCCCGGAGCGCCGATCGGGGGACGGCGTCTCCCGCAGCGCGGCGAGCGGGATCCCGCACGCCACGAGTGCGTCGGCGACCGCCTGTGGGGCCGGCCGGTCCACCGGGGCTCCGGCCAGCAGCAGCACGGCAGACCCGGCCACACTTCCTACGGCGAGCGTGGCGACTGTCTCCAGCGGCATGATGGTGGCGGCCGCGACGCTCAGCCCGGCGCACACGACGGTCAGGGTCCACCACATCCGCCGCAGACGCGTGTCCAGCCACGGGCCTGCCGCTACGACCGCCGCAGCGCAGGCGGCCAGATACGATGCCGGCGGCCAGTCGGCAGCCAGCAGCGCGCCCCGCCCCACCAGCACCTGCGGCCATACGCCCGGTCTGCTGCGAGTCATGGCCAGGTGGGTGACGGGCCACGAAAGCAGCACGCCCAGGGCCGCCGCGGGCACGGCCCGCAAGATCGCGTCGCCCCGCCGCCGGACGACCAGTACGCCGACGGCCACCACCGGCGCGACGACAGCGACCACCTGCACCGCCCCGAGGACACCATCGCGCAATCCCGGCGGTAGGGCGGTCGTCGCGTCGAGCAGCCCCTGCTGCATTCTGCGGGTGGATGCGTGCGCCGCAACGGCCGGCAGCACCGTCACCACCAGCACGACGCCGGAGACGAGTAGCCGCGACAGATCGGCCGCCCGGCGCACGGGGTGCGGCGGCGGAGCGTCGATCACCGGCGTTGCCGCAGTCTGAGCATCTCCGGCAGCAACGGAGAGTGGGAGGATGCCAGGGCGTTCATTCACAGCCGGCCGCCCAGGCGGATCCGGCCTTGGCCATGTCGGCTCCTCGTCGGCGGGCCGAGGCCCGAGGCGGGCTCTGGCGGGCACCGCCGCTTCATCCGACCAACCGATGCGGGCAGACGGGTCCGTTCTTCCGTCATTCGAGCGCGTCCGAGACCGGTCCGCAAACCCACGCCATCCAAGAGCACGTGATGGGGTGCTGGTCGGCCGTTGCCGCTCCTCCTCTGCATCGTGCTCGCCATGTGTCCCGCCCTTGGAAGACAGCGGCCTCGAAGTTCTGGCCGGGCAGTCAGGGCGTAGGGCAGGTGCGTCACCCCCTCGCTCTGCCAGAGGCTGTCTGGCGGGGAAGTGGATGTCGCGGCGGTTCAAGGCAGTATGTGACCGTCCGATGGCTCTGGATCGGACTGTCAGCGCATCCTCGAGGCCCTCGCGGACCGGCACGGGCTCCTCAACGGGTCTAGAAATGAGGAGTTGGCAGCCAGAGTCGTCCTGGACCCGGTGCCGGTCAAGGTGGAGGCACTATGTTCGAAGGCGAAGCGCCTATTCGTGCTGGGGTGGTTGGCCGAGCGGCAGCCGGGCCAGTTCAACCTCGCCCAGGGCTCGGCCGGGCGAGGCAGCGCGGCATGAGCGGGTCACCGAGCGGTACACCGCCGTCTCGGCCCTGGTGGTGCGGCCCCAGAAGATCGTCCGCAAACAGACCGTTTGCGATCGTCGGAGGGCAGGACGAGTATTTTTTAGGGCGCGGCGACCGGGGCCCACCTGATGCCGACGCTGTCGATGTACCGCCCTCTTCCAGCCGTGACGCTCACAGCCGACAAGCGTCACCGTGAACGCTGCGGCGCAGCGAACAGGACCGAACCTGCTCAGTCGGTGGCCTCGGACCCAGGCAACGGGTGGGACATCCAGCCCGGTCGGCTCACGGGAGGCTTGAGAACCGTCCCATAGCTTCATGACCAACATGTGCTGTGGCCGCTGGCGCGGGGCGGCCCGGGGAACTCCTGTCCTGAGCTCCCGCCGAGGGGCTGTCCGGATGAGTAGCCGGAGGAGCTTGTGCGTGGAATACCTCGTGCGCCACACCCCCGCCCTCTCCAGCGAGCAACATGAGGCTGATCGGGTGACGATGGAAGTAGCCGGATGTGACGACGCTGCTCCGAGAAGGAGGCAGGTGCCATGACAGCTCCTTCACATTCCTCTGGTCCCGTTTCCCCACACGGCACCGAGTCGCAAGAGGGCCCCCTGACCGAAGGCATGGCCGCACTGGCGAACCTGGGCTGGCAGTTCCTGCTCACCATGGGCCTCGCCACCATCGCCCTGGGCGTTGTCGCGCTGGTGTGGCCCGGTGCGACGCTTCGCGTCGTCGGCGTGCTCTTCGGGGTCTATCTCCTTGCCACCGGTGTCTTCCAACTTGCCGCCGCCTTCGGCGCCCACGTCCCCCGGCATCTTCGCGTACTGCACTTCATCACCGGCGCGGCCTCCATCCTGCTGGGACTGATCTGCTTCAGGGGCACCCTCGAGTCGGTCTTTCTGCTCGCCCTGTGGATCGGCTTCAGCTGGCTCATGCGGGGCACCCTGGAGACGGTTGCCGCGGCCTCGGATCAGGCCATGCCGGGGCGCGGCTGGCACGTGGCCTTCGGCATCATCGGCACCATGGCCGGCATCGTGATGATCATCATGCCGTTCGCATCCATCGCGACACTCACACTGGTGGTGGGCGTCATGGCCATAGTTCTGGGCCTGACCGAGGTGGTCCGCGCCATCAGGACACGCGTCGAGATCGGCCATCTCGCTCCCGGCACGGCCACCCAGCGGCGCCCTCTGTTCCACGCACGTGCGCACCCCCAGCACTGAGGGGGCGTTCTCGGGTATCGGCTCATCAGGGCCGTACTCACGTACCGCCCGAGTCAGAGGAGTGGAGAAGTTACGAGTACCGCGTCGAACACTTCCCCGTCTCGGCCACGAAAAGCGCGAACAGCGTATGAACGGCTCGAGTGACACGGGCAGGCTCGGCGGGTATGCGTCTGTCGGGTCTGCCTTGTGAGGGCGGATCACCGACTGCGTCGGCCGTAGAAGCCCGACCGGCCGGAAATGCCGAGTCGCACGGCGGACGGATGCGGGATTCCGGCGGATCAGGCAGATGGTGTCCGAGGCACGGGGGAGTGGGGAGACACGGTCGTGCCCGTCGAGTGCGGCCCCTTCACCGGCGGACGGCGGAGGGCTTGCCGGTGCGGCAGGCGGGTGACGGTGCTGAACCGTGCTGCTCGGCGGCGCAAATGCCGGTGGCCGGGAGCGGGTTCGGGGCGACCCCGTGGACCCGTGGTCCGGTAGAAGATCCGTTTGCCGAGCTCGACGAGGAGCAGGTAGACGACGACCATGGTGGCTACCGCGGCGAAGAAGGCGGTCGGTAGGGGCTGGAAGCCGAGGACGTGGGCCAGGGGAGTGGCCGGCAGGGCGGCGCCGAGCGCGACGACTCCCAGCGCGGTCAGCGTCAGAGGCAGGCTGGGGCGACTGCGCCAGAACGGAATGCGGCGGGTGCGGATGGCGAAGATCACCAGGGTCTGCGTGGCGAGGGACTCCACGAACCAGCCGGTGTGGAACTGGGCGGCGTCGGCGTGGAAGACGCCCAGCATCACGGCGAAAGTGACGAAGTCGAACAGCGAACTGATCGGCCCGAAACAGATCATGAACCGCCGGATGAAGGCAATGTCCCAGTGCGCGGGCCGCCGCACCTGCTCCTCGTCGACCTCGTCGGTGGGGATGGCGAGCTGACTGGTGTCGTACAACAGGTTGTTGAGCAGGATCTGGGACGGCAGCATCGGCAGGAAGGGCAGGAACAGCGAGGCTCCGGCCGCACTGAACATGTTGCCGAAATTGCTGGACGTGCCCATCAGGACGTACTTGATCGTGTTGGCGAAGATGCGTCGCCCCTCGGCGACCCCGTCCGCCAGAACCCCGAGGTCCTTCTCCAGCAGGATCACGTCGGCCGCGTCCTTGGCCACGTCGGTGGCCGAATCCACCGAGATGCCCACGTCGGCGGCGTGCAGCGCGAGCGCGTCGTTGACGCCGTCGCCGAGGAAGGCGACGTCGCCACCGGTCTTCCGCTGGATCCGCACGATGCGCGCCTTGTGCTCGGGGCTGACCCGGGCGAATACGGTGGTGTCGCGTATGGCTTCGGTGAGCCGCTCGTCGTCCATGGCGTCCAGGTCGGTCCCGATCAGCACGGCGGCGTCGGTCAGCCCCAGGTCCTGGCAGACCTTGGCGGCGACCGTGGGGTGGTCCCCGGTGACGATCTTCGTTGTGATGCCGAGCGCGTCCAGCTGCCCCAGAGCCTCGGCCGCGTCGGGTTTGGGCGGGTCGCGGAAGACCAGCAGGCCGGCCAGGCGGAGGCCCCGCTCGTCGGCGGCACTGAGTGCGGTGGCCGGGTGGGCGGACCGGGTCGCCACCGCGACCACCCGGTTCCCGGCGGCGAACTCCGCGTCCAGCGCCTCGCGGACCGGCTCGGGGACCTCCGCACAGCGTTCCAGTACCGTCTCAGGAGCGCCCTTCGTGATGAGCAGGGTGTCACCGGCGGGATCGGTGACGGTGACGGAGACCATGCGCCGCTCGTGGTCGAAGGGCAGGACGTCGGCCCGCTTCCAGCCGCTGAGCACCGGGCGCTGGGCGGCGGCGGCCGGTGAGTCCCACAGGGCGTCGTCGAGCGGGTTTCCGCCCACGGCCCGGCCCTGGTCGTCCACGTCCGTCTCGGTGCACAGCAGGCCGAGGCGCAGCACCTCCTGCGTCGACGTACCGGGGACGGGTACGGCCCGCATGAAGTCGATGCGGCCCTGGGTGAGGGTTCCGGTCTTGTCGGTGAACAGCACATCGACGTCGCCAAGGTCCTCGATACACACCAGCCGTTTGACCAGTACCTTGCGCCGGCTCATCCGCCGGGAGCCGGCGGCCAGGCTGGTGGAGACGACCGCGGGCAGCAGTTGCGGGGTGATGCCGACCGCGATGGCTAGGGAGAACAGCAGGGCGTCGATCAGCGGCTTGTGCAGCGCGACGTTGATGATGAAGATCGACGTGGTCAGTGCCCCGGCGACGTAGACCAGGAGCATGGAGAAGCGGCGCAGGCCCACCTGGAACTCGGTCTCCAGCTGGTGTCCGCTCAGGCCGGCGGCGATCTTCCCGAACTCGGCTTCGGCACCGGTGGCGACCACGACACCGCGGCCGCTTCCAGCGTGCACCACCGTGCCCATCAGGGCGCAGCCGGACAGGTCCGCCAGCGCCGTGCCGGCCGGCACGGCAGCGGTGTCCTTCGCGACCGGCAACGACTCGCCAGTCAGCACCGACTCGCTGCACTCGAGCCCGGCTGCCTGAAGCAGCCGTAGGTCCGCGGGCACGATGTCGCCGAGCCGCAGCTCGACCACATCACCGGGGACCAGGGTGGTGACCTCCACCTCCTGTGGTCGCCCGTCGCGCAGTACGACCGCGCGGTGCCGGATCTTCGCGTGCAGCGACTGGGCGGTCTTCTCCGCCCGGAACTCGTTGACGAAACCCAGGCCGGCGGAGAGCGCGACGATCACCGCGATGATCACGGCGTCGCTGCGCTCCCCGACGAAGTACGACACGACGGCTGCGGCCAGCAGCAGGCCGAGCAGGGGGGACCGCAGCTGATGCCACAGCACCAGCCACGCCCGAGCTCGGTGGGAGTGGACGGCGTTCGGGCCCCAGCGCTTCAGCCGTCGTGCTGCCTCCTCCGACGACAGGCCCCCTTCCGGCACCTGGAGATCACGGAGCACCTGCGCGGTGGGCAGGGAGGCCGCCGAGACGGCACGCCCCCCGGCCATCGCCCTCGCCCCGAAAGTGGTCACCATCAGCGCCCACCGCCTGGGCGTGTGCCCTCCCGCACAGGGAAACGCACACAGCTGGATGAACGTCCGGCAGTGCTGAGCCGACGGGAGGACGGGCGCGCGCACGGATCATCTGGCAGTAACCTCACCATCCCACCTTCCACCCTTCGCCGGGCACACCCTCATGGGCCTTCTGGCCCTGTCTCCGGGACCTGCTGCGCACCGCGCGGCGTGCTCCGGTCAGTCGGTGTGACGGCGATGAGACCGCCCGACGAGTGAGGCAGCCCGCTGGACGACGGCCCATCCCAGCGGTCGCCATCCGGTGGGCGCGACGCCCGGCCGATGGCGGGGAACCCATACCCGCAGCGTCCGGGGACTGATCCGGCACCGCACGGGAGTCGGCAGGGTGACGGCTTCGCCGTCGAGCCCGACGGGGACGACCGGGGGGTCGGCGTGGATGACGACGTCGTCGGGTGTCGCCAGCCGGGTCAGTCCGTGTATCTGCCCGCTTTGCAGCCTGGAAGCTGTTTCGGCGGGTGTCTCCGCCCTGGCGGCCAGTACTCCCAGGAGTCCGGAGTCGAGCTGCGCACGCCTGTCGAGCCCGGCCGGGTCGTCGAGTTGGTAGGGGTTGTTGCTCACCAGCACGGCATCCGGCCGGTCCACGGTGAGCAGCCCTGTGCGTACCACCAGCTCCGGCCCCTGGTGGCGGGCCAGGAATTCCGGGAGGATCCGTACCATCGTGCCGATCTTGTCCTCCCGGTAGGCCGGGTCCTGCACCAGGGCGGCATACGCGCCGAACGACACGTTGTTGACGAATGCCCGCTCGCCTGCGTACCCGAGATCCACGCGCAGCTCGACGCCGTCCCTGAGGGCCTCCAGCGCGGCCGAAGGGTCGTCGCGGTCCAGGCCGAGATCCATCGCGAAGTGGTTGCGGGTACCCGCCGGAATGACCACGAAGGGCAGGCCGCTCGCTGCGGCCACCTCGGCCACAAGTGCCTGTGTGCCGTCTCCGCCGGCCACCCCGAGCAGATCCGCACCGTCATCCACGGCGCGTCGCGCGACAGTCGCCAGGTCCTGGGGCAGGCAATGATCGATCACGAGAACCTGAGCCCCGAACGCACGGGCTCGTTCCGCGATCCGGAACCGGCTTGCTTTCCCCCCGCCCGAACGAGGATTCACGATCAGACAGGGCCGTCGCGCGCCGGTCGCAGGTCGCGACGCGCTCTCGGTCACGGCACGTACCGACAAGCCGCATGCATCGGCCCGGCGCACATCAAGAGCGACAACAGGACTGCCGCGATCACACCAGCAGCTGGCGGCGTCGGCCCCCACCGGGCCGACGCTCCGGCGATCGCACGTGTGGCCACCGCCACCATGACACTCCTTCGACAGTTGCGGCCTACAGACCCAGCTTGCAGCGCAGCCTGAGCATCCGCACCTGGGACGTACCTGGTCGACCCGCCACCGCCGTTAAGATCCACCGTGCACGGACCGGTCCCCGCAACGCGTCCACCATCGCCGCCGGGCCCACGCCTCTCCCCATGCTGCGTGCCCCGGGGTCGGAAGGCGCACGGATCAGGATGTGGCGATTTTCGCCAGCCGCCAAAGCCGGTCACGGCCGCCCCGGCGGCGATCCATGGGGGAGGGCCGAGGCATCCGCTGGTTGTGTCCGCCTACTCCCATGTCGGTTGGCGGCGACTTGACGCAGCCCGTGTCAGAGGCCGGCACGTGCGACAACGCAGGGAGGTCACGTCTCTCCGGGTGAGGAGCCCTCCTCGTTTCCCGAGACTGCGGCTGGGCACCCAGTGCCCATGGCGACGCGTCCGGTTCCGGTGCGAACCATCCTCGCCGCAATCGGTCTGGTGCTCGCCACCTACGTCGTACTCGAGTTGGTGGTGCAGGCTCGCCGGGTCTTGATCTGGGCGGTCATCGCATCGTTCCTGGCCGTCTCCCTTCACCCCGCGGTCGAGGCGCTGCAGCGACGGGTGCCGCGGTGCCGACGGCCGGTGGCCACCTTCCTGGTCTTTCTGGCTGCGGCCGCCGCCGTTGGCGCGGTGGTCGCCCTCTTCGTCATCCCCCTGGCTCAGGAGGGAAGCCGGTTCGCCGGTCGTCTGCCCGTGATGATCAGGGACGCCCGGGCCGGCCGCGGGACAGTCGGTAACCTGCTGGAGCGGATCCACGCTCTGCGGAATGTCCAGCGGCATCAGTCGCAGATTCGCGCGTTCGCCACCGGGCTGAGCAGGCCTACCTTGAATCCGTGACCGACCTCATTCCCTTGGTGGGGGCCACCATAGGGGCTGTCGTCGCCTCCTCAGTGACGTTCGTTCATTCCTTGCCGGCCGGCATCGGAGCAATCGTCTTCTTCATCGCTATCAGCAGGCCGAAAACCACCTCCTGCAACCGGTCATCCTGTCTCGAACGGTCAAACTCAACCCCCTCACCGTGCTGCTGGCCATCCTGATCGCCGCCGAAGTCGCCGGGATACTCGGTGCCCTGCTGGCGATTCCCGTCACCGGCATCATCCAAGTCGTCCTCGGTGACATCTGGGCTCACCGCGGCGGCCGGCGGCTGGGGCTGCCGATGCGGGCAGACAACAGCCACGAGAACGCCGACCGGTCCGACGCCGCCGAATGACCGCCGTATGAAATCCGGCCGCCATAAGGCAGCAAGGGAGCTCTCCCAGGTCGGAGACCCCGGCCTTCGCCATCGGATGATGGGCTGCTTTCTCGGCAACGGACTTGGCGACTCCCACAGCCCCTCCGGAACCATCCTTTGCCGCAGTCCCTCCCCATGACCTCGCCAACGACCAACTGGGCAGGCAGGAATGGCGCAAAGGAAGGAGCCGAGGCAGCTACGGCGAGGTGGGCAGGTGCGGGGAGCGGAGTACGAGCAGGGTGATCTCGCCGGGGGCGAAGACGCGGAACGGCGGGGCCCCAGAAGCCGGTGCCGCGGCTGGTGTAGAGGAGGGTGCGGGTGCCGTGGTGGCTGAGGCCGGCGAGGGCGGGCTGGTCGATGCGGACCAGGCGGTGGAAGAGCCATATCCGGCCGCCGTGGGTGTGCCCGGAGAGTTGGAGGCCGATGCCGCCGGCCGCCGCCTGGCCGACGAACTCGTCAGGTGCTGCTGGGCGGTAACACTCCTACCTCTCCAGGTACCTGGTGTTCCGTCAGGCAAGTCAGCGTTTCGTCAGCAGCGGTCCTGGCGCATTCCGCGAAGAGTGTCCGAGTAGGTGCATGGTCGGCGACGTCACAACAACCTGGTTCGCGCGGAAGCCCAGATAGGGAGCCTGCTCGCCAGAGTGAAGCGATGTTCCTGACAATCATCGACTCCGACGCGTGCCGGTGTACAGTGAAGACCGCCCTTGACCTGCACAAAGCAGGCAGGGAGCCGTCTTCCAGGAGTCCAAAGTGCTGCGTACTCTGTTCAAGTCCAAGATCTAGCATTTGGACGTCTGCGCAGGTCAGGGGCATGATGGGGGCCCCTCAGGTCAGCAAAAGGTCAGCATGCGTCGCAGCCCTGTCTCCGCTTGCTGACCTTCCGCTTCTGTGCAGCGCCTGTGCATGATCGCTTGCTCCCGCTCGGAAGGTTCGACACGTGGCCCGACAGCTCGCCCGCGGCATGGGGTCCTTCTTCAAGGACTGCGACTGCGCCAAGCCGACCCGTTGCCCACACCCGTACACGATTCGGTTCAGGGACGCGCTGGGCAAGCAGCGCGAGGAGGCCGGTTATGGCACGCAGGACGACGCGATCGAGCGCCTCACGCAGATCTACGCTGAGAAGAGGAACACTGCGCCATCCGTCGCGCAGGCCCGTCGTGAGCTGGGCCAGCAGACGGTCGAGGAATACGCGAAGCAGTGGCGCCCTAGACAGCGCAAAATGACGGAGTACTCCACGGGCGAGCACGTCGACAGTTCGATCAATGTGCACATCGTTCCTCGGCTCGGTTCGCGAAAACTGAACTCAGTTACGCCGATCGTGGTCGAGCGCTTCCTGGAGGAACTGGAGACCGACGGGGTGGGGCGCGGAAATCAGGTGAACATATTCCGCACCCTCAAGGCCATCTTGCGAGACGCTTATATCAAAGGGGCCATGGCAGATGACCCTGTGAAAGGCGTCCAGGAGCCCGAGTACGTCCGTGAGAAGGTGGTCATACCCTCCCTCGCCTACGTTAAGAAGGCTCTGACTGTCGCCGACGACGACCTTGCGCTTGAGATTGTCATGATGGTGGGCTGCGGCCTGCGCAACGGCGAGGCCCGCGCCGTGAACGTCAACAACGTCGTGGCGGACGACGTCTATAGGGTTCACGAGCAGATCCACTCCAACACGCACAAGCCGGCCAAGCTGAAGCACCGCAAGGCAGGTGAGTTCAGGGAGGTTCCGCTGCCTCGCTCAGTGCGGGAGGCGATGGAGCGGTACGAGGAGAAGAACGGAGCCACGAAGGACGGTTACCTGTTGCGCGGCCCCAGCGGCTTTTACACGGAGCCGATGGAACGTCGGCGTGTTCAGAAGCTGTTCAAGGAGCTCCCTGCAGCGGAGGGTGTGGGGATGTATGGCTTCCGGCACTACTTCGCCTCGAACGCCCTCGGAAGCGGAATACCGATCACCGACGTGGCGGAGTGGATGGGTCACAAGTCGATCGAGGAGACGTACCGCACGTACCGGCATTTGATGCCAGGAAGTATCACAAAGGCAGCGCGCATCCTGGATGCAGGGCTGTGGGACGCCGCGTGATGCACTCTCAGAGCTCGTAACACGATCTTGTTGAGGAGTGCTGGTCGGGCGTGACCGGTGTGACCATTCGGCCGTTCGGGAGGGTGTGAGTGTTCGGCCGTGGATCGTGGACGATGACCTGTGGGCGTTGATCGAGCCGTTGCTGCCGCCCTGGCCGGAGAAGGCGCCTGGTCCGAAGCCGGTGGACGACCGGCTGTGCCTGCAGGGCATCCTGTACGTGCTCTACAACGACATCAGCTGGCAATTGCTCCCGCTGGAGCTGGGGTTCGGCTCCGGCCAGACCTGCTGGCGTCGGTTGGGCCGGTGGCACGAGGCCGGTGTCTTCGACCAGTTGCACCGCATCCTGCTTGCCGAGTTGCACGCGGCCGGCGAGCTGGACTGGTCCCGGGCCTGCGTGGATGCCTCCCACATCCGCGCGAAAAAGGGGGCGAAGGTACCGGGCCGTCACCGGTCGACCGCGGGAAGACCGGCAGTAAGCACCACCTGATCTGCGACGGCAACGGCACACCGTTCAAGGTCATCACCACCGCCGCCAACGTCAACGACGTCACCCAGACCCTGGCCCTCGTCGACGGCATCCCGCCCGTAGCCGGCAGACCCGGCCGCCCGCGCCGCCGGCCCGACGCCCTCCTCGGTGACAAGGGATACGACTCCGACCCCAACCGGCGAGAGCTGCGCAAGCGCCGGATCCTACCGGTGATCTCCCGCAGAGGGGCTCCCAACATCAAGGACCTGGGCAAGCTCCGCTACGTCGTCGAGCAGACCTTCTCACTCCTGCACCACTTCAAGCGCCTGGCCGTCCGTCGGGAACGACGCCTCGACCTGCACGACGCCCTCGTCTCACTCGCCTGCGGCCTCATCTGCTGGAGACGCCTCAAGAAGACGCGGCCGTGATCGTGTTACGAGCTCTCAAGGCCATTCTCCGTGACGCTTACGGAAAGGGCGCCATGGCGGATGATCCTGTCAAGGGCGTTCAGGAGCCGGAATACGTACGTGAGTTGGTGGTCATCCCCTCTCTCGACTACGTGAAGAAGGCGCTGACGGTCGCCGATGATGATCTCGCGCTCGAGATCATTATGATGGCAGGCTGTGGCTTGCGTAACGGCGAGGCTCGGGCGGTGAACGTGAACAACCTCGTTGCGGACGACGTATACCGCGTGCACGAGCAGATTCACTCCAACACGCACAAGCCAGCAAAGCTGAAGCATCGCAAGGCGGGCGAGTTCAGGGAAGTTCCGCTACCGCGCTCGGTGCGGGAGGCGATGGAGCGCTACGCGGAGCAGCACGGAACCACAAAGGACGGTTACCTGCTGCGTGGCCCCAGCGGGTACTACACGGAGCCGATGGAGCGCCGGCGTGTGCAGCGGCTCTTCAAGAATCTTCCCGCGGAGGACGGTGTCGGAATGTATAGCTTCCGCCACTACTTCGCCTCGAACGCACTCGGGAACGGGATACCCATCACCGACGTAGCGGAATGGATGGGGCACAAATCCATCGAGGAGACGTACCGCACCTACCGGCATCTGATGCCGGGGAGCATTACCAAGGCTGCTCGAATCCTGGACGCTGGCCTCTGTGAAGCGGCTTAACCTCGATCTTTCGTGACGGTCTGCCAACGGAGTTGGCAGACCGTCACGAAAGATCGAGGTTAGTGGAAGGTGCGACCACCATCGACCGCGAGTGCCGCGCCTGTGACGTATGACGACTCAGAACTCGTCATGAAGAGGATTGCCTGCGCGATCTCCACAGGGTCTGCCATGCGCTTCAGGGCGTAGTTCGCGCTGTTTGCCCCGGAGCCAAGTCCCAGTGGCGTCTCGACCAGGCCTGGGCAGACACTGTTGACGCGGATCGCAGGTGCGAACTCGGCGGCGAGCGATCGAGTCAGAGCGACAACTCCGCCCTTTGATGCGGAGTAGGCGGAGAGATTGGGTGCATTGGAAAGGAGGCCCGCGCCGGAGCTGACGTTGACGATCGTGGCCGATTCCGCCTCTGACAGCCACGGCAAGCAGTTGCGGACGATGGTGTATGCGCCTATGAGGTTCACCTCGATGACACGCCGGAAGTCCTCAGTGCTCACGTCATGTGCAGAGCCGAGCAAATACACTCCCGCCACATTGACGATTCCGTCGATGCCGCCCATCGCGCTTGCGCCGTCCTGAACAGCCTGCGCAACAGCCGTCTCGTCAGTCACGTCGGCGCCGAAGGCATGGGCACCCGTGGCCTGCGAAGTTTTCTCCAGCCCAGCTACATCACGATCGAGCAAGGTGAGAGCCGCCCCCTCCGCGGCGAAGAGCTCCGCGGTAGCTCTGCCGATCCCGGATGCGGCTCCGGTGATCAGGACACGGCGGCCAGCCAGGCGCTTCAAGGGCGAAGACGAGGGTTGCGGCGAGCTGACAACTGTTTGATCCGACATCTTCCTACCTCTTCAGGGACTCTTCTCGCGGGAACGCGACTTATTTGCGTCATCGGCCCGGCGACGAACTCAGGCTGACAGTGCGTCGTCCGCGAACGGATCACTATCGCTGGCCCGCCTTGCCGTTCTTCGACTTTCCGGCCGCTACTGAGGGCGTATGGCGGCAATGCTGCCCCCGTCGACGACGATATCCGCTCCGGTGATGAAAGCCGCATCAGGGCTGCACAGGAACTGAATTGCTGCGGCTACGTCCGAAGGTTCACCATACCTGCCGAGCGGAGGAAGCGCGCTCGGTTTCCATCCGGAAGAACCCCTGCCTTCGAGACCTGTGGAAACCATTGGGGTGTTCGTGCGCCCAGGTGTCACAATGTTCACCGTGTACCCGAGGGGGGCGATATCAACAGCGAGCACCTTGAACGCGACGTTCAGCGCTGCCTTGCTTGCGGAGTAAGCGCCGTTTCCTGCCCTGGGATGCAGCGCTGCAATCGATGAGACTCCGACAATCCGGTACGGGTCTTCACTCGTCGCTGCAGCCGCCGTCGTGCGCTCCACGAAGACCTGAGAAGTCAGGATTGGCGCACGGACATGGACCGCGAAGTTCTCGTCCCAGGAATCGATGGGCAGCTCCTGCAGCTTTCCCGGTCGCAGTATTCCAGCGCAGTGGATCAACACGGACGCGTACGGAACAGCATCGAGCGCCGTATGAATAGCGGAGAGAGCGCCGTCGGTGGTGGCGAGGTCTCCTGCGACAGCATGCAGGGCGCTTCCCGAATCGATGGAGCTCATCGCTGATTCGATGGAGTCTTTGGTTCGGTCCAGCAGCGCGACTTCGTAGCCCAGCGCAGCGAACCGTCGGGTCACCTCCAGGCCTATGCCTGAGGCAGCGCCCGTGATGATGGCACCGCGACGGTTGGGCGTCTCCATTGTTTGGCTCCTTGTGGTGGTTGCGTCGATCAGGCAATGGTGAGGCACTGCGCAAAGTAAGCGGGCAACGGTTCGGCGCACCCCCGGGCTGTGGCCACAAGCACAGGTGACGCCATGGGTGTCAGTCGCCCAGCGCGGGCTACCACGACCTGGTAGGTAGCCCAGCGAACAGGAGAGCAGCCTGGCGGGTGGCCGAATCAGTGCACATGTGCCGTCAGTCGCTGTAGGGCAGGCTGCGGTCGGTCGTCAGATCCCAGACGACGGACTTCCGCCGCGTGTACATCGAGATCGAGGCGAAACCGTTCTCGAGGCCGTACCCACTCTGCTTTGTGCCACCGAAGGGAACCGTTGGGTGGAAGGCACGATAGGTGTTGATCCAGACAGTCCCGGCGACGAGGTTCTGGGCCAGATACTGGATCGACGCCGCGTCGTTGCCCCATACCTGCGCGCTGAGCCCGAACTGCGAGGAGTTCGCCCTCGTGAGCGCCTCGTCGATGTCGTGGTACGACAGCACGCTCGCCATGGGGCCGAACGCCTCCGTCATCGAGGCGGGGTTGTCGTCGGTGACGTCGGCCAGCACGGTGGGCTGGTAGAAGGCACCCGCCGCGAGGTCTCCCTGATCGGCAGGCGCGCCGCCCGCGAGGCAGGTGGCTCCGGCGGCCACGGCCTGCTGGACGAGGCCGTTGACCCGGTCGCGGTGGGGTCGGCTGATCAGCGTGCCCATCTGCGACGACTCCGAGGTCGGCAGGCCGACCCGGACCGCCTTGGCCCTGGTCGCGAGTTCCTCGCACACCCGCTCGTAGACGGAATCATGGACGAGGATCCGGGAACCGGCCACACAGCTCTGGCCGCTCTTCACGAAGTTCGAGTGGAGCACCGAGGGGATCGCGGTCGCCAGGTCGGCATCCGGGAGCAGGATCGCCGGGCTCTTGCCGCCGAGCTCCAGGATGACCGGGACAATGTTCCTCGCGGAGGAGCCGATGACGGAGCGGCCGGCACCCGGGCCGCCGGTGAAGGCGATCATGCCGATGCCCGGGTGCTCGGTCAGCATCGGCCCCACGATCTGACCCCTCCCTGTGACCACGTTGACGACCCCGGGAGGGATTCCGGCTTCGAGAGCCAGCTCGACGAACCGGTACGTCGACAGTGGCGCGATCTCGGGCGCCTTGAGGACGATGCAATTGCCGGCGATCAGAGCCGGAGCGGCCTTCATCACGATGAAGTTGGGGTTGCCGTTGTACGGACTGATGCCGGCGACGACGCCGAAGGGCTCGTTGACACCGTAGGCGAGTCGGCCGGGGATCTGAGCGTACGACGTCCCCTCGATCTTGTCCGCCATCCCCGCGTAGTACCGCAGCAGCCGCACCGCGGAATCGATGTCGCCGAGGACCTCGCTGCGCAGGTGACCGACATCCATCACCTCGATCGCGGCGAGTTCACCGCGATGGGCGACGATCCGGTCGGCCCATGCTCCGAGCAGCCGGCCCCGCTCCTCTGGGGCGAGGTGCCGCCAGGTGGAGGCGAAGACGGTATGCGCCTGAGCGACGATATCGTCCAGCTCCGCCGCCGACACCTCATGGGCCTCTGCGATCGTCTCGCCCGTGGCAGGATTTTCGATCGGCAGCACATTTCGGTCCTTCGGAATCACTACTCCCTCGGCCGATATATAACCCACTCGCTGAAGCGCCGCATTGTCTGCCATACGAGCTGAACTCCTAACTTCTTCAATCATTCTCCAGAGGGCTGCGAACCCGGCGCCCGCGGACCGCGCTCGAGCGCCGGGTTGCCTGTCCGTGCGATGCGCGGCGGGCGTTAGCGGATCCCTCCCGCTCGCCCCTGAGCTGAGTTTCGGATGGGGGCGCCGGCCGCTACGCACGACGCCCGCTCCTTCGACCGGATCCGGATGCTGGACAGGCTTTTTTATGGCCTGTCCAGCCCAGGGCCGTAAGCGCGGTCACGCTTGCGTGTCCTGGGGGTTCCGTGCGCTGATCGTGACAGGTGTTTCGTGCTCGTCGGTGAGCGTAGCCAGGTTGACTCCCGTCCGATCGGTGACCGTGACCACGGCGATCACTGACACCACATTGACGGCGAGGGCAAGCCACATGAGGGACTGGGTTCCGCCGGCGTCGACCAATGCCGTTGCGATCAGAGGGGCGGGGGCTGCGAACACCAGATTGGCCAACGTGAACGCGAGGGCACTGCCGGAGAAGCGGGACTGGGTGGGAAATGTTTCCGCGAAGAGTGCGGGCTGCCCGCCGGCGAGGAACTGGATCGAGCTCAGTGCCAGCGTGATGGCCACTGTGATGGGGAGGAGCGACCCGCTCAGTGCGAAGACGAAGAACATCGTCACGCCGACTGTGCAGCCTATGAGCCCGAAGAAAATCGCCCGCTTGCGGCCGATCCGGTCGCTGACCATCCCGCCAACGATGCATGCCGGGACCGAGATGGCGTTCGCGATGACGAGGATAGCGAACGTGTCGTTGCTCGCGATTCCACCCTGTCGCGTCAGGAGAGTCAGGCCGTACACCACGATCAGATAGAAACTGAGAGTGGGGCCTCCCCAAAAGAGTGCCAGCTGGATGATCTCGCGCGGTTGCGTCAGCAGGACGCGGATACCCATCCCGTGGGGCTTGGCACTCGCGTGCTCCGTCTCATCCTTGTCCTCCTTGGCCACGAACGCGGGGGTTTCCGCCAGCTTGGTACGGATATAGGCGGCGACGGCGACGATCGCGAGGCTGGACAGAAACGGTATCCGCCATCCCCACGAGGACCATTGCTGCTCGCTCAGTTCGGTGGTCAACACGGCCAGCAACAGGTTCGCGGCAACCTGGCTGATAGGTGATCCTATGGCCACGAAGGAACTCATCACGCCACGCCGGTTACGGTTCGCGTGCTCTATCACCATGAGTTCGTTGCCGGTGTGTTCGCCACCGAGGGAGAAGCCCTGCACGAAGCGCAGAGCGACCAGAATGCTCGCGACGGCGACACCCTTACCGGTGGGGAGCAGTCCGATGATGATGGACGCGGTGCCCATCATGGCCAGCGTGATGTAGAGCATCGGCCGTCGGCCGAACCGGTCACCGAGGTGTCCGAAGAGGATGGCGCCGGCGGGGCGGGCGACGAATCCCACACCGAAAGTCGCGAAGGAGGCCAGCAGGGCACCCGAATTCCCCAGACCGCTGAAGAACAGCTTGGGGAACAGGGAAGCGGAGAGCGCTCCATAGATGGCGAAGTCGAAGAACTCCAGTGTCGATCCGAAGCCGCCGCTCACGGCGGCCCACAACTGCATCCTGCTTGAACGTGCTACGGGAATCGAGGGGGATTCACCGGAAGACGACAAGGACATCATTGGCCTCCTGCTTCCTTGCATGAGCCGTACGGTTTCACCTATGGCGCCGGGCGTCCTGAGACGTGCTTTGGCCAACTGAGGTGGAGAGGAGGCGTCAGAACCATGAGGTCCTGGCCCCGAGATCACTATCACGGCGAGCAAACCGCGTCCTTATTTACGTACGGCGGGACGCTATTCTGAAAGCGGAAGGGTGTCAAGGGTCACAACCAACCCGATTTCATCAGTGTGCGACCACGGCTCACGGCGGCTGTTTGCCCAGCTCAGGGGGCTATTCGGGTCAGGAGGCCGATCTTCTTGACGGAAGCGGCACCCCGCAGACCTCCACGGGATGACCAGCCCGAGCCGGAAGCTCCCTGATGTGTCCTGCGGGCATGGTCACATGGTTGCTCTCCTCCGAGGCGGGCAGCCTCGGGCCCCGTCGGGATCGGCTCCCTGCGGGTCTCCCACACCTCCCAGGGCTCCGTCAAGTTCCGTGATTGCGTGGAGGGTTGGCGATCAGCCGGTAGGGCGGGTAGTAGAGCAGGCACGGGGGTTCGTGATCATTGTGGTGTCGAAGCCAGATGATCACGAGGATGTCCCGTGCCTGCTGTTGCATCTTCCCCTATCCCTGCCGTGCTGGAGAAACTGGGGCCGCTGGATGCGGACCGGATCGCTGACCTGCGCCCCTACCTTGAATCGGTTCCGGATCCGCGCTCACGCCGGGGCCGGTGGTACTCGCTGACGGCGATCTTGCTGGTGTGTGCCTGCGCGGCCGTCTGCGGCGCGAAGAGCATCGACGAGCTCGCCGAGTTCGGCGAGCGGGCCACGAACTCGCTGCTGGCATCCCTCGGGGTGCGCCGTCACCTGCTCGGCTGGCGGCGCAGCCCCAAGCCGGTCACTCTCGGACGCGTCCTTCAGGCACTTGACGGCGACGCCCTGGACCAGGCCGTGGGCGCCTACCTGGCCGACCGGCACCGCATCACCGCGTCCGCGGACGTGCCCGAGGCCCGATCGCGGCAGGCTGTCGCCGTGGACGGCAAGGCCCTCAAGGGCTCAGCCCGCCTGGCCGCGCCGCGCCGTCACCTGCTCTCGGCGGTCACCCACGACCATGTCGCCACGATTGCCCAGGTCGAAGTCGGTGCAAAGACCAACGAAGTGCGCCACTTCAAGCCTCTGCTGGCGCCACTCGACCTCGCCGACACCGTCGTCACCTTCGATGCCCTCCACTCGGTGAAGGCCAACATCACCTGGCTGGTCGAGACGAAGAAGGCCCACTACATCGCCGTCATCAAGACCAACCAGCCCACCGCCTACGCCCAGCTCGCCGCCCTGCCCTGGACCTCGATCAAGGTCCAGCACACCGCCTCCGCCACCGCCCACGGCCGCCGCGAGTCCCGCTCGATCAAGACCTGCGCTATCGCCGACAACCTCGGCGGCATCGCTTTCCCCCACGCCCACCTCGCCATCCGGGTCCACCGCCGCCGCAAGCCCACCGGCCGGCCCGAAACCCGCGAGAACGTCTACGCGGTCACCAGCCTCGCCGCCCATCAAACCTGCCCCGCCGACCTCGCCGCCGCCCTTCGCGGGCACTGGGGAATCGAAAATTCCTCCCACTACATCCGAGATGTCACGTTCGCTGAGGACGCCTCGACCATTCACGCCGGCACCGCACCCCGCGCCATGGCCACCATCCGCAACCTCGCCATCGGCACCCTGAAGATCCTCGGAGCCGACAACATCGCCAAAACCACCTGCGCCATCCGCCACGAGCCCGAACGAGCACTCGCCGTCCTGGGCATCACCAACAACCCGGACACTCACGGAACTTGATCAGGCCCTGCGCACCTCCCGCCCGGCCGTCTTTCCGACCCGTTCCGCTTGAGCCATGAGAGCCGGTCTGGCCCCGCTGTATGGCGGCAGGTCCGGACCCGAGGTTTTTCAGTGATCTCCTACGCGACAGTCTTGCCCGCCACATCGATTCGACATACGGTACCTGTGTTCAGATTAACGGATGAAGAGGGTGTCTGCCCTTACTTCCCCAACGAAGGAGTTGCGGCGTATGACCGTCCTTGTGACAGGTGTGGGCTTTCTTGGCGGGTACGTCGTTCGTGATCTGGTCGCTGCCGGGGAGAAGGCGGTCCTGTTCGGGTACCTGGGCGGTAACGGTGACCCCCGCGGTGAGCTGCCCGAGCTCGATTACATCGACCACCTCGTGGGCGGCGACCTCCGCGACAAGGTGGAGGTAGTGGTCGGCGACGTCTGCGACCTCAACGCGTTGGTCGCGGCCGCCGAGAAGCACCACGTCGACTCGATCGCCCACTTCGCGACCATGCTGGGGGGCAGCGCCAAGGACAGGCCCTGGCTCTCGACGAACATCAACGTGATGGGCACGGCGAACGCCTTCGAAGCGGCCGCCCGGCTCGGGATGCGGAAGGTTGTGTGGACCAGCAGCGTCAACATCTTCGGTCCCCGTTCGGTCCAGCCCTCCGGGATGGTGGACGACTCGAGCGCCCCCGACCCCCAGGGCGTCTACGGGGCAGCGAAGCTGATGGATGAGAAGCTCGCGCTCGGCTACGCGGAGAAGTTCGGGCTGAACATCACCGGCGTGCGTCCCACCCGGGTCTACGGCTTCGGCGAGCACGTCAAGTTGACGAGGGGCGGTGGAAGCGCCTGGCTGAACAACCTGCTCTACCGACCCGCGATCGGCGAAGGCCCGGTCGTGGTGCCCTTCGGCCGCAGGTCCCTGGACTTCCTCTACGTGGAGGACGTCTCCGCCGGCCTCCTCAAGGCCCTCCGCTACGACGAACCGAACGGTGCCGACAGTTACCTCATCAGTGGCGACTACCGGCCGATCTCCGAGGCCTACGACTTCGTACGGCGACTGCTCCCGGGTGCGGACATCATGCTCAGCCAGGAAGACCTGGACCCGTCCCAGGGCGCGACTTTGGGATTCACGATGCGTGGTGACTCCTCGAGGGCTTCGGCAACGTTCGGGTTCAAGCCGCGTCACAGCATGGAGGCCGGCGTCTACCGCACCGTCAACAGCAACCGGCTGATGGCGGGCCTCGAGCCCATCGAAGAGCCCGCAGAGGCTCACCTGGTCGCCTGAACGCGGACGTGGACCTCGCGGTCCACTGCGGCCACGCCGCCGCAAGGGCCACCCACTACACCGCGTCGTCGGCTGCCGGGGACGCGGCGGAGAAGAGCATCCTCGACGGCCTGTCCCCCAGCTCAACCGCACGCTGGGGATCGCCGGAATGCAGTACGCCGTCATGACTGAGGCGATCAGCTGCACGGGCAGGTGTGCAGGGCCCTCGAGGCACGGCCGTCACCGGCCACCCGCACGGACGCCCGGTACAGTCCGTCTGCCTCGTGGGCCGTCGACGCGGTTCGCGGAGTTGTCGTCTCCGACTTGACCGAGGACGCCATCCACGACGAGCGGGCGCTGCGTACAGCGGCGAAGGTCGCGCCGGTGCCCGACTCGCAGCTCGACCGGCGCACCGGACTCTCGCGGGGCCGGGGCCCGGTCGCGACTCACGACGAGTGGATCCTCGACGCAGTCGGCGACCGGGTGCGGGCAACGCGGACCTGATCCTGATCTGGGATTTCGGGCTACTGCTCGGGGGACGAACCCTGCAGGGTGTGGGCATGGGAACGGTGCCGCTTGCGATCGCCGTCGCCACCGCCTTCCCGCGGAGCGTATGCGTTCCGGGATCTCCTTGCTGCGGGTCACCACATCGGTCGGCGCCGGGCTTGATTGTCCCGTGACGGGCGTCATCGCTCAGATTCCGTGTCCCTCGAGCCATGTCCTGATCTTCAGCGGGGTGCGGGCGCGAGCACGGAGATGCACCCGGTCGGAAGGTCTTCAGATGACCACGACGCCGTTGCGCCGACGCATCGAAGCTATCGGTAGAGGTAGCCTGCGTCGGCTGAGGCACGGCGCACTGTCAGCGACACCACAACCATGCCCAGGCCGCCGGCGGTGACGAGCAGAAAGGCCGGGATGTAGGGGTTGCCCGTCGCGTCTATGAGCCAGGTGGCGAGGTAGGGGCCGCCGCCACCACCGATCACTGCACCGACGCTGTAAGCGAAGGCGACGCCGGTGTGGCGCACCCGGACGGGGAAGAACTCGGGCACTGTGGTGTGTGTGCCCGCCTGGCACAGCGCGTAGGGCGTCATGCTCAGCGCAAGCCCGAGGAGAGCCAGCCCGACGGACCCCTGGTTCATCAAGAGAAACGACGGCAGAACGAGCACGATGTAAGCCGCGTAGGACCACAACAGGAGTCGCTTGCCGCCGATCCGCGTGCCGAGCTGACCCGCGGCGATGATGAGGAAAGCTGCGAGGAGTACCGCCACGAGCACGATGGTCGATGATGAGGTCTCCGAGAAGCCGAGCATGCGACTGAGGTATACGGCGATGAACACCGCGCCGATGTATGTCCCGACGTTCTGCACGGTCGCGATCAGAACGCCCTTGGCAAGCGCGCCACGGTGGCTGCGGAACAGGTCCCGCACCGGCCCACGGGCATCGGTTCGGTCAGTGTTGTTCTCGAGGAATTCGGGACTGTCCTCGACGCGCAGCCGCAGGGCCAACACCGTGATGCCGAGCGGGATGACCAGGAGGAACGGGATGCGCCACCCCCAAGTCAGCATGACATCGCTCGGGACCAGGCTTGAGACGAGGGCGGTCATGCCCGCGGCGAGCGCCTTACCCACGTTGCCGGCGGCGGAAGCGAAGGAGATGTAGAACGCGCGGCGCGGCTTCGGAGCCCACTCGCGGATGTACGTCACGGCGCCGCCGAACTCTGCCCCGGTCGAGAAACCTTGCAGCAGACGCAGAAGGAGCAGCAGGGTCGGCGCCCAGGCCCCGATGTGGGCGTACCCGGGCAGAATACCGGTGAGCCCGGCGGACAAGCCCATGCAGGTGATACAGGCGACGAGGCTCGTCCGCCGGCCCACCCTGTCACCCAGCCGACCGAAGTAAAGTGCCCCGAGTGGTCGGACGACGAAGGACGAGCCGAAGATCAGGACCGTGTTCAGCAGCGCCACGATCGGGTCCTGGTCGGGAAAGAACACCGTTGCCAACGTAGCGGCCACGTACCCGTAGACGCTGAAGTCGTAGTACTCGACGAGAGTGCCGCAGACAGCGGCAGCGGTCGCCCTTTTCGCCCTTCTTTCATGGATCATGACGGGGGTTGTCTGATGTCCGAGACTGGTTTCGCTCATGGCAGCTCCTGCGCAACCAAGCAGATGGACAGGGCATCACTGTCGCGATAGCCGCATCAGGGCCCCCTTGGACGGCGTCAAAGGGGGATGACGAGGCACAGGCGACCGTGTGGATCGTGACGTGAAATAACGTGAGATAGCGCGAGGTGACGTGCGGCCGGCCCGGCCGAGACGGGGGTGCTCGCGCCAGCGGCTTGTCCCCCGCAAACCGTGTTCACACCGGGCTGATCGCCGAAAGGAAGGGCTGCGTCCCGACGCCCGGTTCCGCTTCATGCGCGCCAGCGGCGTGCGGAGACTGACCTTGATCGCCAAGGTCGTCATCAGGGGAAGATGACCAAGTGAATCGCCCTTGGCTCGCCGTCAGGTGATCAGTGCGCGGCTCTCACTGAAACTACGTAGGCCCGTCACCGTGGACCGAATTACGGGGGAGTCACGAAAGCACAGATGGAGCAGCCGACTGCTCACCCATGGTTCCTACGGCTCCGCCGAGTAATTCTCGCCGGTCGCTCGCCTCGCTCATGTTGTCTCCTGTGAGTGCTGGAGGCGGGGGTGCAGGTGGGTGCTCACGCCACACGCTGTTCGCACATCAAGATGGAAGTACGGTATATGGAACGATTGAGTGTGTCTAGAGCCACACCCGATCCCATGGGCGGTCCCGGAGCCGGGCGGAACGGGCAGGTCAAAGTCCTGCTGCACAGGGGGCGGAACCTCGGCGACACGCTTCGCAGCCCGCGCTGCTTCGGCAAGTTGGTGACGATGCTGCGGCGTGAAGGAGCGGACGCGGTCCGGCGGGGCCGGCCCTGAACCGGCCGCTGGAAGATCCCGATTGCTGATCACGGGCTATTGCGCCCCAACGTGACGCTGCGCCAACTCGCCCCACTCTTCGGCGTCTCGAAGTCCGCGGCGGACCACACCGTCAACCGCCTTGCCCCGCTGCCCGCGCGCCTCGGCGGCACGTTCGTCACGCGGAGGGTCGCACGCAAGGAGGAAGGATGGCCGGCGACACCACCATGACCGAGTACCCCTCCGCACCCCGCACGAGCCGCGACCGCCAGGCAGAGCCTGCGCCGTCGAACGGCGACGCACCCAGTCCTCCAGCGCGGCCCGCTGGGCATCAGTCCATGACAACGCCGGAATCTTCCGACCCGGACGGCTCACTGCCCAACCAGCGACAAGTCTCCGACTCAGGCCATTGGACGTCTTGTATTAGGTACAGCGGTTCGTTATTTTGAACGCAGTCCCTGGTGGGCTCACTCGTATCTGTGCCTCACCGGCGAGACCCGGAAGCACGACCGGACTGGATAGGAGCAGGCATGCCCAACGCCGTGTTGGTGGACGTTGTTCGATCTCCCATGGGACGGGGTAAGCCGGATGGGGCCCTCGCTCCGGTGCATCCGGTGGAGCTCCTGGCACAGGTCCTGCAGACTCTGGTTTCACGCACCGGAATCGACCCCGGGGACGTGGACGACGTGATCATGGGCTGCGTCGGCCAGGTGGGAGAGCAGGCGGCCACACCGGGAAGGATGGCCTGGCTGTCCGCTGGTTTCCCGATCTCGGTTCCGTCGACGACGGTTGAGCGCCGCTGCGGTTCGGGTCAGCAGGCGATCGACTTTGCCGTTCAGGGCGTGATGGCGGGTGCCTACGACATCGTCATAGCGGGCGGAGTCGAGTCGATGAGCCATGTCCCGATCGGCAGTCACCGGTTGGGGCGCGACCCGGAAGGGCCCGGCGTGCACGCCCGTTTCCCGGGCCTGGTGCCCCAGGGGGTAGCGGCCGAACTGATCGCTGACAAGTATGGCTTCTCACGCACGGACCTGGATGAGCTGAGCGCCGAGTCGCATGTACGTGCGGATCGAGCCAGGTCTGCGGGGCTCTTCGAGCCGTACATCGTGCCGATCACCAGGCCGGACGGTGCGGTCGTGGAGACCGATGAAGGGATCCGGCCCGGCACCACGGTGGACAAGCTGGCCGGGCTGAGGCCGGCGTTCGCCTCGGACGAGATGCGAGCGACCTTTCCCGCGCTTGACTGGAAGATCACAGCGGGCAACTCGTCCCAGGTCACCGACGGGGCCGGAGCAGTCTTGATCATGAGCGAGGAGCGCGCCAGCCAGCTTGGTCTCCAGCCCCGTGCCCGGGTAGTCGCCTCCAGCGTCACTGGAAGCGACCCGGTACTGATGCTGACCGGGGTCATTCCCGCAACGCACAAGGTCCTGGCCCGGTCGAAGATGTCGATCGACACCATGGACCAGGTCGAGGTCAACGAGGCGTTCGCGCCCGTGCCGCTGGCCTGGCTTTCCGAGTTCTCGATCGACCGGGGCCGTCTCAACAGTCTCGGCGGAGCGATAGCGCTTGGCCATCCGCTCGGGGCCTCTGGGATCCGGCTGCTGTCCTCCCTCCTCGCCAGCCTGGAGGCAGAGGGCGGCCGCTACGGTCTGCAGACCCTGTGCGAGGCCGGAGGCATGGCAAACGCGATGATCATCGAGAGGCTCTGACCAGCCTCGCAGCGAGGCAGGAGCCGTCTGGCTCCTGTCCGCAGCAGGCGTTGGTGACAGGCCGTCTTTGGTGGAAGAGGCGGGAGCGTGTGGCCCGGCAGCGGGCGGGGGCAGCGCGATCCGGCAGGCCACCGCCTTGCTTCGTCTACTGCTCGGAAAGCGAACGAGCCGTTTCCAGCACACTGCGGGCGAGGTCGTCCTCCCGCACTTTCATTCTGTCCGCCGGACCCACGAGTCCGATCGCCAATGTGACATCGGAATCACCGAGAATGAGCGGGCTGGCCAGGCCGTAGAGCCCGGGGACCGACTCTTCACGGTTGAAGGCGATTCGCGTTTCTCGAATCTTCTCCAGTTCGTCCAAAATCCTGGCCCGCTCGCGGGCGTCCTCATGCTTGCGCCGCAGGTAGGTGTCCCGTCTGCGCGGTTCCATGAAGGCGAGGAATACCTTTCCGTAACTGGTGGGCCAGAGCGGACGCCGAACGTTCAACTCGGGCGATGCCCTGATCAACTGGTTCGACTCGACGACGTCAATATTGGTCACAGACTCCCCGACCAGAGTGGCGAGTATTGCGCTCTCATTCCAATCGGCGCGCAGTTGTTCGAGTGCACGGTGGTAGTGAGCCGGAATCCGTTGTCTGCCTGATGTCAGCAAGGAAATCGCGGGCCCCTGGTAATAGCGACCCTGATCCTCGCGAAGATACCCAGTCGTAACCAGCCCCCTGGCAAGTCCATGTATCGACGACTTCGGGGCGCGAACCAGATCGGAAAGGTCACCCAGTCGAAGCCCTTGAGGTTCGTTGGCGACCACCACTTCCAGGATGGCCATCACCCGGCTGACTGTGCGATGCTCCGGCGTGCGCACAGCACCATTCTCATCACTAAACGCCACCCTGGGCACCTGCTCTTCACTCTCCTCGTACCATTCCGGCAAGAGCGGCGCTGCGACCAGTCGTGCGGAATCCGAATTTCTTTATTTTCCGTTTCAGGTCCGTGGTCGCGTCCGCTGCAAGTCTTGGGCCTGCCCAGCTCACACGTCGATTCGACTGTTTTGCGAGTCATCAACCAGCGGTATTATAGCTGAGGCTTCCTCCAGTTGCGGAGGGAGGTGACAGGAGATCAGGTGCTTCCATGTATGCCACCTTCGCTCTGGAGCCGCAGATCAAGCGGCCGACCATCGGGCCGGCCGTGCCGCTAAAAACTCTGCGCGGCTGGATCCGGCAGGCCGCGCCAATGCCGATGCGGGAGCGTGGCGACCGGCCCACGACCTTCAAGCGCGGGGAGCTCGCGGCGTTGCGGAAGCAGAACGCCCAGCTCAAGCGAACGAGGTGCTGCTGTGGACGGCGCCGGCGTTTTCTTCGCGATGCACATCGGCCCGATTCGAATCGACGCGCGACAGGGTCGTGACGCGGAGCCGACCGAACAGATCCACAAGATCGACACGGCCATATCCACGACTGGCCTCGCGCGCATGCCGTCATCAAACGACGAAGACGTCGCAGTGGGTCACAACTGGGGTTCAACTGGGGTCGAGCATCTGAGGAGACTCCGAACCGGTTGTCGGGACCCGACCTCACGGTGATCGCTTACCAGTGAGGAACCGCTGTTGCTGTCCACGATCCGTGCTGCGTTCTTGCACCGAGTCCCGGGCTGGGAGGCATCCGCCTCGCGCGGACGCCGACTGGTCTCACCCCCGAGTACGCCCTCGCCGGCCGGAGGCCGAGCCGGCGGGTCTTGGTGCCGGAGCACGCCGCACCTCTTGCGGTGCGGCGTGCTCCGGCACTTGCTGTTGAGGGCGGGAAGACGTCCGACAGGGAACGCCTGCGGTTGTCACGGATGAGACGCCGCCGCGGTGTCGGCGGCGATGATGCGTTCGGCTTGCCGGATCAGCGGCCCGTCGACCATCCGACCGTCGACTTTCACGACGCCTCCGGACGCACCGGCCTCGAGTATCCTTCTCGCCCACGCGACCTGTTCCCGGCCCGGCCGGAAGACTTCTCTGACGATGCGGATCTGGTCAGGATGTATGCACGCCTTGCCGGTGAATCCAGTCGCGACGGCTTCTGCTGTCTCGGCACGGAGCCCTGCGCTGTCCTTGATGTCCAGGTAGACGGCATCAAGCACTTCGGCGTCGGCAGCACGTGCGGCGAGAAACACCTGGGCCCGAGCGGTTCGTGCCAGGTCGTAGTACTGGCCGCCCTGGTCGCGACTGGCCCGGCCCCCGGCCGAGGCGACCAGATCCTCGGCGCCCCACATGAGGCCCCATACGGCAGGGTGCTGCGCGAGCCGCGGCGCTGAGACGACCCCTCGCGGCGTCTCGCAGAGAGCCACCACCTCATAACCTTCCAGGGCTTCGAGGTCGTCGAGTTCTTCGGCCTTGGGCAGCATGACGCGTGTCACGGCGGTCTGCTTCAGTGCGGCCAGATCCGCCGCGTGATCCTCGGTGCCGGCGGCGTTGATACGGACGACGACCCGCTCGGCATCGAACGCCGTCTCCAGCAGGCTCTGCCGGGCCGCGGGCTTGCGATCCGGCGAAACAGCGTCCTCGAGATCGAGAATGACGACGTCCGCGCGATCCAGAGCCTTTGCATAACGGTCGGGCCGATCGGCGGGACAGAAAAGCCACGCCGGCCCTGCAGGGAACCTCATGCCGCTTGACCTGCCTTCCACATCAAGGAGACCCGCTGGACCACGGCCACCACCTCGCCCCGCTGATTACGCGCGATATGGCGGAAAGTGACGATCCCCTGTCCCGGCCGACTGCGTGAGTGGCGTTTGTCCAGGACGAGGGTCTCGCCGTAGATCGTGTCACCGCTCAGCACTGGCCTCGGGAAGGAGATGTCGGAGAACCCCAGGTTGGCGACGAGCGTCCGCTGGGTGAGGTGCCCGACCGAGAGTCCCACGAGAACGGACATCGTCAGCAGACTGTTGATCAGACGTTCCCCGAATTCGCTCTCGGCGGCGAAGTGGGCGTCGAGATGCAGGGCCTGCGGGTTCATGGTCATCGTGGAGAACGCAGTGTTGTCCGCCTCGCTCAGCGTGCGTCCCGGCGAGTGCCGGTAGGTCACGCCGACCTCGAGTTCGTCGAACCACAGGCCGCGCTGCTCGACCAGCCGCTCTGTTCTTTGCTCCATCAGTCCTGCTCCTCCGATGCTGATCGACTCCACGGGCGACGCCGTATGACTGGGAGGGACACCCAGACGGGCGAAGGGTCATGAGAGCGATGCGTTCGTGGCACCTCGAAGGCGAGGGCGGTTCACGCTTCGGTGGCCAGTCCGTCCCCGTGGGGCGGCCACACCGTGGCCCCACGATCGCATACGACATGTCGAATCATCAACCTTAAATATGAACGCCACAGCATGCGTGCAGCACTCTTGACGGGCACACCTTGTTCGAATTACGGTATGGCCGTACGTCATCCTGAACATTCAGGGTTTGAGACCCCTGGGGGGCACTGAGCGCGTCAACCCGAGCTGGGCACAGGATCACGGCGGAAGGACACCACGCATGTCATCCACCATCGATGAACGCCTTGCCGGGTTCGCGGCCGGCAGTGATGTCCGTACTGTCCCCAGCGGGTCGGACGGGAAGACCGCGGTGGCCGTACTCGGGGCGGTGCGAGTGTCCGTGGCGGGGGAGTCCGGCCGACTCGGTGCGCCCCGGCAAGCCGGTCTCGCCGTCCTCGACGCGATCGACGCCACAACGGGAACCGGTGTCCCCGGCCGCACCGGTGAACGCCCCTTGGAGCTCGGCGAGTTGCTCCCGGACTCACAGCGGACGAGGTCCGAGACAAGTCCCCGCCTCGCACCCTGCAAGCCGTCCCGACCCAGCCCAAGGAGGAGAGAGCACTGTGCGCAAGGCGACTTCTACTCGCTCGAACGAGAACAGGCCGACACTCCCCCAGCCGATGACCGCGCTTCGTCATCGCACGCCCGAGTACCGGACCTACGCCGGTGGGAACGCGCTCGACGACCTCTCGCGGGAACTGACGCGTAACGGTGCGCAGGCGGTGTTCCTCGTGAGCACCGGCTCGCTCGCTCGCAACGAGCGGGTGTTCTCACGGGTCACCGACGCGATCGGGGACCGACTGGCCGCGACGTTCGACGGCGTCCAGCAGCACAGCCCGATCGAGGTGGTCAAGGCCGTGCGCGACCAGATGCTCGAGGTGGGCGCAGACGCTGTCGTCGTACTCGGCGGAGGATCGGCGATCGTGACGGCCCGGGCGGCCTCGGTCCTGGCCGGCGAACGCAGGCCGATCAGCGACCTGGCCACGCGCCGCGGCGCGGACGGGCGGGTGGTCAACCCGAAGATGCCGGCGCCCAAGCTGCCTCAGTGGATCGTGGCGAGCACCCCGACGACGGCCTACGCCAAGTCGGGGGCGGCCATGCGGGACACCACGACCGGTGACCGGGTCGCCGTCTACGACCCCAAGGCCAGGGCCCGGGGCGTCTTCTTCGACCCTGACGTCATCGCAACCGCGCCCGCTTCGTTGGTCCGGTCCGCCGCGCTCAACGCGCTGTCGATGGCGGTTGAGGGTCTCCTCGCCACCGGTGACGACCCCCTGGCCGAGGCGCTGCTCGCCCAGGGGGCCAAGGAGCTGGTCACCTTCCTGCCGCAGGTGTGCGACGGCGGCACCGATGGCCATGCGCGCTCGCGGGTCATGATGGGAGCGCTACTCGCAGGTCAGGGCAGTGACTTCGCCGGCGGCGGGCTCGCACTCGCCCTGTCGCATGCCATCGGTCCTCGATCCGCCTCACCGAACGGCGTTGTGGAGGCGGTGCTCCTGCCCCACACCCTTCGCTTCACCGCCGCGGCTGTCCCGGATCGTGTGCCGGTCGTGGCCGCCGCTCTCGGTGCGCCCAGCACCACCTCGGCCGAGGGCGTGAGCGACATCCTGCAGGAGTTCCTCGGTCGGCTCGGACTGAAGGTACGGCTGCAGGACCAGGGGGTGGATGAGGCCTCGCTCGACGAGGCCATCGCGCATGCCGCCGGCGACTGGGCGATCTCCCCGCGTATCCCGCGCCAGGCCGATGCCGGGCAACTGCGCGCCATCGTCACCGACGCCTGGTGACGAAGCCCGGGTGACGAGGGGCTCGGGGAAGGTGACACCGGCGCATTCGGCCCCGTGCCGACGCGCGCCCTGCCGGTGCACTTCGTTTCGATGGCCCACTCCCGGGCCAGGTCTGGACAGCCGCGTTCACCGTACTGGTCAGCGCGGCGTCACGCCCCATTGTTCGTAATGATGTACAGGTAAGCGACAATCCGAACAGGAGAATCATGGTTGACACGGCCGATCGCGACATGGAGGCCTTCCGGCGGCAGCTGGCCGAAGCACTTCCCGCTGCCAACATCCCGACTCTGATCCTTCTCCTGCACCAGTTCACCGGCGACGACCGTTGGATCGCCGCGCCGTACACCCCCCAGCGCAGTCGCGGCCTGGACGACAACGACTCGGGCGGCCTTCCGCCCGAGATCCAGGACGAGGTCCGAGCTGCCGCGCTGGAGGCGATCAGCGCCTGGCGGAGCGGCGTTCCCATCGCGAAGCCCAACCTGTCCGACGAGGACCTCATCCGCATGATGAGCGTCTCCGAGGCCGAACCCATTCCCGCGGATTACGCCGAGGTCATGCTGGACAAGCTCCAGCGCTATTCCGGGGCGGCGCCGGCTCCTCTCTCGGTGCCTGAGGGCTTCCGTGTGCTGATCATCGGGGCCGGAATGTCGGGCATCGCCGCCGCGATCAAACTCCGGCAGGCCGGAGTCCCCTACGTCATCGTCGAGAAGCAGGACGAGTTCGGTGGCGTGTGGCAGTCGCATCACTATCCCGGCTGCGGTGTCGACACCCCCGGTCACCTCTACTCGTACAGCTTCGCGTCGAACGATTGGTCCATGTACTTCCCCCTGCAGGAGGAGATTCAGAGCTACTTCAGCAGGGTCGCCAAGGAATGGGGAGTCACGGACGAGATCCACTTCGGCACCGAGTGCCTGAGTACGCGCTTCGATGAAGCGACCCACATGTGGTCGTCGCGTCTGCGGCTGCCCGACGGCACGGAGGAGACGCTGGTCACCAATGTGGTCATCAGTGCTGTCGGGACTTTCACCACTCCGAAGTGGCCGGCGATTCCCGGACTGAAGGAGTTCGACGGCCCTGTGGTGCACACGGCTCAGTGGGACGAGAGCGTGGATCTCAAGGACAAGCGGGTCGCCGTGATCGGAAACGGTGCGAGTGCCATGCAACTCGTGCCCGCGATCGCCGACACGGTGAGCTCACTTACCGTGTTCCAGCGCTCGAAGCAGTGGGCCGCTCCCTTCCCGAAGTACCACAAGCCGGTTCCCGAGTCCGTGCGGTTCCTCTTCCAGGAAGTGCCGCAGTACGAGTGGCTGTACCGGCTGCGCATGAGCTGGATCTTCGACAGCAAGGTGTACGCCTCCCTGCTGAAGGATCCTGAATGGGAGCACCCGGAGCGTTCGGTCAACGCCATCAACGACGGCCATCGGCGCTTTTTCAGCCGTTACATCAAGGAGCAGCTCGGAGATCGCCAGGACCTGGTCGACAAGGTCACCCCCGAGTTCCCTCCTTACGGCAAGCGCATCCTGCTCGACAACGGCTGGTACCGGACCCTGACCAAGCCGCATGTCACCCTGGTCGACGCAGCCGTGGACCGGGTCGAGGGCAACTGGGTTCACAGCGTGGGCGGCGAGGCGCACGAGGTCGACGTTCTCATCGTGGCCACGGGATACGACGTGGCGCGCTACCTCTCACCCGTGGAGGTCGTCGGCCGAGGCGGCGTGACGGTCCGTGAGGCCTGGGACGATGACGACTCCCGCGCCTACTTGGGCACCGTCATACCTGAGTTCCCGAACTTCTTCATGCTCTATGGGCCCAACACCCAGCTCGGGCACGGCGGAAGCTTCATCTTCATCGTCGAATGCCAGATCGACTACGTGCTCCGCGTGCTGCGCCACATGAGCGAGAACTCTCTGTGTGAGGCCGAGTGCCGCCGTGAGGTGTACGACGCCTACAACGAAAAGATCCAAGGAATGCACCAGAAAATGATCTGGAGCCATCCCGGCATGTCGACATATTTCCGCAACTCACGAGGGCGCATCGTCACCCAGAATCCATGGAGGCTGGTGGATTTCTGGAAGCTCACCAGGGAGGCCGACATAGCCGGTGACTTTGACACCGTCGGCGCGGAAGCTGATCGGCGCTGAACCCTGCGCAGTCACCCATCACGTTCTGCAGAACCAGACACTCAGCGAAACGCAGCATCGGAGGCCCGCAATGTCAACAGCGACTGTCGCATCGCATGATAAGGAGTGCATAGGGGGTCATGCCACATGGCTGGCAGATCTCCGCATCCTGTGCGTCGGGTCGTCCACAGTCCTCCAGATCGCGTCGGGAGTCCTGAAGGACTTCGGTGCCCGCGTCCAGTACCTCACCTCTCCCGCCGAGGAAGATCTGCTGGAGGCAACCGGCAGCGATATCGTACTCGTCGACCGGATCGAGTCCGCATCCCCGGTGAACGGCCTCGCGGGCAATACTGAGGAATACGTGAGGTTCGTCGAGCGAACGAACACAGCGGTGTGGGTGACCGCAAGCGCCTACGGTCTGCAGACGAGCCGGGCGGACGCGGTCGGATCCGAGCTCACGGTACTCGCGTCGGGCGGAATTCTGGGCCACTCCAGGGATGCTGATGGAGTTCCCACGCTGCCGGCCGGCAGTATCGCACTGAAGCTCGTCGGCATCACCATGGCGATGTCCGCCCTGCACGGCCTGCACAAATTCAGGGAACGCACATCTCCAGTCCATGTCGATCTCTCTGCCCAGGCGGCAGTCATATCGACCGGACTGTGCCTTGAGATGGCACACGCGCTGGCACGCTGCGCGAACGAAGGCGGCAGTTCGCGGTATGGCGCACCCACGGGGTTCTTCGCATGCCGCGACGGCGCGATCTGCATCGTGGTGCTGGAGCAGCATCAATGGGCAGCCCTGCGGACGTGTCTCGCTCCTGCGCTCGATGACATCCCGACCCTCGAGGACGCCCGTCGTCGGGCCGGGGAAGTGAATGATGCCGTGGCTTCCTGGGTCGCCACACGGTCGACCGTCGAGTGCGAGCGGATCCTGCAGCGCGCCGGAGTCCCCTGCACGGCCGTGAATCCGGTGGGCACGTTTCTCCAGCGAGCGCAGGAGGCGGGGCGGTCACTGAGCCTGGAATCCGACAGTCCCACGCTTCCCGCCGTGGTCAGGGAAGGACAGGCGGGGGACGACGCCGGGGTGGAGGAGGGGGCGATCCTCCTGCGGTCTCTTCGCGTTCTCGACGCCGGTCATGTTCTCGCCGTGCCCCTGGCCACCGCGTGGCTCGGTGCGATGGGCGCCCAGGTGACCAAGCTGGAAGACCCTGATCGGCTCGATGTCTACCGGCGCCGCGGTCCTTTCGTGCCGGGCGGCAGCGGTCCCAACCGGAGCGCCTACTTCAACCAGGTCAACTACTGCAAGCAGTCTTTGGACGTGCGCGTGGATTCGTCGGGCTCCTCGCTCGACACAGCGCCGTATCACGTCATCGTCCACAACCTCAGTCCGCGGCGGGCCGCAGCGGTCGGGGTGGGCGGCGCCGACGCGCTCGCCACCGCCGGCCCCCGACTGTCGATCGCCTCCAGCGGCTTCGGCGGCACGGGCGAATGGGCCGGTTACCGGGCCTATGGCCACAACATTCATGCTTTTGGCGGCCTCGTGGCGGCGACCCGGGACGCCGAGGGCAACATGGCCGACGTCGGAACGCCGTGGGCGGACCCGCTCACCGGGGCCGTGGTCGCCACCTGGGTGCTCGCTTGGTCGCTGGCGGGCCGGCGGAACCGGAACACGGCTGTGGACCTTTCGATGGCCGAGATCATGGCGGCCCAGCTGAGGGATCTCATGGGCGTCGACCCGGAAGACTACTACCGGCCCTCCGGTATCGGAGGTGACTTCTTCCTCCGGTCGGAGCGCGGGGGCGGGATGGTCGCTGTGACGCTGAGGAGTCGCGGAGAGGTGGCACGCTTCGAAGAGCTGACGGGTGTGACGTTCTCGCCGCCCGCGTCACGCGGTGGGCTGGTCGCCGAGGAGGTGCTGGGCTCGCTCAGGGGTCTGGATGCGCTGCACTTGGCGGACAAGTTGAGGACGGCCGGTCTCGCGGCCGCCGCGGTACAGACCGCACGCGACTTGGCCGCCGACGAGTTCATTCGCTCGACAGGGCTCTTCCAGCAGGTGCAGAGCAAGGCGCTCGGTCCCTACGACGTGACGGGCCTGCCGTGGGCGATGGTGGGAGAGGCTCGGGCACCTCTCACGGCCGCCCCGGAACGGCCATAGGCGGAGCGCGGGCCGCAAGACCCCAGAGCATGGTGAAGCGACAGTTCACCATGCTCTGGCCATGGAGGCCATCGACTGCCCGAAGAGCGTGGCGAGGCGGTGGTGGTGCATCAGGCCAGGCGGTCATGTCCCGCGGGGTGGTGTAGTCACGACAGCTGTTTCGGTTCCGGTTGTGGGGTGATCTGTGGTTCGGGTTCGGCTGGCTTGGCGGTGAAGAGCTCGGCCATGGAGGCTTCCGACAGGTAGCGGCGGTCGAAGACCTGCCACTCGTCGTGGAGTTCGGCCAGCACCGCGGTGGCGAGCCGTTCCAGGGCGGCGGGGCTGGGAAAGACCTGGACGACGTCGGCCCGCCGTTTGATCTCCCGGTTCAGCCGCTCCAGCGGGTTGATCGACCAGATCTTCTTCCAGTGCGCCGGCGGGAAGTCGGCGAACGCGGTGATATCGGTTGCCGCATCCAGCGGCATCGTCTTGACCTGCGGGAACTGCCGTCCGAGCATGTCGACGACCACGTTCAGCTGGGTGCGGACCTGCTCGCCGGTGGTCTGCGCGAAGATGGTGCGGATGGTGGCGGCGACCATCTCCCCATAGCCCCTCTCGATCACCGAGAACACGTCCCGGACGAAGTGAAGCCGTAAAGAATCAACCCGTTGCTTTCATAGGACAAGATCGTTGCTCTGGTATGAGCTTCGCCGACGACGTTCTGGATCAGCTTGCGCTGCGGTTCCAGGTCGTCTTGCCGCATCTGAACGAGCGTCAGCGGCGTCTGATGCTGGCCCAGGAGGCGCGACTGCTCGGACACGGTGGGGTACGCGCGGTGGCGCGGGTGGCCGGGGTAAGCGAGAGCACGGTCCGTAACGGGGTGTTCGAGCTGGAGGCCGGTGGGGATCCACTACCGGACGGCTGCGTCCGGCGCCCCGGGGGTGGCCGCAAGCCCGCCGAGGAACAAGATCCTTCCCTGGTTCCCGCGTTGCTGAAGCTGATGGAGCCGGACGAGCGGGGCGATCCGATGTCGCCGCTGCGCTGGACCACCAAGTCCCTGCACAACCTCGCCGAGGAGCTGACCAGGCAGGGACACCCGGTCTCCGCTCCGACCGTCGGCCGGCTGCTGAAAGGGCAGGGCTTCAGCCTTCAGGCCAGCGCCAAGACGCTGGAGGGCAAGCAACACCCCGACCGGGACGCACAGTTCAGCTGCATCAACGAGCAAGTCAAGCAGCACCAGTCCGGCGGCCAGCCGGTCATCAGCATCGACGCCAAGAAGAAGGAACAGCTGGGACAGCTGCCGAACCCCGGACGGCAATGGCGCCCCGCCGGCGATCCGGTGCAGGTGGAGGACCACAGCTTCTACTTCATCGGCCCCGACGTCGACGTGGCGATACCCTTCGGCATCTACGACCTGGCCCACGACAGCGGCTGGGTGAACGTCGGCACCGATCACGACACCTCGGTGTTCGCCGTCGAGTCGATCCGCCGCTGGTGGCAGGGCCGTGGCCGGGTGGATTACCCGGATGCCGACAGGTTGTTGATCACCGCGGACTGCGGAGGGTCCAACAGCTACCGCTACCGCTTGTGGAGGGCCGAACTCGCCGCGTTCGCCGCCCAGATGGGCCTCACGGTGAGCGTCTGTCACTTTCCGCCGGGCACTCAATGCCGTTGCTTGAGTTACTGACGTTGTCACCGTGATGTCGTCAACGTGAGCCCTGTTTCAGCAAGGCATCCGTCGATGAGGTTGCTGTGGTACTGGATCTGGCGGAGACC
>NZ_JBSFIH010000064.1:0-45203 GCF_053597455.1 Streptomyces sp. NPDC001393
GACGTGCACACACCCAAGAAGACGCCAGCACAGGGACAAAAGAAGAGGTCAACCACCCCGAAGCCCCGCCGCACAGGTTAAAGATCAAGCTAGGACCACGGGTTGACTGTTCGGGCAGGGAGTGCGGGCATTGCGGCGATACGCATGCCGTCGGTCGCCCCGCCGGCGCCCCACACGGGCGCCGTGCCCATTCAACGTACGGTCCACACCACGTTGTCGCCGACGGGGATGCGTACGTCCCGCACTACGGGGTTGCCGGAGACTTGCACCGCGTGAAGGACCCGCTCCAACGTGGCGGAGGGCAGGACACGGCGGGTGAGCGGCTCGCCAGCCATGGCCTCGCGCCTCGGACGCGGAACCGCAGGTCAGCGGGTTCGGCTGCTCTGCGATGAGGCCGGTGTCGGGAGAAGGCGCGTGGGCGCGGTGGTGAAGCTCGCGGGATGTTTCAGCTTGGTCGGGTTGTGCTGTCGGGTGCCAGTGCCGTGAGCGAGGTTCTCGGTGAGGTGGGCTAGCAGCGGGGCCGGGGTGTAGGGGGAGGCGTGGATCTCCCAGGTGGGGCGGTCGATGGTGGGGCCGGCCCACAGGGTCCAGGTGGCGAGGGTGCTGTGGGGATGTTGGGCGGCGAAGGCGTCGAACTGGACGCCGGCGTCACCTTGGGGTGTTTCCCAGCGAATCCAGCGTCCGTTCACGGTGTGCTTCCAGCCGGCGTCGGTCAGCGCGCGGGTTGCTGCGGCAACCGTCGTCTCGGTGACGGGGCTGCCGATGGCGGTGTCCCAGGCGTCACCCTCGGCGAGACGCGTCAGCAGGGTCTCGAGGACGGGGGCCGGCGTGGCGCCGGTTGCCGTAAGGTGCCACATCCGGTCGGAGACGGGACTCTCGTAGGCGGCGATGGTCCATGCCCTCTCGCGGGGATCGGCTTCGTGGACGCGTTCGATGCGCAGGGTCTGTGATTCGTGGATGGCGTGGGTGGTGTCGTCGCCGAAGGTGCGCCACTTCTCCCAGTCGTCGCGCACGGCCAGGAACTGATGGAGGATGGCGTCGTGGTCGCCGGGATCCGCGGCGTAGGAGGGAACCGTCTCCGACCGCTGGACGGGCGGCTCTGGCTCGGCTGCGGCCGGCGCACGCAGGGCGGTGAGGGCTTCGGCCGTCTGGCGTTCGGTGTCGGTCGTGGGCGCGGGGCCGGGTCGCAGGGTGTCGCCGTGGAGGCGTTCGAAGGCGGCGATGGCCTGGGCGGGCGAGCCGTAGACGTCGGCGACCTGCCGCAGGTGATTCTCGCCGTGGAGGTACACGCTCTTGCTGCCGTCGCGGTAGGTGCCGACGGCGACGGTGGTGCCGCTGTCGTCGGCGTGGGCGTGGATGACGAGGCGGCCGTGGCGGATGTCGTCGTAGATCTTCTGGGCTTCGTTGGAGACCTCTCGCATCTCCTCGCGGGTGAGCCAGGGCAGCGGGTAGTTGGCCCATGTCCATTCCGTGGCGATGGCTTCACGCAACTGGGGTGTGATCTCCGTGGTGATGCCCTCGGCGGCCAGTGCCTGGGCGGCCTTTTCCGCCCAGTACGGCTCCTCGTGGTCGATGCGGGCGAGGACCAGGGTGCGGTTGTCGACAGGTTCGAATCCGCGGGCGGCCAGGAGAGCGTGGGCCGTGCGGTGCCGGGTGCCGGTGAGGGTCGCGGCCACCGCACTGGAGTGGCTGGGGTGGGTGTCGAGGCGCACGTGTGCGTCGATGGCGGGGTCCGTCAAGGAGTGTTCCTCGTGTCGGCCTGTGGCCGGACCATAGGGGCCCGACCACAGGCGGTTCGGTGTCAGCGGGAGACGCGTGCAGCGGACGGGGCCGCTGTCCGGGGAGGGCCCGCCCGCGGGGGCGTCGCCGCGGCCCCGGTCTGGCGGGGCTTGGCGGCCGGTGCCGGGGCGATGGCGTGAGTCCAGCGGGTGCGCAAGGCGGTGAGGTCGGCCAGGGCGCGGCGGCTGCCGGTGATCAGCTGGTGGGGGGTGTTGGCGGGGTCCTCGGTGTAGGCGGTGATCCGCGCGGCGACGGTGCGGGCGCGGGCGAGCAGGGCTCGTTGCAGGACCTTCTCGCCCCAGTACTCGGGTGAGCCGACGGGCGTGGAGACGAGGGTCATCAGGTCGTCGGGGGTGATGCCGTCGGCGAGGAGGCCGCGGTGCTGGGCCTCCCACAGCACGGTGATCGGATCGACAGGGTCACCACGGTGGACCAGTGAGGTCAGGCACTGCCACAGGGCGCCGTGCAGCGGCAGCGCGAAGTCCTCGGCTTGCAGCCACCGCATGGTCTTCAGTTCTGCTGGGTGCGCAGTGGCGGTCGCGAGGAGGAGCCGTTCCTCGTCCACGGCTTCCTCGCCGCTGTCCCGCGGCGGTGCTGCCGGCAGCGGGGTGCGTGGAAGCGAGCCGGGGTGCGGGGCGAACTGCCCGGAGAGATCCTCCAAAAGCCGTCCGAGCACATCGGCCTGAGCCAGCGTGGCGGCGGCCGGGTCCGGCAGGGTGGCATCGGTCGCGGTCCAGGCCAGGCGTTCGGCGTGCATGCGCAGCATCCGGCGGGCGTGATCGGCCCGGATCATCCGTGCGTACGCCGGTGCGTGCTGGGGCCGGGGGCAGACCTGGATGAGGGTGTGGAGGTATGAGGCGGTCAGACCGGGTGCTTCGGGGCGGGCGGCTTCCATGACGGTGTTCAGCCATGCCACCTCGGTGCGGTGGGCCTCGGGGTCGGGTGGCGGCACGCTGCGCATGGCCGAGAGGAGGGCGCCGTGGGTGTGGTTGCTGAAGTGGTCGGCTTGAAGGGGGCCGATGTCGGCGAGCCGGTGGGGTTCGAGCAGGAGGGCGCCGAGCAGGGACTGCTCGGCGTAGTGCACGGCCGGGTTCGGCGGCAGGTCGTCGAAGTCGTCGTCCTCGTACGGGTCGGTGGGGCGGGGCATCAAGCGGCCAGGGTGAAGTCGTCGGGGGTGAGGGTCTTGCCCAGGTGCGGGGCGAGCAGGTGGGCGGCGAGCCGGGGCGGGACGGCGTTGCCGATCTGGCTGAAGACTTGGCCCTTGTTGCCCTGCCAGGGGTAGTCGGCGGGGAAGGTCTGCAGGATGCCGGCTTCCTGGGCGGTGATCCGGATGGACTCCGGAACCGGACGCTCCTCGCCCTCACCACCGGATGCCGGTTCGGCGACCCACACGCATTCGTTGGCCCGGTGCCCGAAGAACAAGGTGCCGGCGGGCTCGTCTACGCCGCGCACCGTCGCGTTCGCCTGATTGTTGCTGCGCAACGACCACGACCAGCCGTGCGTCCCGGCGCCGAACGCCGGGGCCGACGCATCGGCGAGCTGGTTCTCCCGGATCCCTTCATCGTCAGCCCAACCCGCAATCCCAGCAGGCGACTTCAGCACCATCGGTACGGTGTGCGGTTTCCAAGTACCGCGGTCGCGAGCGCTGGCGAGGGACTTGCGTGACCCCGAGGGGAAGGGCTCGGGACCGCCGCCGGGCCCGCCGCCGGCGCACACGGTGGGCACGGGACGGTCGGTAGCGCCCCAGCCGAGGGCCTCAGCCATGGATACCCACCGAGAGCGGCCCGGCCCGAACAGCGTTTCCGGTTCGGCGACGTCCGCATGCGTGGGCGGCGGAGGCGCGGCGGTGCGCGTACGGGAGGCCAGCAGGATCGCCCGCCGCCTCGTCTGTGGCACGCCGTAGTCGGCGGCATTCAAGATCCCGGTCCACACCGAGAAGCCCCAGCCCCGCAGCACGGCTGCGTACTGGCGCCACAGGGGCAACACGTCCGGGACTTCCTCCATCGCCACCCATTCCGGCTCGCCGACGCCGTGGAGGGCATGCAGGTAGCGCATCGGCTCGGCCGCGAGCAGGGAGCGCTCGTCGCGACACGAGGTCAGCAGCCTGGCGCGAGTGTCGCGGCCTTGGGCGAGGTCGGCGACGGCCTGGTGGACCAGCGGCTGGTCGATGAGCCCGAGGCGCTTGCCGGCCCGCGACCACGCCTGACAAGGTGGTGACGCAATTAGCCCCGAAGTCTTCCCCACAAAAGGCCAGACCGGATACAGGGCTACGTCGGTGCGGATCGTCAGCTGGCCTGCCGCGGCGCGGGTTTTGCAGGCCCACTCGTCCCATTCCAGGCCCACGTCCCGAAATCCCAGCATGGTCAGCGCCGAACTCCAGCCGCCTGGGCCGCTGAATAGGTCAATTATCACGAAGCCAGCCCGAAGTCATCCTTTGTGGGCATTACTTCGGAGCCGCGGCACGTCCATGGAGAGCATCCGTCGGTGACACCCTGCTCCAGCTCCTCGGTGTCCGGGGAGTCGGTGCCGAGTTCGTGCTGGAGGGCGGCCCATTCGGCGGCGGTGACGTGGTCGATCGGAGCCTGGTCGAGAGGGACGCGGGAGCGGTGCAGGAATGCCTCGCCCAGCAGCCGGTTGCCGGTCGCGTTGGCGCGGGCATTGCCCTTGCGGATCGCCGCGTCGAAAGCCACCACATCCGCCCACTCCGACGGAGAGTTGTCCCTGATGCTGCGCCACTGGGCGTTTCCGTGGAAAGGGCATCCGAGGCAGCTTGATTTCGGGGTGTCGGCCAGTCCCAGTGAGGTCAGGTAACGGACGCAGTCGGCTCGTGACCAGCCCAGATCGATCAGCGGGTGGCGGTTGCGCATGTACTTGACGTCGGCGTCCTTGGCCCGGTGGAATTCGTCGGTGGAGATGCCGACCCACTGCTCGACGAAAATCTCCTTCGGGATGCGGGCAGGATACGGGTAGCCTAGGAGTTCACGGACCTTCTTTTTGATTGGCTTGATTTTATATTCGCCTGTGCATTGCCGTCGGGTCATCCCTGGCTTGCCATCCTGGTTGAGGATGTAGAGCGGCATGGAAGCGAATCTGTGATCTGGGTCGAGTGCGTCGTCGGGAATGTTTCCGGAAGTGACGCGCAAGATGGGGATGCCTGCCGGTTCGGCTATCTCCTTTTCCAGGCGTTCGAGGTGGTCATAAACGGCCCTGGGTTCCCAGCCTGTGTCGGCGAAAATGGCGTAGTCGACTTTCGGGAGGATGCCCTCGGCGGACAGGGCAAGCATCGCGCTAGATTGGACGCCGGCGCCTAGAGAAATTGATTTGAATGCGGGGGTTGCGGAAATCGTGGGTCCTTGCGTGAACGAGGGTGCAGACCGGCGCGGGGTGGAGGTCAGCGCCGGGCGGGGGCGGTGGCCGGCGCGGCGGGCGGCGCCGGGGGTAGTGCCGGTGGGGAAGCCGGGCGGCCGGCGAAGGCGGGGCTCGCCTGGTCCAGACCGTCGGCGAGCTGCTGGGCGGCGGTCTTGGCTGACTTCAGCCAGTCGAAGACATCGGCGGGGAGCTTCTGCCAGTGGGCGTGGTACTGGGCCCACTGGAGGATCTCGGCCGCGTTGCGCAGCTGCTCGGCGAGCTGGGCGAGAACGGCGGCCTGCTGGTCGCCGGTCTGTGCGGTGTGGGTGGACTGGAGGAGTTCGTCCAGCGCGGTCGGCAGTGGATCGGGGTCAGCGGGTAGGCCGTAGAGCCGGGCGTGCAGCGACTGCGCGAAGCTCGTGACGGGTCCTCCGCGGGAGCGGTGACCGAACTCGGCTGCGGCTTGGGGGCGGACCCTGAAGCTGACGATCACGTCGCGAGGTGGGCAGTTGGGATGGATTTGGTCGGCGAGGGCGCGGGCGAGGTCGTGTGCTGTCGGAGTGTCGGAAGAGGTCATGGCTCCAGGAAGGGAAGCGTCAGCGCGGGGCGGTGGCGCGGATGTTGTCGCCGGTGGTGCGGGCGGGCGCGTGGGGGCGAGGGCTTGGGCGGGCCCGCCGGGTGGTCAGCGGGTGTGCCGGTGCCGCTGAGGTGCGGGCGGCGGTGTCGGCGTGGTGGCCTGGGTGCGGCCCCGCGTGGTGGTGATGGCTTTGGGCGTGGGCAGGCCGAGTCGGATTTCGCTGGGGAGGCCGAGGGACCACAGGTGTGTCTCAGCGCGGGCGACGATGCCGACGCTTTCGCGTTCGCCGAGTTCGTAAGGGAGGGTGTAGCCCGCGGCGGTCGGGGTGAACCCGTGCTGTTCGAGCACGCCGCGTGCGTCCTGGGTGTGGGCGGTCGCGGTGATGTGGCCGTCGGAGAGGTCGAAGTGGACGGTCGGCTTGGGCGCCGGGCCGGACTCGTGGTAGCGGGTGGTCCAGTTGAGGTCGACGAAGTCCATGGTGTGGGCAAGTAGTTGGTGAAGGGCCTCGCCGGTCCGGTTGTGCGCCTCTTCGCGGGACGTGCTGGGCGGGAGGAGGTACAGGGTGCGGCCCTGATGCTCACGGGCGGTGAAGCCGCTGGTGGTCAGGATGCGGTGGGCCGATCGGATCGGCTGGTTGACGACGACGAAGGTGTGTCCGTCGTCGGTGGAGCCGACGAAGACGGCGTGGTGATCGGTGAAGGCCATGGCGGTTTGAGGTCCGTGGGAAATTCGGCGGGGTGAGGGGGCCGGGCGTCGCAAGGGCGCCTGAGTGAGCCGTGCCGCATGCCGGCATGACGCGGTGCCGACGGGGGGACGGCAGCCCTGGCGCCCTTGCGAAGCGCCGGGTGTGTGAGGTGGGGGTTACGCGGTGATGCTGAAGTCGTCCTGCTTCGGTGCGGGTGCGGCCTTGGCGACGGCCCGGGCGGTGATGGCCTTGGAGGCGCGGCCGGAGGCGGCGGACAGTTCGTCGGCGCCGGGTTCGAGGTACCAGGGGCGCAGGTCGAGCATGGCGGCGCGCATGCCGGTGGCGAAGCACAGCGCGGTGCCCTTGGGCAGGGCGCGGATGGCGTCGGCCGGCATGATGCGTTCCTGGCGCATGCTGATGCTGGTGGAGGTGCCGGAGTCCGAGGTGGAGGTGGACTTGGTCTCCACGTCGTGGTCACCGATCAGCCGGGAGAGCTTGTCGGCGAAGTCAGGGTCGTCGATGCCGGAGCCGATGACCTTGATGGTGGAGGCGGACCACATGGCGTCCATGCCAGCATCCCCCCAGACCTTCTGGCCCTGGCGGTAGGACTGCAGGATGGTGATCGGGATGATGCCGCGGGATCCGAGGTGGGAGTACAGGTCCGGCAGGTCCGAGATCTTGCACACGTTGGCGGCCTCGTCGAGGATCGCGAGCATCGGCGGGTCGAGACGTCCGCCGGCGCGTTCGGCCTGAGCGGTCGCGGCCCGCATCACCGAGTCCGCGCATGCTGCGATCAGCGCGCTCGCGCCACCACCGCCGTCCTTCGACAGCAGGTAGAGGGTGTCGCGGGACGTGACGAACTCGGACGGCCGGAACTCGGGCACGTCCTTCTGCGGGGTGACCCAGGCGGCGATCTCGGAGTTCAGGAGCGCGGCGGCGTACTGGCGGGCGGTCTCAAAGATGCCGTCGCGGGTCTCGGGCGGGCCTTCGACCGTGCCCTTGAGCTGTGCGGCGACGGCGGTGAACTGGTGGTCGCGCAGGATGTCCAGCGGCGTGCGGTCGGCGGGGAAGGCCAGCCACTGCATGACATCGGTGATCGGCCGTTCGTCCAGGGCCGCGGCCAGGAACAGTTGGGAGAGGATGTTGGATCCGGCCTTGGACCAGAAGTCTCCCTGCTGGGAGGCGTCGACGGAGGCGGCGAGGAAGTGCCCGGCGAGCCGGCCGGCGCCTTCGAGGGTCTTGGCGTCAGCAAGCGGGTTCCACCACATCTCCCGCTTCGCGTGGGCGATTTGCTGCGGGTCCATCGACCAGGTCCGGCCGACCTTGGCTCGCGCTTCGAGGGTGGCGGTGTAAGCGTCGCCGGCGGCCTTGTTGGAGGTCAGCAGGACCGGGCCGGGGGCACCCAGGATGGAGGGGATGGCCAGGCTGGTGGTCTTGCCGGAACGGGGCGCCATGATGGCGACCGCTACGTCCTCGTAGCCCATGCGGACTTCGCGGCGGGTGCCCTGGATGTTGCCGAGCAGGATGCCGGTGTCGGCCGCCTGGATGGTCTTGGCGTCCTTCAGGCTCGGGCGCAGGGAGCGGGCCTTGGCGGTGATGGCTTTGGCGAGCAGGGGCTCGATGTCCTTGGGCTTCGCCATCCCGGCGACCTTCTTCTTCCGCCCGCCGCTGCCGCCGTGGTGCCGTGACCAGAGCACGGCGCCGACGACGCCCAGGGCGATCAGGACCGCGCCGGGGACGATGCGTGCACCGACCAGCAGCGCCGTATCCCCCAGGTAGGGCCAGAGACGGTTGGGGTGGAGGAGGGCTTCGACGGGCTGGTACGGGGCCCAGGGGCCGGAGTCGGTGAGCCATGCGGTGGTGTTGCCGCCGAGCCAGGCGAGGTTGGCGAGCGGGACGGCGATGGCCATGGCGCCGAGCAGGACGCGGAAGGCTATGTCGTAGCCGTCGGTGCTGCTGCCGGAGGGGGCGGGGGTGTTGGGCAAGAGGGCGCTTCCAGGGGGTGGTCGGGAGGGCGACGGTCAGCGGGTGCGGCGGGGGGCTGGCACGCGCGGTGGCTTCGGGACGGGCGTGTTCGAGGCGGCGTCCGTTCGCCGGGCGGCCAGGGCCGCGATGCGCTGCTCCAGTGCGAAGGCGATGTCCCCGACCGGCAGCTGCACGGTGCGCGTGAGCGCGTGGTTGCGGGCGAGTGCGGGGACGCGGCCGGGAGAGCGGCGCACCGGTGTCGGGTCGGCGAGGGCCTGTGCGAAGGCGGCGACCAGGTGCTGCGGTGTGGTGTTGCTGAGGTAAGCCCGCCAGATGAGGCCGCCCTCGTCCTGGTCGAGGCGGGCGTCGGCGAACCACGGGCCGTCCTCGCCCACGTGCTCGAGGGCGGCGATACGGTCGGGCGAGGCCAGGCTCTCGCCGGCGGTGTGCCACCCCGCCCGCCGCAGCACGTCGTAGGGCTCGGGCCCGGAGGCCGGCGGTGTGGGGGCGGTCAGGGCGTCGGTGAGGGCGGCGATGATCTCGACCGGGGTGCGGGCGTCGAAGGTCGCCGACCAGGCCGGCTGGTCGCCGGAGCGGGCGTGGCGCACGGTCCACCACGGCTCGTCCGGGTCGGGATCGATGTGCAGGGTGGCCTGCTGGTCGGGGCTGGTGAGGATGACGCGGGGCATCAGCGGGTCGTGCCCGTAGCTCCAGCCGCAGGCGCGGTGCAGCGGGACGGTGACCCAGGCGGGGTCGCCGCCGCCGGCGAGGTAGCGGGGGGAGATGAGCGCCTGCTCGATGGTCTCGTGCACGCGCCTCACCTCCGTACCGGGCCGCTGCGGCCGGTCGAGCGGACGGAGGTCGCGGTCGGCGGTGGGGCCAGGGGCGAGGGGGCGTGCCGGGCGGCGGCGTTGATGTCGCCAAGGACGTGGCCGTGGGTGGCCCAGTCGTCGAGGTAGCTCCAGCACTCGGCGTGATGTTCGGCGAGGGCGTCGTCGAAGGCCGCAGTACCGGGCCGGGCGTGAAGCGGAAGGCTGTCGCGGGTCTGCTCCCACTGGTCGTGCAGCGCGTCGAGGTGGTCGAGGGCGGCGTGCAGGACGCCCAGCTGCCAGGCCCAGCGGTTCTGTACGGCGTGGGCGGGCAGGTGTGCGAGTTGCGTCTCGGCCGTGGCGAGCAGGTGACGGGCGCCGGGGCGGACGGTTTCGAACGCGGCGGCGGTGTCGGCGTCGCGCTGGCTGGCGCGCAGGCCGTAGGCGGTCTCGTCGTGGGGCCAGCCGTCGGGGTCGGTGTGCTCGTCGGAGTAGGCGTCCCAGGAGTCGAGGATCTTCTTGCTGTCGTCGACGAAGCGGTCGAGGTGGTGCAGGATGTCGCGGTGAGCGGTGGGTTCGAGGGTGATGGTGCGGTCCTTACTCAGCGGTGCGCGGTCGCACGGGTGGTGCTGGTCTTCGCCGGGGCTGCCGTGGTTTTCGGCTGCCGGCGGCGGGCGGCGCGCGCCTGGGCGCGCAAGGCGTCGAGCCGGGTGGTGTGCGCTGCGACGACCTGCTGCGGCGTGAGGGGGCTCGGCTGTTGCACGACGCTGTAGTGGGCGGTGCGGTCGTACATGCCGCGCTGGAGGGGGGCGGGGTCGGCGAGGGCGGTGACGAAGGCGTTGACCAGGTGAGCGGGGGTGCGGCTGTCGAACCAGGCGTGCCAGATCCGCGGGCCCCTCGGGGTGCCGTATCCCGGCTCGCAGGTTTCCACGTTCCAGCGCGCCGGTTCACAATCCTCCAGATCGCGCCGCAGCAGTTCTACGTGGCACATGCCGTCCGGTGAGTGCGCCGCGTGGGTGTCCAGCTGCCAGCCTGCTGACTCCAATACCTGGAAGGGGCTGGGCTGTTCGCGGGGTGGTGGGGTGATGAGGGCGTCGGTGAGGCTGCCGAGGAGTTCGGCGGGCACGAGTTCGCCGAACTCCGCGTACCAGCCGGGCTCGGTGCCGGTGGGTTCGGCCCGCAGCCGCCACCAGGCGGAGGTGGCGGACTGCGGGTCGAACTGGAGGCTGTGCCGGTGGTCGGGGCTGCGAAGGACGATCTCGGGGCTGAGCGGGTCGGAGGTGTGGGTCCAGCCGGCTGCCGCCAGGCCGTGGGTGACGTGGCGGCCGTCTCCGGGGCCGGCCAGGTGGCGGGGGCCGGTGTCGAAGGGGATTCGCCAGGCGTGGGTTTCGGCGAAGGCGGCGAGCTGCCGTTCGCTCACCGGCACCGGCAGCACCCCGGGGCGGTCGTCGGGGTCTTCGCAGACAGGTTGCGCAGGTCGTCGAGGACGTAGTGGAGGGTGTGCTGGTCGCTCTGCTCCCATGCCGCAGAGCGCAACTCGGCGATCAGCAGGGCGGCTTCGGCCGTGTGTGGGGAGCTGGGGTGGTTCTGCACGGCGCGGGCGAGGGCGCGCAGGGTGTCGCCGAGCTGGACGGGGATGCCGGTGTACTCGTCCAGCAGCGGCTCGACGAGCGCGAGGGCCTCGTCGAGGTCGGCGCCCTCGCGCAGATATTCGGTCAGGTCGCAGAGGGTTTCGGTGGCGGTGCGGATGGTGTCGGGGGTGAGTGCGGGCACGGGACTCCTCGGTGGCGGGATGGTGGGGTTCAGCGGCGGGCGCGGGCGCCGCCGGCGTGGGCATACGGACGGGCGGTGGTGCGGGGACGGTTGCCGCGGACGGAGTTGCGGGCCCAGGTAGCGGCGCGGGCGGCGGTGATCCGGGCCTGCTGCCAGGCGCTGAGCTGGGAGGGCAAGACGGAGACGGAGGTGGTGCGAATCTGTGCGCTGTGCGGGACGCGTCCGCGCGGGCGCATCACCGGCTCGGGACTGGCCAGGGCGGCGGAGAAGGCTTGCACGAGGTGCATCGGGGTGGTGGCGCTGAAACTCGCGGTCCACCCGTTGCCTTGGTGGTCCCGTGCTCCGGACCACCACATCGCGCTGCCGCGTCCGTCCTGGTGGAACTGCATCCACGCCGATCCGTCCGGGCTGGTCGCGGTGTAGTGCCCCGCGTTGGGTTGAGTGCTCCAGTGCTGGTCCTGGAGCGGTTCCCACACATTGGGGGCGTGGGCGGAGCGGGGGCGGGTGAGAGCGTCGGTCAGCCCGGCGACGATCTCCACCGGCGTCTGCCGGCCGAGTGTCGCCCACCACTCCTCCTGCTGCCCGGTCGCCTTGCCGTGGATGGTCCACCCGCCCGGCTGGATATAGGGGTCGTAGCTGATGCGAACGGCGCGGTCGGGGCTCTCCATGAGCAGCGGACCGCCCGGCTTGGAGGCATCACGCCAGCCGGAGGCGCGCAGGAACTCTGAGACGTGGCGCAGGTCGCCGCCGCCGGCGACGGCGCGGGGCTCGACGAGGTAATGCTGTTCGGCTTGCTCGCCCGGGCCCCAGCCCTGCCACTGCTTCCTGCTCATCGGCGCCGCCGGATGACGAGTGGGGCGGGCTGTGGCGGCTGCGCAGTCCCGACGCCGGTGAGGGTGCTGACCTGGTGCAGGTGGTCGTGGTGTTCGTCCAGGTCCCCGCCGATGGCGTCGAGTTCATTGGCGGCGCGCCCGAGGGCGAGCCACACCTCCGGCGGCAGCGCGCCGCGCTCGGCTTGGACCTTGGCGAACACGCTGCTGGTGGCGACCAGGCGGGTGACGCCGCCGAGGACTCCGTCTTCGGCGTCCACCACGCGGGCAATGACCTGCGTGGCCTGATGCGGGGGGAGGTGTGCGAGGTGGTCGGCGAGCTGGCCGAGCTGACGGGTGATCTCATCAGCCAGGCGCAGCGGGTACGAGATGGGGTCGGGCATGCTCCTCCTGGGCAGGGGGTTGGGGATCAGCGGTGGTGGCCGGTGCGCCCGGCATCGCCGGGGAGCGCCTCGGGGCGTGCGCCAGCCAGACGGTGCGGGCCAGTGGGTATGCAGGTGCGCAGGTAGGGGCGGAACAGCGCTGTCGCGAGGCGCGGCGTGAGATGCCGACGGATCGGTGGTGGAGTATGGGGTGTTACAGGGGGCTCCGGTCGGGGATGCGGGCGGGGCGGCCCCGGCCCGGGCGCCGGGGCCGCCGATCGGTGCTACCGGCCGCGCCGGACGGCAGGGCGGGCATTGATGCTGCCGACGCCGGCCATCGGCTGTGCTACGGGGCGGTTGCGCGCGAGGAGGATCTCCTCATCTGCCCCTGATAGCCGACGCGCGAGCCGGGGCAGGCGGCGGCGCAGGCGGTGTCGCGGTGGGCGCGATCCGGCCGGAAGGGTGCTGCAGCGCGGTGGCGATGCCGCAGGCGTCGAGCTGCCGGCCTGCCGCGCGTACGGCCCGGGCCTGCACCGCTGTGTCGTCGCCGCTGAGCCGGTATATGCCCGTCTGCAGGTCGTGGACGAAGCCGTTGGCGGCCAGCACTGCGGCGGCTGTTTCGCCGGCGGGCGCGGCGGCGAGGCTGCCGTCGGACTGCCAGGTCAAAACGACGCGGTCCGGCTGCGAGGGCTGGACGTCGGCGCGGGCGTTGTGGCGGGCCTGGGCGAGGGCTGCGTCGTAGCGAGCCAGCAGGTCGCCGGCGACCAGCTCGGCGCTGTGGAACGGATCATCGCTCACGGCGATGCCGTTGGGTTCACGGATGCCGCGGTACGCCTCGTCGGGGAGGCTGGCAGGGGCGATGGCGGCGATGAGGAATCCGTCGCGCTTGTCGTGCCGGTCGAGTACGGCGAGCTGAGCACCGTCCGTGCGGGTCAGGACGGCTGCCTCGCGGAGGGGATGCTGGGCGAGGGACTCGGCGACGAGGTCCATGTCCCAGATGCGGTCGGCCAGTTCGGCGAGATCGTCCTTGTGCGCGGTGGGGTGGTGGGTGCTGGTCCAGGTGTCGGGGAGTTCGCCGGCGAGGACGTCGGCGAACGAGGCGAGGCGCCCGGAATCTTCGTGGTCGTGCAATGGTGTCCTTGAACGAGGTGGGGCGGGGTCAGCGGCGCACCCGCGAGGCCACGGGCGGCGGGGGCGCGACGGGAGCGGAGCGCGGCGGCGGTGGGCAGGCGCACACGGCGGACCGTTCACGCTCGTGGGCGGGGACCTGTTCGCTGCAGGTGCTGCGGCCGTGGTGCGGGGCGTGCCGGTCGGCGAGCGCGTCGCGGGTGTGGGCGAGGTCGGTACGGATGACATGCAGCCGTTCGTCGGCGAGGTAGCGCAGGCGCCGGGCGATGTGCGCATCGGCCGCATCACCGAGGCCGTCGTGGAACTCGGCCGTGGCGGTGAGGATCTGGTCGATGGCGGCGAGGATGCCGTCGTGGGAGGCGGTCAGCTCGGTGAGTGCGCCGGCGGCCTCGTCGGTGGTGGTGGCCTGGCGGATGCGCTCGGCGAGCTGGGCGACCGCAGCGCCGAGGGGCAGGTCGCGGGCCGGGCGGCGGTCGGTGTCGAAGCCGAGGTCGCAGTCGACGTGGTAGCCGACGGCCCGAAGCCGGGCCACGGCCTCAGCCGCCAGCTGCCTCTCGTCGTCCTCGTCAAGGCCGGTGGGAGCGCGGTGGTAGGACTCGTGGACGCGGACCACGGGGATGAAGCCCGCGCGCTGCAGGACGCTGTGAGCCTCGGCATCTCCGCCGCGGGCGAGGACCTCCTCAGAGTGCGGGTCCCGGTGGATGGTCAGGAACCGGTCGGCAAGGGGCAAAGGGAACGTTTCTCCTACGGTGATCGTCGTGCGGTGGCCCGGGCAGCGGCCGGTGCCGGAGTGGCAGTGCGCGGGCGGGGCGCGGTGGTGAGGTGGGCGGCCGTGGCGTCGAGGTCCTGCTGGATGCCGTGGAGGCGGTAGGCGATCAGCTCCAGGCGGTGGGCCGCGTCGGCTCCGGCGCCGCCGGGGTGGCGGGCGATGCGGTGGGCGGTGTGTTCGACCAGGCCCCGTACGGCGGCCAGCGGGCCGGAATGCTCATCGGCGAGCTGGGTGAGGACTTCCGCGAGCTGGGCCGAGGCCGTCGGCACCGATCGGGCCTGGGGTGCGGGAGCGATCAGGTGCAGGTCCTGCTCGATGCGGCGAGCCTCGTGCGCGAGACGTCGCCCAAGGTCAGCGGGCTGCTGCTGCCAAGAGCCGTCGAGCCTGATCAGGTTGGCGATCACATCGAGGCGCCCGGGTTTGCCCTGCACCGCGATCCAGTGGCAGCCGCCTGTGTCGCCGGGCCTCTCGACGCCGGCGGCACGGGCCAGACGGTGGGCGGCCTCGGCCCACTCCGCAGCGGCCAGGTCACGGTCGTCGGGATGGAGCCGCACAACGAGGTGGAAGATCGCCCGCCGGTCCCCGCGCGGGCTGGTGGCGAACGGGTGCTCCAGCAGCGGGTCTTCGAGATGCTCGGCCCACTGGGCCGCAGTCCACGTCGCCTGCTCGTCCTCCAGGGTGTAGGAGTCCAGGCCCGGCCAGTAAGCGACGACGGAGTGCTCCGGCAGACCCCCCTCGATCGGCACATCCCGTCCCAACGCCTCACTGAGCGGATCGTGCGGGGCGTTGGTCCGCTCGTTGACGCGTGGGATCACGCCGGTGTACCTCCTGCTGCCGGGGCCAGTTGGTGCTCGTGGTGGTGGTGCAGGTCGTGGGCTGCGGCGATCAGGGAGCGTTCGCGTACCAGGTCGGCGTGGACCGCGGTGTCGCCCGGTGGCAGAAGGTCCAGGGCCTTGTCGATCGTGGCGAGCCCGTCGTCGTATCGGCCGAGGCGGCGCAGTGCGCCGGCCCTGCGGAAGAGCACGATGGGGCCCTGCCCGGCCTCGAAGGGCGGCCGACTGCTCAGGGCGAGGAGCCGTTCGGCTCCATGGTCCAGGTGCTGGCCGAGCCACAGGCCGTGGAGGAGGACGTGCACGGTCTTGGCGTGGTCCCCGGCCTCGGCCAGGACCTCGTCCATCACCACCAGGCCGTCGGGGCGGGACTGGCCCAGCAGCGCGAAGGCGTACAGGGCCCGGCTGTAGCAGTCCAGCGTCTCCCGGGCAGTCTGCGGGAGCTGTTCGACGAAGGCTTGGAGGGAGGGGCAGCGGAAGTCGTAGCGCAGGGCGCTCAGATAAAGGTGCCGCACGGTGCGGTCGGTCACCGGATCCGCCCCGGTCGCAATGACCTGGACCGGGTTCAGCAGGCTCAAGACGCTGTGTCCGCTGGTGCGAGCCGTCCAGGCGGCATCCGCGCAGACCTCGGCCGACTCCCGCCAGTCCGCGTCGAGTTCGCGCAAGTCCGCTGCCAGACGGGACGGCCAGAACGGGTCCGCTGGGTTCATGGCGGCCCGGGCTCGGGCGCGCAGGATGGCGAGGGCACGGCCGGGACGGCGCCGGGGAAGGCTCACCGGCCGCCCCGCGCGTCGGCGATGTGCACGAGCTGGTTCAGGGCCGTGGTGGTGTACCAGCCGCAGTCGATCAGCGCGTCGTTTCCGCCGTACTTCGGCAGGAGGTAGTCCTCCATAGCGCGCAGGTAGATCAGGCAGTCAGGGCAGGGGCGCCCCAGGTGCACGAGGTAGCGGGGGTGGGCGGTGGTGAACGTCTGCGCACCGCCGGTGGGGTCACGCAGCCGCCATCCGTCTTCGTCGGTCGGGGTGTGCCAGGACGGGGCGACGACGTGTACCGCATCACCCCACAGTTCCCCGCCGGCTACGCCCTTGATGACGACGACCTGGTCGCCTGCCTGGAAGTGGGCGTGGGTGATGTCCCGGGCGGGGGTCAGCGGGTCGGGCGTCGGCGAGAACGCCGGGAGGGCAGGAGGAGTCCAAGAAGGCGGGATCATGCGGGTCCTCTCCACGCGGATCGGGTGGCGGTGGGAGCAACAATCGTCCGGAGAAAGGAGCGGTTGGCCAACCGCCGATCGTCGGGTATGGTCCGTCGCCGTCAGCGGAACGGGTTCTCCGTCCCGCGGTCCTGCTCGGTGGCGGCGTCGAGAAGTTCCAGCAGGTCAGCGCCTTGCGCGTCCCTCTGATCGATCCACCATCCGGCCCTGGTGACCGAGCGGGCCTTCTCCTCCAGCTCCGCCCAGTCCGCCTCGTCCCACGTGCCCTCGATCACCAGGGCGGTGTGCGCGGCGGTCATCAGCTGGTGGCGGGACCGCTCGCCCCAGTCCAGGGCCCGCTCCGGGCCCTCCAGCGGCGGCATGTCGAAGCGCTCGGCCCATTCCTTCGCGGCCTGCTGCTCCTCGGCGCGCTTGGCGGCCAGCCACTGTTCCTTGGAGGCGGTGTCGCCGTCGCGTGCCGCCTTCCAGCACGTCGTGCAGTCCTTGCCTTCGAGCCAGCGAGCGAATCCGGCGCGCCGGTCTGCGGGGCGGTCGGACAGGTCATGGACGACCTCGTGACCGCAAGCGTGTGTGACATTCCACTGCGTACGGACAGCCATAGATGATTTCTCCTTGAAGTCGGTTGGTAGTGGGCGCGGTTGACAGGCGCGGCCAGGGGTGCGGCACGGCCCTGCGGGGACAGGACAGGCGCATGCCGGTGGTTCGGGGTGTTCACCGGCGTCGGCACGGTGAATGCCGGTGTCATCGGCCTGGCGAGTGCCGGTAACGGCCAGGGGCGCCGCGGACGAGATGGTAAGAGGGGCGGGCTGCCCGGCACCGCGCTGGAGATGCGGCGCGGTGCCGGGGCCGTCGAGGCGGTCAGGGCCGACTGCCGCCGCCCGGACGGGAAGAGGGGGTGCGCTACGTGTGGTGTGCGGGGGCCGTGGTGCGGGGAGGCGGCGGCGGGAGTGTGGTGTCCAGGGCGGGGCGCGGGCGGATCCGCGGCGGCGTGGGGGTGCGGTGCGGTGGCAGGACGGCGACGGTGGCGCCGAGGTCCTCGGCTGCGTCCTTGACTTCGCGGGTGAGGAAGTCCAGTTGCCGGCCGAGGGCATCGAGGCGGGCGGCGATCTGCCGGCCCTGCACGGTCTCCAACGCGGCGGCGAAATGGCCGGCGGTGTGGAGGAGTTCCTGGAGGCGGACCATCGGGCCTGCATCGTAGCCGTGCTGGGTGGCGGTGAGCAGTGTCTCGGAGACGTCGCCGGCGGAGCGGGCTTCGGTGATGTCCTGGAGCAGCTCGTGCAGGGGCACTTCGGGTGCGGGTTCCGGGCGGTTGAACCGCGAGGTGTCCGGCCGCAGGACTCCGGGTGGGACGGGGCGGGGCAGCGCCCGTCCGGCGGCGTACTCGTCGCTGTAGTGCCCGATGACTTGCCAGCCGGGCGCGTCGGGGTCGCCGGTGAGGGCGATGACGGTCGAGGTGTCGTCCTCGACCAGGTAGGCGAGTGTGATGCGCTGGCCGTCGGCGGCGTACCACGATTCGATCAGGTCCAACTCGCCCCGCCGCTGCGCGGCCTGAGCCTGGTGTGTCCACCTCTGTGCTTCTTCGGCGGTCAGGCCGGATCCGGTTTCGGGCCGGTGGTGCTGGTCGGCGAGGTCGGCGGCGAGTGAGCCGTGGTCCGCCCAGAGGGCGAGGTGGGGCCACAGGGCTTGGTGCTGCTCGCGCTCGGCGGTGGAGCCGGGGGCGGCGGGGCGGCCGAGGATTCGGGTGATCTCGGCGTGGGAGGCGGTGAGGGAGTCGAGCAGGGCTCGCCAGGCGGTGGTGTGCCGGGCGGGCGGCAGTGTGTCGAGGGTGCTGCGGGCTGCCTCCAGCAGTCCGGCGGCGTGCGGGGCGAGGTGCGTGGTGTATGCTTCGGCGGCTGCGGCGTTGCGGCGGGCGCGGGCGGCTGCCGCGGCGTGGTGGTGGACGGTGCGTCCGTAGCGGTCCTGGGTGGTGTCCAGCGCGGTCTGGGTCTCGCGGTCGATGACGGCCATCCGCAGCCGGAAGCCGCGTGCACACTCCGCGAGTTCGCGGGTCGTGAGGGTGTGGTTGATCGCTCCTCCTGGTGGTCGGGAAGGTCAGCGTCGGGCACGGCGCCGGGGCGGGGCCTGCGCGGTCATGACCGGCGGACGTGCCGGTGCCGGCGGTGCGGCCTGCTCGGGGGCGGCGGCGCGCAGGTCGGGGTCGAGGTCCACCGAATAGCGGGCCGCGGTGAGCATCTGTGCCGCCCACGTCGCGTGCTCGTTCTCCCAGTCGCGCCCCAGGTCGAACGGGAGCCGGATCCAGTAGCCGCGCAGCGCCGGCTGGAACAGGAAGTGTGCTCGGCGCAGGATTTCCGCGGCCAGAGGGTCCAACGGGCCTTCCACTTCCACCTCGCCACCCTGCCCGCGGAGGATGCGGATCGGCTCGGCGGTCATCGGGAGCGTCCGGTGGCGGAAGCGGTCAGGTGGACGGTGGGGGCGTAGGCGGGCTTGGGCGGGATCGGCCGGGCCGAGGGCGGGGAGGTGGTCAGTGCCGGGCCGCGTTGCGGGGAGCGCCCGGCAGCGGCCCGCGCGATGCGGCCTCGCCGCTCGGTGTGCTCGGGGACAGCCATGGGGTTGTGACGCGGACCGGGGGTGAGGACGGGGTCGAGAAGGTAGTCGGCGTGCACGGCATACCCGTGGCGGCGCAGATCGTGGACGGCCTGGCGGGTGCGTCGCATGCCGTCACGCTCGGGCTCGGTGAGCCGGTACATGCCGGGCCGTTCGGGTACGGGCTCGAAGGTCTCGCGGGTGAGGAACCAGTGGGCCAGGTGGGCGGGCATCGCCTGGGTGACGGTGGCGACGAAGCCGTGGTGCGGATGGGTGCCGAAGGCGAAGTAGGCGTCAGGGGGCAGGGGCAATGGGAGCCTTTCGGTGAAGAGGCGGGTCACCGGCGGGGTGCGGGCCGGCCCGGCGGGAGGGCGCGGGGCGGCGCCGAGACGGTCAGGGCGGAGCCCGGGTGCGGGGTCGCCGCCTGTGCCTGGCGGAGGAACGGCTCGCTGTGGGTGAGCCAGGTGGTGATGGCCGGCCACGTCCGGAGGTTGCGTTCCGGGCGGGTGAGCGGGGCGAAGGCCAGCTCCTCGCGCACGGCCTCGGCCTCCCCGAGGGCGTCGGCCAGATGTGCCAGGGCCTCGGTGTCCTCGGGCCACGGGGTGGCGGTGGGGCGGCAGCGGTCCAGCAGCGCGGGAGCGTGGTCCACGACGGTCAGGAAGTCCCGCCAGGCGCTGTCCAGGAACTGTGCGGTCGCGGCGCCGAGCGCGTCGATGCCCAGCGGGGTGGCATCGCTGTACCGGCCGGAGGCGACCATCGCGGCCCAGGTGTCGTGCTCGGTGCGGATGCGGTCGAGGGCGCCGGCGACGGTGGTGATCCGGCGGGCGTGGACGGCGCGGTCGTAGGCGGGCAGGTACCGGCCGGTGATCTCCCTCGCGGCGCGGCCGGGGAAGGGCGGCAGGACGATGCTGCGCGGGGCGTGTGGATCGCCGTACCCTTCCCCGAATGGCTCCGGGGCGAAGGCGCCCACGAGGTAGTGGAGTTGGTGGTCGGGGCGCTCGATGAGCAGCAGGGTGGTGTCCGATGCCGTATCGGTGAGGGTGGCGGCGTAGGGGATCCGTTCGGTCTGCACGGCGCGGCCGAGTTCGCCGCTGTCCCACAGATGTGGCACGAGGTCCTCCTGCCACACGGGGTGGCAGTACAGCTCGACTTGGGTGTCCCACTGGCCTGGCAGGACACGGGCGATGTCCCGGGCGGCGTCTCCGATGAAGCGCCGGCTGCTGGTCGTCACCTTCACGCCGTGCGTATCGGCCGAGCGGACCAGGTCGGCCACGGTGGCGCGGGAGGCGTCCGGGGCGTCGGCCGCCAGGCGATATACGCCGGCGTCGCCTCGCTGGAACCCGGATGTCTCCAGTGCGGTGCGCGCGGCCTCGTACTTCGTGCCGGATGGGATGGCGACGATGCCGGCATCCCGGCTGTAGGCGAGTACGATCTGGGCGTCAGCCATGGGAGGGCACCTCACGGCGGAGGGCGGTGCGCAGGCTGCGACCGTACTGCCAGGCGTGCTCGCGGGCGGCGGATTCCAACTGGTCATAGCCCTGCTGGGCCGTCATCTGACCTGCATGTTTGCGGTATCGGTACACTGCCTGGGGCAGCAGGATCCCGGGAGCGAGGCTGGTGACGCCAACAGCCGCGCAGTAGTCCTCCCCCTGGACGAGGCCGCCCATCGGGGCGGCCCGCACCAGCTCGGTGCGCGCGAGGATCGTGGTCGGCCCGATCGGGATGGTGTGCGCCGGCGAGCGCCAGTACGTCCACACATCCCCTGCTTCGTGCCGACCGGGCGGCGTCGGGCAGCGCCACAGTGTGGTCGACCCGTCGGAGTGGAGGTCCTCGCTCCATCCGGCGCACCAGCCAACCCCGGTCGACTCCAGCGCGGTCAGCCGCGCGGCCATGGCGTCGGTGGTGAACTCGTCATCATCGTCAGCCCAGTTGACGTACTCGGTGCGCACCTCGTTCAGGCCAAGATTGCGGGCACAGGCGGCTCCCACCGCGCGGGGCAGCGCGAGGGTGCGGACGCGGGGGTCTGCCGCGAGCGGCTGCGGTAGTCGGGCGGGGTCGGCGCCGTCGATCGTGACAACAGCCTCCCAGGGGACGCCCTGGCGTTGCAGGCTGGCGTGCATCGCGGCCAGGTACTGCAGGCGGTCGGACCGGAGCTGGGTGGCGATGACGACCGTGATCTTAGGGCGGGTGTACTGAGACAGGGAGTTCTCCAGGGCGGGGGCGAGGACCGGGCGGAGCGGGGCTAGCGGCGGGCGCTGGACCGGGTCGTGGAGGCGGGCGCGGCTGCCGGCTGGGCAGGCGCGGCGTTGGGTTGAGTGGCGCGGAGCCGGACGGTGGCGGGAATGGGCTGGCTGGGCTTCCACCGCGCGTAGCTGTCGCTGAAACGGGCTCGGGCATCGGTGGTCCAGTCCACGATGGGGCCGCGGTCTTCTTCTGGTGGTGGCTACCGGCCGTGTGTCGGGCTGGCGGGAGGGGTGCCGGGCGGGGCCGGGGGAAGGCCGGGCCCAGTCGGCCTGTGGGGCGGGGCCGGCGGGGTCGGTGCCGGGTCGTATGCGGCGCGCAGGGCCGCCAGGTCCGCCTGGTCGGCGATGGCCAGCACGGACAGGCTGCGGCTGGCCGCTGCCATGAGCATCTTGGGCGGGGACCCCGGTTCCGCACCGCGGTTCTGGCCGCGCCAGCGGGCGGCGGCCACCAGGTAGTCGCTCACCGCCTGGAGCACCGGTTCGGCCGCATCCAGCAGGTGTCGGGTGACCGCACTGGCCTGCGCTGGTGTCTCGGCGGCGGCGAGAGCATCGAGGTAGGGGCGAAGGTCGGGGCTCGGCAGGTCCTGCTTGGGCAGCGGGTGCTGGGCCAGGAACGGCTCGGCGTCCCGCTTCGCCCAGCGCAGCAGGTCGTCTCGGGTGGCGATGCCGTAGCGGGCGGCGGTGATCTGGTCGGCATCGCGGCCGACGTTGTCGTACAGCTCGAAGTCGGGGTGCTGCATCGGGGTGGGGCTCCTTGAAGCGGCGGGGCGCCCGGATACGGCTGCCGCGGTGCGGGTGCGGCGACAGCCGTATCCGGGCAGGCGCGCGGTAGTTGAAGACGCGGCGTTCCGGTTATGCCGAGCCAGGTGCGGCCGTTTTCCCCAGGTTGTGGAAGAGAGAAGGGGCGGGTGCGGCCGGCGGTCGGCTTACCGGTGTCGGCCGGGCGCGAAGACGCTGGTCGGTGCGGGGACGGCCGGGCCAGGGGAGGTGGTGGTGGGTGCGGTGATGTGGCGGAGGTTCACGCCGATGCCGCGGTGGGCGAGCTGGTGCACCAGGGCCTGCACGCGCACAGCGCGGCCGTCCTCGCCGTATGCGGCGGGCAGCAGGAACGCGGCCTGGTGGGGGTGGTACTGGAAGCCGAGGGTGTACAGCGTCGTGCGGGCGTCCTCGGGGACGCTTGCGTACGGCGTGCCGAGGGCGCCGTCCGAATACCAGGTCAGGGTGACCACGCGTGCCACCTGCGGCGGTCCGGGCCGGTGCGCAGGCTCCGGCTGGCGGGCCGCGTTGTGACGTACGAAGGCCAGCGCGTACCGGTAGCGGGGTAGGACCCGGCGGATGACCGCGGCGGCAGCGCGAGCCGGATCACTGGTGACCTTGATTCCGTTCGGTTCGGCCACACCGTCGAAGTGGTGTGGCTTGACGCCGTCCTCGGGTGCGAGGGGGGCGACGAGGAACTGGTGGCGGTGCAGCGGTCGGTCGATGACGCACAACTGCTGGTCGTCCGGACCGGTCAGCGTGCAGTGGTGGCCGAGGACGAATTCGGTGAGGGCCCACTGGACATGTCCGCAGTCCCAGACGCGGTCGCTGAGGGGGAACTGGTCCTTGTATTGAGTGTGTTGGTGGTACTGGCTGGTCCATTCGCCGGGCAGGCGCGAGGCGAGCGCGTCGGCGAAGGTAGCCAGGTCGGTGCGGTAGGCGTTCATGTGCTCCAAGGGGGGCCGCCGGGGCGATGGCGTGAGTTGTGGGCTCAGAACGGGAGGCGAAGGGCGCGGGCGGTGCGCGGCGGGCCCGGCGGGAGACCCGGGCTGCAGCCATAGGCGGGCGTTGGGTGGCGAGGCGGGGTGGCCGGGTCGGGCTGGGCTGTCGACGGCTCCTCCTCGTGCGACCGGCGGTCGCCGCCGGCGTACTTCCAGGTGAACTCGTACTCGTCGTACGCGTTGATCAGGCCCGTTTCCAGCTGGGCTTCACGGTCGGCGACTTGGGCCAGCAGCTCGTCCTCCTCTTCCTGGCACTGGAGCCATTCGGCCCATTCGGCGTCCGTCAGGTTCGGTGGGCGCTGCATCGGGTGGATTTCTCCTTGAAGAAGGCGGGGCGGTTGATGCCTTCGGCTCGTCGGCTACGGGTTCGGCTCGGCTTTCGTGCCGGTGGTGTGAGGAACTGGCGAGGAATGCCTGAAGGTTCGTGCGTCCGTTGTCGGCCAGGACGGATGTCGTAACCCGTGCTGGTCACGGTCCGAGGAGGCCGGCCTGATCGGCGCTGTCTTCCTCATAGCCGAAGACCGCACGCTCCAGGTCTTCGAGGTAGACGATGTCGGTATGGGCACGGAAGGCGGCGAGGACTTCGTCCGCGTAGTCCTGGACCTCGTTGTCCGCGAGGTCGACGCGCGCCCGGTTCTTCCTCGACAGTCGGCGCCACTCCACGATGTCGGAGTCGGTGGCGCGAGCCATCCATACCCAGATTCCGTTGCCCAGCTTGATGACGTACTGGGGATGGAAGAGCCGGTTGGTCCGCCTGCGGCGTGGATTGCGCTGCTCGCCGAACCCGGTGACGAGGCTCTGGGCGAGCTTGTCCAGGGCGGCGGACTTGATGTGCGGGTCGAGGTCCTCGCGTGCGAGCTGTTCGCGCACCGCATCGGTGAGGTGGCGTTTGTGGAACCGGCCGGTGGCGTCGGTCAGAGCAACCGCGCTCTGCTCGACGATCTGCTGCAGGCGGAGGTCGGCGGCGCTCGTCACGGCAGGTCACGCTCCTGCCAGACCTGGTCCATCTCGGCCAGCGCTGTCATGGCGTGCGCGATGGTCTCACGGGTGATTGGCGAGCCGCTGGCGAACGCAGGGTCGTACCGGCTGAACGTCCGGGTACCGCGGGCCTGGGCGAGCGGCGGGACCACCTCGTCCAGCAGCCGGGTGGCCACGCGGCGCTGGCGCTTGTCCTCCTCGACGCGCTCGGTGCGCTCTGCCCATGCGCCGGCGAGCGTCAGGTGGCCCTCGACGACCCGGTCGGCCAGCTCGGGGTCCTCCTGCCGCAGTCGGGCGAGCTGCACCTCGGCGGAGTTGGCCTTGGCCTTGTTCTCCCGAGCGATGGCATACGCCTCGTCCAGGCCCATGGCGCCGCTGATGACCGCCTCCACGAGGTCCGCGGCATGCTGGAGCACCACGTTGGCCTGGCTGATCCGTCCCAGGGACAGGCCGGTCTGCTCAGAAACTGAACGTGTGGAGTGCTCAGAGTCTGAGCACGGCTGGTGTTCAGATTCTGAACGGGCCTTGGCGGAGATCATCGCCGCCTGCCCCTTGGTGATGTTGCGGCGACGGAGGTTCACCGAAAGGACGTAGCCGCGGGGGTCGCTTCCCTCGTAGGTCGTGAACCTTGGTTCCACGGCGGCGATTTCGCATGCAGCGAGCCTGCCGCGTCCGTCGAGGAGACGACCCTGGGGGTCGCGAACAATGGGATGCAGCAAGCCGCGTGCTTGGATGTCGTCGGCGAGAGCACGCAGCTCGTCCTCGTCGAGCTGGGGAAAGAGTTCGGTGATGGGATGGGTTTCTATTGCGGGCTCCTTATGGACAAAGGGGAACTTTTCAATGCATCCGTGCGTCGGTGTCGAACAGCGACAGCTCGTGGGGATGCAAAAGATGTTGAACGATGAATGATTGTCCGGCGACCTTCCACAGTCCGCGGCCCCTGTTGAGGTGGGCGATGGCGTCGGTCTCGACGGAGGTCAGGCCCAAGAGGGCGGCTGCCGCGTGGAGTTGGTCGGTTTCCTGCCGGTAGATGATGCGGGTGGAGCAGTCGGCCAGGAGGCCCTCGGCCAGAGCGCGTCCGCGGGATCCGGCGTCGCCTGCGGTGAGCAGGTCGGACAGGCGGTGGATGACCATCAGGTTCGCGATGCCCAGGCCACGGCTCAGCTTCCACTGGGACTGCATGCGCTGCAGCAGGCCGGGGTGGCGCATCAGGCGCCAGGCTTCGTCGTAGACGATCCACCGTCTGCCGCCGCGGGGGTCGGTGAGGGCGGATTCCATCCAGGCGGAGGCGCAGGTCATGGCGAGAACGAGGGCGGTGTCGTCGCCGGAGCCGCCCAGGCGGGACAGGTCGATGGTCAGCATCGGCGAGTTCGGGTTGAACGCCACGGTGCTGGGCGCGTCGAACATGCCGGCGAGGTCGCCGTGGACCATGCGGCGCAGGGCGTGAGCGAGGTCGCGAGCGGCATCTCCCAGGTGCCCGGACATGCTGCCGCCTGCGGTGTCGAGGGCGGCGGGGTTGTTGAGGGTGGCGGCGATGTCGCCGAGCAGCGGGGTGCGGCCGGTAGCGGCGGCGTGGGTGACGACGGCGTCGAGGGCGACGTCGAGCGCGGTGTGCTCCATCGGCTTCAGGTCCCGTCCGAGCACGGTACGGGCCAGGGAGCCGAGCAGCAGCAGGCGGCGCTTGCGGATCTCGCCCGCCCAGTCCGTCTCGGAGACGCTGTGGGGGCGGGGGGCGGCGTCCAGGGGGTTGAGCTTGCCGGGCAGGCCGGGCCCGAGGGCGATGGAGGTGCCGCCGAGCGCGGTCGCCACCGGGGTCCATTCGCCCTTGGGGTCGCAGGGGACGTAGACGCGGTATCCGAAGGCGACCGACCGCAGGGCGAAGGACTTCGCCAGGGCGGACTTGCCCTGTCCGATGACGCCGGCGAGCAGGACGTTGGGGTTGGTGAAGCCCTCGATCTTGCCGTACAGGGCGAAGGGGTCGAAGCAGAAGGAGGCTTCGGCGTGGACGTCGCGGCCGATGTAAATGCCCTCGGCGCCGAGTCCGCCTTCGGCGAGGAAGGGGTATGCGCCGGAGGCGGTGGCGGTGGTCATGCGGTGGGCGGGCAGCCGCAGCTTGTTGCCGCGGGCGGAGGCCGGCCCGGGGCGCCCGGCAAGGGGGTAGACCGGTGCGGGGGTTTCCTGCTCGGCGGGTTCCTGGCCGGCCGGGTGGGCGGCGGCCTGGGCGCGGGCCTTGGCTTCGGCTTCGGCGAGCTGGCGGCGGGCGGCCTTGCGGGCGGCGCGGTCGGTGCCGTGGGGGGTGAACAGGGGGGAGGCCGAGGCGCGGCGGGCGCGGCGGGCGGGCCGGTGGTTCATCGGGGGCGCTCGATTCGGCGGGTGGTGCTCATCGCGCGCACGAGGTGGTGTGCGGTGCGCGGTGCAGGTCGGTGGGGGTGGTCTTGCGGCGGACGATGTGCCCGGCGGCGAGATGGCGCTGGCAGATGGTGAGGAAGGGAGGCCCTTCGGGGAGCTGCCCGGGGCGGCACTCGGCGGGGTCTGCGGACGCGGCCGGCAGAAGGTGGAAGGCCGCGTGGATGTCGGTGGTGGCCTGCCACAGCCCGGTGCGTGCTGCGGCAAGGTGCCGGCCGGCTGCGGGATGCGGGGGCCGTGCCGCCTCGGCCAGCTGGTCGAGGAGCCGGTGCAGTTCTGTGAGGTGGGCGTGGAGGGTGTCGAGGTGCGTCCGGTCCGGCGGATGCGCAGGCTCGGGGCGGCTGAGGGCGCGGGTGTGACGGCGGATGCCTGCGGTGGCAGCACGCAGGTAGGGGTGCGAGTCGGGCTCGCTGGGACGGATTTGGGTCAATGGGAGGTCCTTGCCGCCGGGGAGGCGGGAGCGGGGGTCAGAGGCGAGCTGGTTACGGGAACGGAGAGGCGGGCGCGTGATGTTCGGGTGACGCCGGTCGCAGGCACCGCAGCGGCTTCTTGCTCGTCGCGCAGGTCCACGTATGCGCCGCGCGTCGGGAGGCCGGGATGGCTCTGCTCCGGTAGGTAGATGATGTCCGCGCCCTGACCGTCAGGGGTCCCGGCGTCAGCCAGGTACCACTCATGCCAGCTGGGAAGGCCGGCCAGGATGCGGGCGGCGTCGTCGAGGTTCATGGCGTTGACGACGAAACTTGTGGGGGCTTCGCCTGCGTGCCGCTCATGACCGGCAAACGTCAGGGTGAAAGGGCGGGGCGCCGGCGGGCCGAGGAGATGGGCGAGGCGGCTGCGTACCGTGTCGAGGTGGTCACTGGCCTCGATCGCCGTGGTGATACGGTCGTCGTCGTATTCACGCAGCTTCTCCTCGATCACCTCCCCGTCGGGGTCACGGTACTGGTCGAGGACGGCGCGGTGGCGGGCGGCCAGTTCCTCGCAGGAGGTCAGCAGGGCCTGCAGTTCGCGCAGGAGACCGTCGGGGTCGTTGATCGGTGTCAGTGCGGTTCCCGGGGGGCTTAGAGGGTGGTGCGGGCGAGGGGGAGTGCCGCGGCGGCGAAGGCATCGGGCTGCTGGAAGTTCAGACGCCGCAGGTCGACCTGGGCGGTGACGGCGGCGGTCTCGATCTGGGCGCAGGCCGCGTCGAGCAGGGCGTCGGTCTCGGCGGAGACGGTGAGCAGGCCGGTCAGGGCGACGTCGGCGTGGCCGGCGATGAGCTGGCGTTCACGGGTCTTGACGTCGGCGTATTCGATGGAGTCGGCTTCGTTGTCGACCTGGCCGCGGCGGGCGCGTTCGTTGGCGTCGGCGATGATGGCGGCCTTCTTGCGCTGCACGTCGCGCAGCGCCGACTCGAGCCCCTGGGGGACGTAGATGAGGGACAGGCTGCGGCGGACGCCGGCGGTGAACATCAGCCCGTGCAGGAAGCCGGGGCTGGTTTCGGTGCGGGGCCAGTTCTCGATCCAGTAGGTGGCGTGCCGGGCGGTGTCCGTGATCACCCGGTCGTACTCCTCGACCTGGACGACGGGGCCGGCGGCGGCCGGGTCGGCCTCGGCCCGGCCGGATTCCGACCACTGCTGCAGGCTGGAGAGTGCTTTCGGGTCGTAGGCGGTGCGGACGACCGCGGCGACCTCCCGCGCGGTGAGCCAGCCGGTGACCATCAGTCCGGCGCTGCGGGCGGCCTGCGCGACGGAGGCGGTGGTCTGCTCCATCACCGTGAACGCGCCGGGCAGTCCGCCGCCGGCCTGGCTGATGAGCCGCTTGGCGGCCTTCATGTCCAACGAGATGGCCAGGTATGCCTCGTGCGGGGCGGCGGCCGGGCCTGCGGAGGCGACGAGTTCGGAGTAGACCTGTCCGGCCACGGGGGTTTCGGGGCGGCCCTGCTGGGCCCAGTGCCGGGCGAGGGTGTCGCCGGAGTCGGGCACGGTGCGCTCCAGGACCTGCACGGTGGCCACATGCCCGGTGCGGGCAATGCCCGCGAGCGCGCGGCCCCAGCCGTTGACGTTGTGGTTCTGGGTGGCGGGGTCCAGCAGGGCGAAGGCGCGGGAGGAGACGCGGGCGACGGCGGTGAGGGTCTGGCGGTGCGGGTCGTGCACCGCGGCGGCCCCGCCTGCCGAATCGCCGGGGGTGACCACGCGCAGGGAGGCGGTGGTGCCGGGCAGGTGGAGCAGGCCGTCCTGCCTCGGGCGGGAGACCGGCCGGGCAAGCCACAGTCTCTGGCCGGTGCGCCGGCGGTGGGCGTAGCGGGCGACGATCGGGGCCCAGTCGATCAGGGAGCGGCCGTGGCGGCGGACCGCGACCAGGGCGGCGACCGCCGCCCACAGCGGAGTCAGGGCGATGGCGCCGACCAGGCCGGTGCTCATCACCGTCACCAGCAACAGCGCCAACGCGCTGGACACCAGCGTGAGCTGGGGCAGGGACAAGCCCAGAAGGATGCCGCGCCGGGATCGGTGGGGGAATTTGACCGTGAGGGGGGCAACGGAGAGATCAGACATGAGTGCTGTTCCGGGAGGAGGCGCGCGGGGCGGGACGCACCGGATGGTGGTGCGTCCCGCCCCCGGCCTCAACGGGCGAAGGGTCAGATGCCGGTGGGCGGCGGAGACGGCGGTGCTGCGGGCCCGGTGGCCGAACCGCCCTGGGCCGGAGCCGGCGGTGCGCCTTGCGGCGGGGGCGTGCCCACGCCGGTCGGCGGAACCGACATGAATCCGCCGCCCTGGCCGGACGGTGATCCCGGGCCGCCGGAGCCGGGGCTGCCGCCGACCTGGCCGCTGGTGTCATCGCTCGGCCGCATCGGCGGGGGCTGGACGGCCTTCTCCAGACCGTTCTTGACCCCCTCGCCGCCAGAGGACTCGCCCGAGCTGCTGCTGGACTTGCTGCTGTCCTGACCGGGGCCCTTGCTGGTGGGGGCGATGTCGCCGGGGAAGCCGCCGGGCACCGCGTCGGGGCCCTGCGGGGCGGCGCCTGCTCCGGCTGCCGCGCCGCCGGTTCCGGCGGTGGCTGCTGCCGCTGCGGCCTTGCGTCCGGCGCGTTCGGCGTGCTGGCGGGCCATCTGGGCGCCGGCGCCGCCGGCACGGTGGATGTCCTCGCCGTTGGTGCCCTCAGAGGCCCAGTGCACGAACTTGAACGTCGCGTACGGGCACAACAGGATCAAGACCATGATCACGATGCCGGACATGACGTCCGCGAGCGCGGCCAGGCCGTCCTTGGAGTCCGTTTTACCCATGGCGGTGATGCCGAGCACGAAGATGATCGTCATCAGCAGTTTGCTGATCACCAGGGTGGCGGTGGCCTCGATCCAGCCCCTGCGCCACCGGCGGGCGACCTCCCAGCCGCCACCGGCGCCGGCGAACACGGCGAGGGTGACCAGGACGAGGATGCCGACCTTGCGGACCATCATCACGCACCAGTACAAGAACGCACCCACTGCGGCGCCGAGTCCGGCGATGACCGCGACCAGCCAGCCCAGTCCGGACAGGGCACCGATCTGGCTGACCAGGACGATGCGACGCACAGCGGATTCGATGGACAGGTGCGCGGAGGAGAACAGGCCGTCGGAGAGCGCGTCGACCACTTCGATGGCGACGGTGGTGCCTGCGATGGCACAGAAGGCGAACAGGACGCCGGACATGGTGCCGGTGAATGCCTGGGTGAGGGCTTGTCCGTCACGCCTGACGGCGGCTCTGATGAGCTGGGCGCAGAAGGTGCCGACCAGGATGATCAGGCCGATCGGCAGCAACATTTCGTAGTTGTCGCGGAACCAGGCGGCGTTCAGGTCCACCTTGGTGGTGGCGTTGACGGCCTTGGCGGCCAGGTCGGCTGCGGCGGCGGCGAGTTCACCGGCGCTCTTGGCCATCCAGTTGCCGATTGCCTTGCCGGGGTCGGAGGCGAAGTCGACCGCGTCGCCGACGGCGCACAGTTTGTCCGCGAGGGGGAGGTCGCAGAAGCCCAAGGGGAGGTGGCCCTCCTTTCAGACGGGGGTCGGGGTCAGGGCGCGACGCTGGGGGCGATGGCGACCAGGGAGCAGTCGTGGGAGGGCCGGCACTGCACGGCCAGGGTCACGGCGCGGTCCTCGGCGCCGCTGCCGCCCTTCTTCCAGGCGATCTGCTGCGTGCCGGTGACGGTGACGTAGTAGATGTACGCCTCGGTGATCGCCGAGGGGTCATCGGCCAGGGCCTGCTTGAACGCGCTCGGGTAGTGCGCGTCGGTGACCTTGGCACTGGCGCGCTGGGCGTTGTCGCGCATGCGCGACCACAGCACCGGGTCCGGGACCTGCCCGGTGACCGAGGACCAGTCGGTGTACTTCGCCTCGGTGGTCATCCACGCGTTGATGCCGGCCAGTTCCTGGTCGCGGCTGGTGGTACGGGTGTCGTACGACCACAGCATCAGCGCGGCGGCCTTGGCGTAGGCGAGGGGATCACTGATCCGCGGCGGCTTGGGCACCGACCCGGTGCCCGACGACGTCGCCGACGGTGCGGGATCCGCGGAGGGCGCGGTGCTGTCCGTCACGGACGGTGCGGTACTGCCTTCGTGGCGGCCTCCGCCGTTGCCGGTGAACCAGGCGGCGGTGCCGGCGACGGCGAGCAGCGCGGTGATGACCACGGCGATGATCAAAATGCGGCGCTTGGCCGACCACGTGGCGCCGTAGCCCGACAGTGAGGTGAAGGGGTTCGGCATCTAGTGGACCTGCGATCCCAGGGCGGAGAAGAAGGCGACGATGCCGTTGGCGGCGCCCAGGCCCAGAGCGGCGCCGGCGGCGACGACGGCGCCCTTCTTGCCGTTGGCTTCGGCCTGGTGGCCGCCGGTGTGGTGGCCCCAGGCCCACACACCCAGCGAGACGGCCAGGGCGCCGACCACGGCCACGATGCCGAAGAGGTTGATGCTGCTGACGACGTCCTTCAGAACGGACAGGCCCGGCAGGCCGCCTTCCTTGGGGCTGACGCCAGGGTCGAAAGCGAGAGAGACAGCACGGTCTGCGAGAGACATGGGTATGGCGGAACTCCTTGCATGCCAAGGGCCGGTTACCGGCCTGGCGAAGGGCGGGGAGAAGAGAGGAAGAGGGCGCGGAGCGCGAGAGGGGCCGGCCGGTCCCGCCCGGCTCGGGCGGCCGGGCGGGAGGCGCGGCGGGTCAGGAGACGATGCGGCGGGCGGCCAGGACGTCCCAGTCCGCGAGCGGAGTGATCCGGACGGGCTTGGAGGTACGCGGTGCCTCGATGACGAGCCCTGCGCCGATGTACATGCCGACGTGTTCGGGCACGGCCGCGGTCCCTCGGGTGAACAGCAGGTCGCCCGGCTTCAGTTCCGACGGCGAAACGGCCTTGCCTTCCTTGACCTGTGTGTACGTGGTGCGGCTGAGCTGGACGCCGGCGTGGGCGTACGCCTGCTGCATCAGGGAGCTGCAGTCGCAGCGGCCCATCGGGTCGGGGCCGTGCGGGTTGGTGCAGTCACCGCCCCACTGGTACAGGGTGCCGAGCTGGTGCATGGCCCAGTCGATGGCGGTGCGGACCTTCGGCGGGGCGTCCTTGGGAATGGTGTAGCCCTTGGGCACGGAGCCCTCCGGGATCGTGCCCCACGGGGAACCGTCCTGGCCCGGGGTGCAGCCGGTGGAAGCCGTCTGCGCGGTGCTGGTCGTGTTCTTGGACGTGTTGGATTTGCCCTTGCCCGGCAGGGTTTTGACGGTGGCTTCCTGCAGGGCGCGGGCGAGCGGCTCCCACTGTGCGTACGCATCAGGAAGACCGGACGCCTGGACGGCCTGGGCAGCCTGGGTGACCGTCATCTGCTGCCAGCCGTGAACCTCAAGCAGCGCCTTGTAGAACCTGGTTGAGGCGTAAACGGGGTCACGGATCTGCTCGGGAGTGCCCCAGCCCTGGCTGGGCCGCTGCTGGAACAGACCGAGCGAGTCGCGGTCGCCGTAGTTGAGGTTCCGCAGGCGGGATTCCTGCATGGCGGTGGCAAGCGCGATGACCTGGCCCTGGGCGGGCACGCCGAGCGAGATGCCGGTGGCGACGATGGTCTTGGCGTTGGGGATCTGCTCGTTGGGCAGCTCCAGGCCCTCGACGTGGACGTCCTTGGCGGCGCCCTTGCCGCCGAGGATGGCCGCCACCTGTTTGGCGACGGCGGCGGTGTCGATGGACGTGCCGGTGCTGTTGCAGGAGGCGGTCTGGCCGGCGTCGCTTGCCGCCGCGGCCATGGCGGCGGTGCCGGCGAGAAGGAACGGGGAGAGGACGACGACGCCGATGCCGGCGGCGAGCGCCTTCAACCGCGGCAGCCCGGCCGCAGGCCAGCGTTTTCGGGCAGGGGCGGGTGGCGAGATGTCATGAAGCAGTCCTTCGGGCGCAAGGTCCGTCCGCCGCGTGCGCAAGGCGTGGTGGAAAGGGGCCGCGGCGGCCGGGGTGGGCGATCTGGTCAGGCCGGTCCGCAGCGAGTTGCCGCTCGCATAGCGGACCAGTGGTGGGTCAGGTGTGCCGGGGCAAAGGGGGAACCTCCGCGCGGCAAAGGATGGGAGTGGGCCAGCGGCGGTGTGTGCGCCGGGCGGTTCTAAAACACTAGGCCCAGATTGGCGGTCGACCAAAAAGTGGGCGTGAGGGGTCGGAATTCGACCCCTCACGCTCGCACTTCTTGGTCGGCGGCCGATTCGCCTCTACAGTTTTGGGACTCCCCTCGCCCTCCCCGGTGTGTGGCCCTGGGCTTCTTCATGCCCACGTTCTTTCGGCCCACCGGCTTCTCACGTGCGCGACGGGTTATTCATCTCGGCCTGTTCCCACCCGAATCGGGGTTTCTCTTTGTCTTTTTCCCTGCACCAGGGCGATGCCCTCAGCGTCCTTGCCGGTCTGCCGGACGACTGCGTCGATTCCGTGATCACCGACCCGCCCTACAACTCGGGCGGGCGCACGGCGAAGGAGCGCACCTCGCGCAGCGCGAAGCAGAAGTACACCTCTGCCGACGCCAAGCACACCCTGCCTGACTTCACCGGCGAGAACATGGACCAGCGCTCTTACGGGTTCTGGCTCACCCAGATCATGACCGAAGCACACCGGCTCACGAAGACCGGGGGCACCGCGCTGCTGTTCACCGACTGGCGCCAGCTGCCGGTCACCACCGACGCGATCCAGGCGGCTGGCTGGCTGTGGCGGGGCGTGCTGGCCTGGCACAAGCCCCAGGCGCGGCCCCAGAAGGGCCGCTTCACCCAGAACTGCGAGTTCATTGTCTGGGCGTCGAAGGGCGCGATCGACGGCTCGGCCAATCCCGTCTATCTGCCCGGCCTGTACTCCGCCTCGCAGCCGTCAGGCGCCCAGCGCCAGCACATCACCCAGAAGCCGGTCGAGGTGATGCGCGAGCTGGTCAAGATCGCACCGCCTGGCGGCACGGTGCTCGATTTCTGCGCCGGTTCCGGCTCCACCGGCGTCGCCGCTCTGCTGGAGGGGCGGGACTTCATCGGCGTGGAGAAGACCAAGCACTACGCCTCGATCGCGGCCGACCGGCTCACGAAGACCGTCCGCGAGACCCTCACCCAGAACGACGTGGGCCTGACGGTCTGACACGCCAACCGTCTCTCTCTTACCGGCACTTGGAGAGGGTTACGCGCCTGCGCGCCGCACCCTGGTGCGTGGGTGAAATCCCGTCTGCGGTTCTGCCTGCCTGCTTCGTTCGCGTCACGCCCTTCCTTCCCCCAGTCCTTCCAGGAGGCCAGATTTGCCTGAATCCGTAGAACCGCCAGCCGAGGCAGAGATGGATCCGGTTCGCGTGCCGGACGCTCACCTTGAGGGAATCGAGGCGAGCGTGCGCCGGCTGATGGAGCAGTCGGCGCAGCAGGCCCGGCAGCTCGACCACCTCGCCTCCGCGCCGCCCCCCAGTCCCTCGCCATTCGCCGCGTTCGGCATGCCGGGGCTCGGCGGCCCGCCCCCGGCGGCAGCGCCACCGGAGCCGCGTCCGATCCTGGAGCTGGAGGGCGAGGAGTACGAGGACGAACTCGACGCACTGTCCGACTGGGTCGACGACTTCCTCCTGCCGGTCTACGGCGCGGAGGTCACCACGGCTGCGCCGTGGTGTCTGCAGTGGCAGGAGCACGACGACGTCGTGGCCTGGCTCCACGCCCTGTGGCTGGCCTACCAGCAGCACAAGGACGCCGAAGCGGGCCTCAGCGGCCTGTTCGTGTGGCACCGGGACTTCCTCACCCACGCCGTCGCGGCGATCCGCGCGCCCGGCGGGCCGCTGTCGGCCTGCATGACCTCTCCGGACCGCCCCGCGCACCGGCTGCTGCCCGGCCCGCCGCCCTCGGCCCGCACCGAGAAGGCGAACGCGGCCGAGTCCGCCTCGTCCGGTCCTGGTACGGCTGGCGAGCCGGCGTCATGAGCACCGGGCAGCCGGCCTTCGGCCTCAGCTTCGACCCCCGCGCGCTGAGTGACCTGCTCCAGGCGCCCAGCGACATCCGCGACCTGACCCTTGCCTACCTGCAGGAGGTGGCCAACGCCCAGCGATTCGGGCTTCGGCTGACGGGGGATTTGGAGGGCTACCGCAAGCTGTTCGTGGATTCCCGCAAGGAGTGGCGCGTCGTCTACGGCGTGCGCCCGGCACCCGAGACGTCCGCGCACCGCCAGGAGATCCACGTCATCGCGGTCAGGCCCCGCGCCGGCAACGACGTCTACGACACCGTCGGGCGCCGTCTGGGGATGACCCGCCGCCCGCTCAGCGCCCGCACCCACGCAGCCCGCGCCCGCTCCCCGCAGCTGACGACCCGCACGGCGGTGCCCAGGCCGATCCCGCTGCCCTCCGCCATGCCGGGCCTGCCCCGCCCGGCACAGAGCCCCTCCCGCTATCAGGCCCGCTGACTTCAAGGAGGCACGTCTATGCCCCCTGACCCCGCGCCGGCACCCGCCCGGCGTGCGGTGTCCCCGCTCGATGAGCGCATCGAAGCCGTCACCGGCCACGACGTCGACACCCTCTGGGCGTACCGGGACCGCGGCGTCCTCGACGAGGTACACACCCGCCTGGTCGATTTGCACCGCGAACTTGCCCGGGCCGAAACCGGCGTCATCTTCCACCGGACCCTCCTGCACCGCCTGGCCAGCGGCGAGTTCCCCGTCGACAGCGCGCTGTTCGCCCGGATCGACCGCACCGTGGACCAGCTTCAGCAGGCCGCCGCTCAGCGCGATGCCGCCGCGCGACGGGTACTCGCCGCCCTGGAGCCCATCGAAGCCGCCGCCCGCACCCAGCCGGTGGGGCGCGCAGCCCCGATATCGGCTGCCGACCAGGCGGTGCTGCTCGCCATCGCCGGCGGCGCCAAGCTCTACCAGCATCTGCTGACGGGGCGGATGTCGGTGGCCACCGCCTCCGGCACCCGCATCCCCTACGCCGAGCTGCAGCGGCTCGAATCCGCCGGCCTCCTGTGCCGGGACACCGGCCATCCCGTCCACGCCGGCCAGCCGGTCGCCCTCACCGACACCGGCCGCGCCGCCCTGGTCGCCGCCCGCCGCCCCAAGACGACCCAGGCGCCGAAGGCGGCGGCCCGGCCGGGCGCATGGCCGTCCACCCCCGCACACCGGCGCTGACCCGCGCCCACTCCCCAACGAAAGGCGCTATGCCCTCGAACGAACCCGCCCCTGCAACCCCTGGGCGCATGCCTGAACTCGACGTCCGGCTCGACGGCTTCACCGCTGACGAGGAGACCTCCGACGCCTTCTTCCACAAGGTCGGATGGATAGAGCATGAACTCGTTCCGCTGGCCGAGCACCACACAGCCGACGGCGCCCATAGCTTCTACGTCCTGCACGACCCCACGGCCACCTGGGACCACCCCGGTCTGTCGCAGTACGCCGCCTTGCATATCCACCGGGACATGCAGGCGCGGACGTTCCAGTTTGAGCACGCCGTGCTTCCGCTGCCGGCGATGGCGCAGTCCTGGCTCATCCACCGCGGCTGCCCTGCCGACTCCATCGCGCTCGCTGCAGGGATGCGCCCGGCTCCGGCGGATGAGGTGACGAGGGCACTGGAGCGGCGTCTGGCCGGAGACGGCGACCACTACGCCCTCGGGTACAGCTACACCAGCGACGACCCCGACGACATGGTGATCCTCGTCGCCCTGCGCGCCCTCGATGAGCGTGCTGCCTCCCCGTTCCGGATCGTGGTCGAGGAGTTGGACACCGACGCGTGGACCTACACCCTGCGCGAAGGAGGCTTCGCCACGGCCGCAGATGCTCTCGAGTGGTGCGACGACCGGCTCAGCGGCGAGGCCGGCCCCCTGGCGCCGGTGCGGCCTGTGGCGTCATCCACCCGCTCTGCTGCCGTGCCGAAGAGCGCCATTTTGCGCCCGCCGAGCCGGGCGCGCTAAAGCGTCAACGGGGACCGGGGCGGCGGAATATAGCCGACGATCGGCGGTTGGCCAAAAGCACGTTTCTCCGGATTCTTATACGGCCGCCGGGACAGCAACCCCGGCTGGTCTCTCCACACATTTCCCTGTCCTTCTACGGAGGTTTCTTCCGCATGCGCTCTACCCGAATTGCGATATCCGCTGCGATGCTCGGCGCGCTCGCGCTGCCGATGGTCGCGGCGACTACGGCCACGGCCGCTCCGGCGTCCGCTCCGAGCCGCGTTTCGGCCTCCCGGCCGTGCGACCGGCCCGGTCCGTGGGTCATCGGCACTCAGGCCGTGACCATTCGCTCCAAGGCATCCGCCAAGTCCACCGCCGTCGGCGTGCTCTACCGGGGCCAGAAGTTCACCGTCCACAAGAGCAGCGGTGGCTGGCACTACATCACCGACAAGTCCACCGGCGTGACGGGCTGGGTGTCCGGCACCTACGTCTACCGCACCGTCTATATGTGCCTCGACTGACAGGCGCGTACCAGCAACACGCGGTTGCAGCCGCGGAGTTCACCGCTCGTTCGTGAAAACCCCTTCCCCCAAGAACAACCGGGCCGTTGTGCCTGGCGGAGAGGAGTTCTCCTGTGTCCGACGGCATGGAGGATGTCGTGGGCGTCCTCACCGAGCAGATCGAGGCGCGGTTCGCCATGAGCATGGCCGAGTTGAAGGCCGCGGTCGCCGTGGCGCCGGCCGCCAACGCCGAGGCCACCGGCGTCGTGAAGTGGCACGGCCTTCTCGTGGAATCCCAGGCGGCGCTCGAACGTGCCGAAGACGCTCTGCTCGCTGCGCTGGAGACCCAGCCCAGCGAGGTCGACGACCCGACGATGGACCTCGCCCACCGCGTCAACGCGGCCGTCGCCGCGCGGGACGGGCGTGCCATGGTCGTGCGCTGGCTCCTCGACCCCGCTGCCCCAGGGAAGCAGGGGCTTGCCGCTGAACGGCTCGCCCGCTTCAGCCGCGGTGCTCGCACAGGCCCGGCGGTGCCAACCAGCGCGCCGGTCCGGCCCGCGACGACCCCGGCACCGGCAGCAAGAGGAGGGGTCCTGCGGTGAGTGTGCGCCACAAGCCCAGCAGCCTCGACGGCCGACTTGAGGAGATCTTCGACGCTCCGGCGGCCGAACTGTACGAGAGGGCGATCGATCCGGACGCCTCGGCTGCCGTGACCCGTGCCATGGAGCTGCGTTCGTTCCTCGCCCTGGCCGAGGAACAGGTGGCCCGGGTCCGCGACCGCGTGCACGAGGCGATGTCGGCCGACCGCGACATGGACGAGCTGTCCGCCGAACAGCTGCGGATGGACGCGCAGTGGCTGGACGCGGCGCTCGATGCCCGCGACGGCTACCGGGCCGCGCTCGATGACCTGCTGCGCACCATGCCGCCTCCCGCCCAGCAGCCGCGGCCCGTCCGCATGGCACAGCAGACCGTCACCACCACCCTGCCGCCTTCCAGCCCGGCCGCCCCGGCACCGCAGCGTGCCGGGGCGGCCAGGGCCCGCCGACCGTGAAAGCCTGCGCCGATTGCCCCGCCTTATCTCCACCGAGATAGCCGGACGGATCGAGGAACTGTACGGCGCCCCGCTCGCCGTCCTCGAAGCCCACGCCCAAGGCCAGCCGCCCGGCATGCTTGCCGCCCTCCTCACCGGCCACCACGACCTCGCCTTCGCCGAGCAGAGCATCACCTTCCACCGCGAGCGCCTCGCCCAACTCATTCATCCTGAACGGCAGATCGGCGCTCACGAGGTGTCGCACCTCCTCGAATGCGCCCGTCGGCTCGCCGAAGCGGTCGCCGTACGCGACGTTCAGGCCAAGACCGTCTCCGCCGTCCTGGGCAGCCTGGCCCCCGCCGACCGGCCCGAACCGTCGTCGGCCCCCGCAGCGGCTCTGCCCGCTCTTCCCGCCCGGGCCACGAGCGCTGTTCCCACCCGCTGACCTTCGGGCATCCCTCTTACCTCACCCAGGAGTTCCTCCCTTGTCCCTCACCGCTCTGCCCCCCGACACCGGCGCCGACGTCGCCCGGGTCACCGAGGCACTCGCCATGATCACCCCGCGTTGGAACGTGCGGATCTTGCTGGCGCTGGCCGGTCGGCCGCTGCGCTATAGCGAGATCGCGGGCAAGATCTCCTGGCTGCAGAACGGCCAGCTTCATCCGAAGCTGCGGACGTTGTGCGATGACGGACTTGTTGAGCGTACCGAGCACAGCCCACGGCACGTCACGTACGGCCACACCGATCGCGCAGCCGCGCTGCTGCCGGTTCTGCCGATGATCGCCACCTGGGCCGAGGAGCACCTGGAGCAGCCGGAGAAGCCGCTGTCGGCCATCGAGCAGATCGAGGACAGCCTCTCCCTCCTGACCCGCCGGCACGCCGCCGCGATCTTGTGGGTGCTCAAGTCCCGAGGCGAGGCCAGCGGCCGTTCCCTGGCCCGGATCGTCATGCCCGGCAGCGACTGGACCAACATCTATCCCCCGCTGCGGCAGCTGGTTGCCGACGGCCTGGTCGATACCGATGGCATCGGTCAGCCCTACCGCTTGTCCGCGGCAGGGGAGGGCTTGGGGCCCGTGTTCGGGGCTTTGTCCGCGTGGTCGGCGGGAGAGACCCTCGCGCAGGCCGCCCGGCACCCGGTGTGGGGCCGAGCCGGCAATGCGCCGGCTCCGCGCACCTGGGTCAGCCACCCCTCCCGGCTGCCCGCCCCGCCGGCAGCGCCGGCGCCGGTCAGGACCGGCCCGCCCGCACCTCCGGCGTGGCAGCACCGTGCATTGTTCTCCCACGCCCCCGCCGCACGCCCGGCGACGGCCGTCCTGGCGGGAGGTCCGCGCCGATGAGCACCTCCTTCTCCACGGCTGATGTCCGGCGGTTCTGCGCGCAGTTGTCCTCGCCGGGCCTGGTCCGCCTGATCACCGAGATCGACGACAACGGGCCCATCCCGCCGCGCGGACTGGCCCGCACCCTTGCCGATCTCACCGAGCACCATCTGCGGCAGGCCACCGACGTCGCCCGCGCCCTCGGCCTTGTCCGTATCCGGCCCGGCGCCGGGCTGGCCCTGACCACATCTGGCGCGGAGCTGGCCGACGTCTACGACGCGATCGCCCACTGGGCCCGGCGCCACGCCTACCCGGCACCGGTCGCGGACTTCACCGGCCGCATCCAGCACACCCTCGCCCTCCTGGCCGACACCCCGGCGGCCGACCACTTGCTCAGTGACCAGGCGCTTGCGGACCTTGCCGGGCCGCGCGACCTGCTGGGCCAGTGGCTGCACGACCACGCGCAGGCCGCCCGGCTCGCCGAGCACGAGCTTGCCGCGTGAGGGCGCGCACCGCCCCGAGGCACGCACACCGCCCCACACACCGCCCCTCCCCGACGCTCCTGCGCGGCGTCTACCTGCCGCGCACGGCTGATGGTGCCGCGTTCGCGATGACCACCTACGGCATCCCCCTGCTGGTGCTGGCCACCACCGGGTCGGCGGCGCTGACGGGCCTGGCGTTCACGCTGGAGTGGGTGCCCAGGCTCGCCGCGTTCACGGTGGCCGGCACGCTCGTCGACCGCCACGGAACCGGGCGCGTCTTCCGCGCCGCCTGCGTCATCCGCGCCCTGGTCGTCCTTGCCGCAGCCGTCGTCTTGACGGTGGCCGGCGCCGCGACGACGGAGGCGACGGCCACGGTGATGGCGCTCTCCGCGGTGACGGGCGTTGCCACCGAGTTCAGTTACGTCGCGGCCGAGACCGCCGGCGGCCAGGCGAGCCGGACGGCTGGAACGGACGGGGCGCACCGGGTGCAGTCCGTCCTGCTGGGGATCGACCAGAGCGCGATGCTCGCCGGGCCCCTGGTCTCCGGCCTGCTGCTGCAGCACGGCGGCCCGGCCGCGATGCTCACCACGCTCGCCGGCTTCTCCCTCCTGGCCGCCGTGCTCAGCCCCCGCGAACGGGCCGTCCCGCGCGGCGACGCCACCAGGGAGCAGTCGGCGAGCGGGCTGCGGACGGGCTGGGCCACGCTGCGCTCGCTACCTGCCCTTGCCTGGCTGGTCGGCGGCCTTCTCGTCTCCAACACGGCCGTGGCCCTGCTCCAGGCGGCCATGCCGGTGATCGTGGTCACCAAGCTGGGGCGCTCCAGCGCGGACGCCGGAGCGATCTGGTCCGCCGCGGCCGTCGCCTCCCTGCTCTCCATCACCACCGCACGGCGGGCGATCGACCGCTGGGGCCTGTGGCCGGTCGGCGCGGCATCCGCCGCCGTGGCCGCCGCAGCAACCCTCGCCCTCTCCCAAGCCGACACCTACCGCGCATACCTGCTGCTGATAGCGGTGCTGATGGCCGGCGAAGGGGGCCTGACGGTCGTCCTGCGCACCCTGCGCTCCCACCTGATCCCGCCCGAGGTGTTCGGCAGCACCCTGGCAGTGACGATCCTGCTGCTCCTGCTGCCCTTCCCCGCCGCTGGCCTGCTCGTCGCCGCCGTGCCGCCCGCCCAGCTCGGGCCCACCATCACCGCCGCCGCCCTCCTGCAGGCCCTCGGTCTGACGGCCGCCTTCGCTCGGCTGCGCAACCTGCCCGCACTTCCTGCCTGACCTCCCGGCTTGAGAGAGGAGCCCCTGCGCTCATGTCCACCCTCACGCAGGACAACCTGCCCGTCCTTGCCCTCCCGTACTGGGAGGAGCCCACGATCAGCGAGCAGTTCCACGCCTTCGACTCCCAACACCCATGGGTCTACCGCGAGCTGGAGTGGCTCGTCGACCAGCGCCTTGCGGCCGGGGCGAAGCGGGTCGGGATGAAGGCACCGTTCGAGGCCCTGCGCTGGCGCCACCCGCACGCAGTGAAGGGCCTGAACAACAACTACACGGCCCTGTACGCCCGCAGGCTGCTCGCCGAGCACCCGGAGTGGTCCTCCGCGATAGAGGTCCGCCGCCGGCGCAGCCCGTGAACCACTCCACCCCTCGCCCATCCCTGACTTGATTTCTTGAGGAGCACCTTCTTGTCCGACCGTCCCGTCGTTCTGGTCGTTGCCGCAGCTGACATGGAAGCCGAGGCGTATCGCGGCTATTGCCTCGAAAGCGTTGCTGCCGTCTACGACGTCGTCCTGATCACCGGTGAGGAGCCGTCGTGGGAGGTCCCGTACATCCGGGACTGCATGGTCGTACCCGACCCGACCGACCAGGCGGCGCTGCTGGCCGCGGGCCGCACCCTGGCCGACCGCTACGACCTGGCCGGGGCGTTCACCTGGACCGAGTGGTACCTCGTCCCGGTCGCCCGCCTCGCCCGCCAGCTCGGCCTGCCCACCACCGCCCCAGAGGTGATGCAGGCGTGCCGCAACAAGGCCACCGCCAGGACCCTGTTCGCCCGCCACGGCGTTCCCTCCGCCGCCTCGGTGAGCGTACGCACCCACCAAGAGGCTGAAGCGGCGGCCGAGCGGATCGGCTACCCGGTCGTACTCAAACCAGCCAGCCACGCGGCCAGCATCGGCGTGATCCGCGTCGACACCCCCGAGCAACTCGCCGCAGCGTACGCGTTCGCGGCCCGGGCGGCCGGACGGGGGCTGGAGAGCAGACGCGTGCTGGTCGAGGAGTACCTCGACGGGCCGGAGGTCTCGGTCGAATGCGTCACCTACCGGGGCCAGACCACGGTCGTTGCCGTCACCCGCAAGACCGTCAGCGCACCGCCGTTCTTCGAGGAGCTGGCGCACTCGGTCGACGCCGCCGACCCGCTCCTCGACGTGGTCGCCCCCGCCGCGAGAGCCGCGATCCGCGCGCTCGGGATCACCGACGGCGTCAGCCACGTCGAGATGCGCCTCGTCGATGGCCAGCCCCGGCTGGTGGAGGTCAACGGCCGCATCGCCGGCGACATGATCGGCCACCTGGTCCGCCTCGCCACCGGCATCGACCTGCCGCGCGCCGCCGCCGACATCGCCTGCGACCGCGCACCCGACCTCACCCCCACCAGGTCCTCGGCCGCCGCGATCCACCTGCTCTACCCCGAGACCTCCGGCACCCTCACCGAGCTGCGCTTCGACGGTGCCCGCCCGCCGTGGCTGGACAAGCTCCACTTCCAGCACCACCCCGGCGACCAGCTCCTGTTGCCCGCGGACGGCGGGGACATGTTCACCGCCCGGATCGGCTACCTGATCACCACCGCACCCACCGGCGATCTGGCACGCGCCCGCGCCGAGCAGGCCGCCCGCTCCCTCACCATCCAGCTCACCCCCGCCGCTGCGGGTCCGGCCGCGTGAGGCGGACACCTGCGGCCGTACGGACCAGCCGTCGCCTGCTGACCGGGTATTTCGCCGGTCTCGGTGTGGTGATGGCGCTGTGGGGCGCCCGGATGCCGGCCGTCCAGCAGACCGCCCACCTGAGCACCGCCGACCTGGCGCTGGTGCTGCTGACCGCCGCGCTCGGCATGGTCACCGGCCTGCAGCCCGGTGGCCGGCTGGCCGGGCCGCACCGTCTTCCTGCCCTGCTGACCACCGGCGCCGTCGCTCTGGCCGGGTGCCTGGCCCTGCTGGGCCAGTGCCGCACCCTGCCCTCGCTGCTGGTGGCGGCATGGGCCTTCGGGACCGCCCACGGGGTGGCGGACGTGGCCGCCAACTCCGCGGCGGTGCGCTGCCAGAACGCCGCCGGCCGGCCGATCATGTCCGGCCTGCACGCCGCCTACTCCTTCGGCGCGCTCGGCGGTGCCGCCCTGGCCGCCGCCACCGCCCACACTCCGCACCGTACCCTCTTCCTCACCACCGGCGTGTTCCTCGCGGGCCTTGCCCTCGGCGTAACACCGGTCACCCGCTCTCTCAGCGGAACCGACCGGCCTCCGGCGCCAGCAGGCGCTCAACCGAAGCTCTCGGCAAGGACGTTGGTGCTGCTCGGTGCTCTGGCCGCCGCGAGCCTGCTAGGCGAGGGGGCGGCAGCCGACTGGGCCGCGGTCCACCTGCACAGCCTGGGCGCCCCCGCGACCGTGAGCGCTGCCGCGTTCGCCCTCTACAGCGCGGCCATGGCCGCCGGACGCCTGACTGGCGACCGCCTCACCCAAGCCTTCAGCGCTCCCACCATCGTCCGTGTCGGCGCGCTTCTGGCGGCGGCCGGGCTGGCCACCGGCGTCCTGGCCGCCACGGTGCCGCTGGCACTGGCCGGCTGGACGGCCTTGGGCCTTGGTCTGTCCACCACCGTCCCGTGCCTGATCACCGCAGCCGGTGTTGGGGGCCCCAGAGCCGTGGCCACGGTCGCCGTCATCGGCTACCTCGGCCTGCTCGCCGGGCCCGCCCTCATCGGCGCCCTCGCGAGCCTCACCACTCTGCCCACCGCGCTGCTGCTGCCCGCCCTGCTCGCAGCCGCCGTCGCCGCCCTTTCCCACCGAGCCCTGGAGCACCCCACCCCTTGAACCCGAACACCGCGCACCCCGGCCTTGATGCCGTGATCTTCGACTACAACGGCGTCATCGGCGTGCAGCCCACGACCGGCCAGTGGTGTCACCTCGCCCGCACCGCGGCCTGGCCCGAGGATGACCTCACCGCCTTCCAGACCGCCTTCTGGAGTGCCCGAGAGCCCTACGACGCCGGCCAGCTGAGCGACCTGGCGTACTGGGCCCGTGTCCTCGGCCGCCATCCCGGCCCGCGGCTGCTGCGCGAACTGCGCGCCGCCGACACCGCCATGTGGACCACCACCGACGACCACGTCGTTGATGTCCTGCGCCGCGCCCACCAGGCAGGATTGCCGATGGTGTTGCTGTCCAACGCGCCCCGCCACCTCAGCGACGTCCTCGACACCCACCCGTGGCGCCGCCTGATGACCCAGGCCCTGTACTCGGCCCGGCTCGAGGTGTGCAAACCCGATCCGGCCGCCTATCTGCACGCCCTGGCCGCCAGCGGTGGTGTCGACCCGCAGCGCGTGCTGTTCGTCGATGACCGGGCGGACAACTGCCGCGCCGCCCGCAGTCTGGGGCTGCAAACGCTGCACTACACGGGCCGGCCCAACGACCTCCAAGCAGCACTGTTCCCCACGGGCTGAACCACCCCGCAACCCCTACCTCTCAGGAGTCGAGTGCCACTTCACGACGACTTTCGCACCATCGACGGGGACGTCTATGTCTCCCCGCGCTATCTCGCCGGCACGACCGGGTGTGGCGACCCCGCCCTCGCCCCGCTGCGCGACCTTGGCTGGCACCTGGAGCGCGACGACCTCGGTAATGCCTATCTGAACGCGCCCGACCGCCGCGTCCGCCTCGGCTACCTCCCCGAAGGCGAGGACGACGGTCTGTGGCGCATCAACGCCTACAACGATCCCTTCGGTCCGCCAACGTGGGGAGTGTGCTTCAACGACTCCTGTCCGACGGAGTTCGTCCAAGCCTTCACCACGGCCCTCGCCGACGCGTACGCACAGGGCCCGGACGCCTATCTCGCGACGTCGGACCCGCGCAGCGCCGACCGCGACCCATTCCTCGCCGTGGTCCCCCTGATCAACCGCGGCTGGCAGATCGACCGCCCCCGCTGGGGAGTGTTCGCGATCCAGTCGCCCGACGGGCTCGCCGGGCTGGAGTTCACCACCGGACGCCTCGACCCGGAAGCCGAGCTGGCCACCCGCGACGCCCGCTGGCAGCTGTGGGCCGGCACCTCCATCGACCGTCCCGCCTGGTACGCCACCGCCAGCACCGACACTCCCGTTGCCCTGCTCAAAGCCGTCGCCGAGTGCGTCTCCGATCCCGCACCGCTGCCGCGGTGGCGCGATGCCACCTACAGCTACGTCGACGGCATGGCCCGGCTCACTCCCATCTCCCCGCCGCGCCCGTCGGCGCCGACGCCGCGCGACCTACGTGGCGGGGCC
>NZ_JBSFIH010000065.1:0-44365 GCF_053597455.1 Streptomyces sp. NPDC001393
GGGCAGGTGTCCCACCCGCTTAATACCCCCTAACCCCACCCCAACAAACCCCCGTTCCGATTCCCGCGGGGCGCCCCCCGGTTAACCCGGGCGCCCCCTCCTCGTATGTCGCGGTTACTCCCCGAGCAGGGCCCGCACCCGCTCCTGCCCCACCGCGAGCAGCAGCGTGGGCAGCCGGGGGCCGGTGTCGCGCCCGACGAGCAGGTGGTACAGCAGGGCGAAGAAGGACCGCTGGGCCGTCTTGATCTCGGCCGGCAGCTCCTTCGGTGTGGCGTCGGCCGGGAATCCGGCCTGCACCTTGGGCACTCCGTACACGAGGTGGGTCAGGCCGTCGAGGGACCAGTGCTCGGCGAGCCCGTCGAGCAGCAGCCGCAGCGACTGCTGGGAGGCCTCGTCGAGGGACTTCAGCAGGTCGGCGTCGGGTTCGTCGCGCACGATGGTCCGCTGGTCGGCGGGCACGTGCGTGTTGATCCAGGCCTCGGCCTTGTCGTAGCGCGGCCGGGCCTCGTCCAGGGAGGCGAGGGGCTGTTCCGGGTCGAGCTCGGAGAGGATGCGCAGGGCCTGGTCCTCGTGCCCGGCGGTGATGTCGGCGACGGACGCGAGCGTGCGGTACGGCAGCGGGCGCGGCGTCTTCGGCAGCTCACCGGCGGCCGTGCCGACGGCGCGGGTGTACGCGGCCACGTCGGCCGGCAGCGCGGAGCCGTCGGCGACCTTGGCCGCGAGCTTGTCCCACTCGTCGTAGAGCCGCTGGATCTCCTGGTCGAAGGCGATCTTGAAGGACTGGTTGGGCTTGCGGCGGGCGTAGAGCCAGCGCAGGATCTGCGGCTCCATGATCTTCAGCGCGTCGGCGGGGGTGGGGACTCCGCCGCGCGAGGAGGACATCTTCGCCATGCCGCTGATGCCCACGAAGGCGTACATGGGGCCGATGGGCTGCTTGCCGTCGAAGATGCCGACGATCTGCCCGCCCACCTGGAAGCTGGACCCCGGCGAGGAGTGGTCCACGCCGCTCGGCTCGAAGATCACGCCCTCGTACGCCCAGCGCATCGGCCAGTCGACCTTCCAGACCAGCTTGCCGCGGTTGAACTCGCTGAGCCGGACGGTCTCGGTGAAGCCGCACGCGGTGCAGGTGTAGGCGAGCTCGGTGGTGTCGTCGTCGTAGGAGGTGACGGTCGTCAGGTCCTTCTCGCAGTTGCCGCAGTACGGCTTGTACGGGAAGTACCCGGCGGAGCCGGAGCTGCCGTCGTCCTCGGAGGCGGCGCCGGAGCCCTCCTCGGCCTCCAGCTCGGCCTCGTCGACGGCCTTCTGCTGCTGCTTCTTCGGGGCCTTCTTGGTGCGGTACTGGGCGAGGATCGCGTCGATGTCGCCGCGGTGCCTCATGGCGTGCAGGATCTGCTCGCGGTAGACGCCGGAGGTGTACTGCGCGGTCTGGCTGATGCCGTCGAACTCGACGCCCAGCTCGGCGAGCGAGGCGATCATGGCGGCCTTGAAGTGCTCGGCCCAGTTCGGGTACGACGATCCGCGCGGCGCCGGCACGGAGGTCAGCGGCTTGCCGATGTGCTCGGCCCAGGTCTCGTCGATGCCCGCGACACCGGCCGGGACCTTGCGGTAGCGGTCGTAGTCGTCCCAGGAGATCAGGTGCCGGACCTGGTGGCCGCGGCGGCGGATCTCGTCGGCGACGAGGTGCGGGGTCATGACCTCGCGGAGGTTGCCGAGGTGGATCGGGCCCGACGGCGAGAGTCCGGACGCGACGACGACCGGTTTGCCCGGGGCACGGCGCTCCGACTCCTCGATGACCTCATCCGCGAAACGGGAGACCCAGTCGGTGGTCTCGGTGCTCTGAGCCACGATCGGCACGTCCTTCTTTCTGAACGGGGTGGCACTCCGTCTGATCGGGGTGACACTCCATTCTCACAGACCGGCTCGCGCCCGCGAAAACGGCTTTACCTCCCATGGGATACTGGCTGGGTCTATCCATCCCCACGAGGAGAACGGCACCCATTCCTATGGCCTCGGTCACGTCCCTCAGCGATTCCGTCCAGCAGCACCTCGCGTCCGCCCTCTCGGCCACCCTGCCCGAGGCCGCCGGCGCGGACCCGCTGCTGCGACGAAGCGACCGGGCCGACTTCCAGGCCAACGGCATCCTGGCGCTGGCCAAGAAGGCGAAGGCGAACCCGCGGGAGCTGGCGGCGCAGGTCGTCTCCCAGGTGGTGACGGGTGACGAGCTGATCAAGGACGTCGAGGTCTCCGGCCCCGGCTTCCTGAACATCACGATCGCGGACCGGGCGATCACCCAGAACCTGGCGGCGCGGTACGCGGACGAGACGGGCCGCCTCGGCGTGCCGACCGCCGAGCAGCCGGGCACGACGGTGATCGACTACGCGCAGCCGAACGTGGCGAAGGAGATGCACGTAGGCCACCTGCGGTCGGCGGTGATCGGCGACTCGGTGGTCCAGCTCCTGGAGTTCACGGGTGAGAACGTGGTGCGCCGACACCACATCGGCGACTGGGGCACCCAGTTCGGCATGCTCATCCAGTACCTGGACGAGCACCCGCACGAGCTGGACCACAAGGCGTCCGCCGAGGACACGGCGGCCTCCGGCGAGGAGGCGATGTCGAACCTGGACCGCCTCTACAAGGCCGCGCGGAAGAAATTCGACTCCGACGAGGAGTTCAAGACGCGCGCCCGGCGCCGGGTGGTGGACCTCCAGGCGGGCGACCCGCACACGCTGGCCACGTGGCAGAAGTTCGTGGACGAGTCGAAGATCTACTTCTTCTCCGTCTTCGAGAAGCTGGACATGGAGATCCGCGACGCCGACATCGTCGGCGAGTCCGGCTACAACGACATGCTGGCGGAGACCTGCCGCCTGCTGGAGGAGTCGGGCGTCGCGGTCCGCAGCGAGGGCGCCCTGTGCGTGTTCTTCGACGACATCAAGGGCCCGGACGGCAACCCGGTCCCGCTGATCGTCCAGAAGTCGGACGGTGGCTACGGCTACGCGGCGACGGACCTGTCCGCCATCCGCGACCGCGTGTTCAACCTGAAGGCGAACAACCTGGTCTACGTGGTGGACGCCCGGCAGGCCCTGCACTTCAGGATGGTCTTCGAGACGGCGCGGCGGGCCGGCTGGCTGAACGAGGACGTCACCGCCTTCCAGCTGGCCTTCGGCACGGTCCTCGGCAAGGACGGCAAGCCGTTCAAGACGCGTGAGGGCGAGACGGTCCGCCTGGTGGACCTGCTGGACGAGGCGATCGACCGCGCGTCGGCCGTGGTCCGCGAGAAGGCCCAGGACCTCTCCGAGGAGGAGATCGCCGAGCGGGGCGCCCAGGTGGGCATCGGCGCGGTGAAGTACGCGGACCTGTCGACGTCCGCGAACCGGGACTACAAGTTCGACCTGGACCAGATGGTGTCCCTGAACGGGGACACGTCGGTGTACCTGCAGTACGCGTACGCCCGTATCCGGTCCATCCTCCGCAAGGCCGGCGAGACCCGCCCGGCCGCGCATCCGGAGCTGGCGCTGGCGGAGGCCGAGCGTGCCCTGGGCCTGCACGTGGACGCCTTCGCGCAGACGGTCGCGGAGGCGGCCGCGGAGTACGCCCCGCACAAGCTCGCCGCGTACCTCTACCAGCTGGCGTCGCTGTACACGTCGTTCTACGACAAGTGCCCGGTCCTGAAGGCCGAGACGCCGCAGCAGGTGGAGAACCGCCTCTTCCTGTGCGACATCACGGCCCGCACCCTGCACCAGGGCATGGCGCTGCTGGGCATCCGGACGCCCGAGAAGCTCTGACGCACGGCCCTTCTCCGCCCTTGGGACGCTCTCTGCCCTTGGGGCGCGTTTTCCTCACCCTTGGGTCGCGGCTTCCTCACCCTTGGGTCGCGGCTTCCTCACCCCTGGGGCGCGTTGGCCTCGGCGAGCTCGTACGCGCGGCGCGCCAGGGCCTGCCGTACCGACTCCGGTTCGAGGACGCGCAGGGGTGAGCCCAGGCCGAGGAGGTAGCGGGCCAGGCCGTCCGGGTCGGGGCCGCCGATGTCGACCAGGGTGGCGTCGGGGCCGTCGGCGCGGTGGGTGCCGACCGTCGCCGGGACGAGCCGCAGCGCCTGGTCCAGGGGCAGGGGGAGGCGGACGGTCGCGGACAGGGGGTAGGGGCCGTTCGCGATGTTGCGGGAGACCAGGAGGGCCGGGTCCGGTGGGTCGGTGAGGTCTGCCGGATGGCCGGTGGGCTGGAGGCGGTCGACCCGGTCGGCGCGGAAGGTGCGCCACTGGCCCCGGGTCACGTCCCGGGCGACGAAGTACCAGCGCCGACCGGTGTGCACCAGGCGGTAGGGGTCGACCTCGCGGACCGTGCTCCTGCCCTCCCCGTCGGTGTACGACAGCCGGGACCGTTCGCCCTGGCGGCAGGCGACCGCCAGTTCCAGCAGCAGGCCCGGCCTGATCCGGGGGGCGTCGGCCCCGGGCAGCCGTACGAAGGCGTCGTCCAGCTCGCCGAGGCGGTCCGCGATGCGCCGGGGCAGCACCTGCCGCAGCTTCAGCAGCGCCGACAGGGCCGCCTGGTCGCCGCCGAGCGCGTCGCTCAGGGCCGCCTCGCGCAGGCCTACGGCGACGGCGAGGGCTTCTTCGTCGTCGAGGATCAGCGGCGGCACCCGGGACCCGGCGCGCAGGCGGTAACCGCCCCAGGGCCCGGCCTCCGAGTCGACCGAGTAGCCGAGGTCGCGGAGCCTCGCCATGTCCCGGCGGACCGTGCGGTCGGTGACCTCCATGCGCTCGGCCAGTTCGGCGCTGGTCCAGCAGGGGCGGGAGGACAGCAGGGAGAGCAGGCGGAGCAGGCGGGCGGAGGAGCTGAGCACGGCGGGAAGTCTGGCACATGGCCCACGTGACCAGGACCGGAACTGTCCTGGTCCTGTCCTAGTCTGCCGCTCATGACCACACAGACGACTTCCACGTCCCCTTCCGCACCCGCGTTCCGCTACGCCGCCGTCACCTTCGACTGCGCCGACCCTGCCGAACTCGCGGGCTTCTATGGCGAGTTGCTGGGCATGTCGGTCCTCTTCTCCACCGACGACTTCGTTCTGCTGGGCAAGGAGGGCGCGACCGGCCTCGGCTTCAACCGCCTCGCCGACTACCGCCGGCCGACCTGGCCGGACCCGGCGCAGGAGAAGCAGGCGCACATCGAGCTGGGCGTGGACGACCTGGACGTCGCCGAGAAACGGCTGCTCGAACTGGGCGCCGCGAAGCCGGAGTTCCAGCCGGGCGGGGAGCGGTGGCGGGTGCTGCTGGATCCCGCCGGGCACCCGTTCTGCATCACCACGCTCGTCTAGGACTCGCTCACCAGACTTCCCTGCGCGGGAACCCGGCTTTGTCGTCGGCCCCGGCGGCCGCGAGGTGTTCTCTGGGGCCAGAACAGCACGTAGGCCGCCGAGCCCAGGCAGAACGCCAGGCGGATGAGGCCCCGGGTGGAGTCCGAGGAGATCACCAGGACACTGCCGTAGAGGGAGATGAGAGCGATCCAGCTGACCCAGGGGACCAGCCGGCGCTGGCCGATCGAGTCCCAGATGAGGGTGCCCAGGAGGACCGAGGCGTTGTAGTACGTGTACACGCTGGGGTCGAGGAGGATGCGGGCGTCGGCGGCGAGGAAGATCACCGCCGGCCAGCGGCCCCGTCGTACCGCGAGGGCGCCGAGGCCCATGCCGAGCGCCATCTGGGCGGGGCGGTCCCACCAGGGCGTCACGGGGTCGTTCACGCCGAACCAGCGCAGTGAGGACGCCGGCTGGTTGGGGATGGTGAAGCGGGCCGCGTGCAGGGTTTCCAGGTGGGTCAGGTAGAAGGGCAGCCAGGCGATCGCGACCAGGCCGAAGGTCCAGGCCGCCGCGCGCAGGCGGGTCGGCCGGGGCAGGGCCAGGAGCAGGGGCAGGAAGCCCACGGCCCAGGGTTTGGAGTCGACCGCGAGGGCCAGGAACACGCCCACGGCCGTGGCGTTGCCCCGGACCAGGGCGCGGACGGCGAGCGTGGTGAAGAACAGGGCGAGGACGTCGTCGAGGTGGGCGAAGCGGACCGAGACCTCGACCCACATGGGGATGAAGGCGGCGCCGGCGATCAGGACGCGCTGTTGGAGGCGTTTGTGGTTGAGGCCGGTGCCGCGGTTGTGGTCGGCTGCGGCGCGGCCTATCAGGACGAGCATGTACAGGCCGAGGCCGGACATGAACGCGTCGGCGAGTTTCTCACCGAGATCGGGCCGGAACGGCGCGAAGAGTCCCGCGACCAGGAAGCTGACCGGGCCGATCTGCAGCTCGGGGTGGTTGGCGTAGAGGGCGAGGCCGCCGCCGGAGTCCTGGCCGAAGAGCAGCCGCTCGCCCTCTTGCAGATAGTGCCAGGACACAGCCGCGTGGCGTTCGGTCACGACGAACCACGCGGCCGTCCACAGCGTGAGCAGCACGATGTGCCACCGCACCGGGTAACGCCCGATCTGCACGTTCCTCCGTCCTCCCGTCACGCCGGTCACCGTGTGCCCAGACATCACAACACCCCCCGGTAAGAGAAGCTGAGGCGGGTTGGGGTTGCTCGGGACGGCAGGCCAACGCCGTTGTCAGTGGGGGCCCTTACAGTCACGGGTATGGCGACTCTTCCCAACCCGCTGCCCAGGCTGGCCACCGACCCCAGTGGCCGTTCCCTCGGGCTTCAGCTGCCGCCCGGCAGGCTCATCGACGAGGCGGACGACGGGCCCTGGCACGAGCCTCTGCTGTGGCAGGCGGACAAGCCGGCCGCGCCGGGCACGTGGAAGGCGCTGGGCGCGCCCGCGACACGGGCCGGTCTTCTGCCGGTGCTCGTGGATGTCGGGGGGCGCGAGGGCGGGCCCGCGGAGTGGGAGCTGATGCCCCGGCTGGCGTCCTACCCGGGGGATCACGACGCCGAGGACGTCCTGGTCGAGTACTGGGAAGACTGGACGGAAGAGGAGGAGGACGAGTCGGCCGAGTTGGTCGAGTTGGTCGAGCCGTTCGGGGCCGTGTGGCCGGGTCTGGCGCCCGCGCCCACCCCGACCGCGGATCCCGGCACCCGCGCGGCCCAGGTGGCCGACTTGCTGACGGAGGCCACCTCGGCGTGGTTCAAGGAGGCGCGGCTCGCCCTGGTCCCGGCCCGTCGGTCCGCCGACATACCGGCGGCGATCGGCTGGACCGGCCCGCTGAACCACGACAACGACGTGGCCCGGCTGTGCGCGGTCCTCCGCTCGTGGGAGGACCGCTTCGGCATACGCGTGGTGGGGCTCGGCTTCGACATCCTGGTGGTGTCCGTCGCGGCCCCGCCCAGCACGCCGGCGGAGGCGGAGGCGCTGGCCGCCGAACACTTCGCCTTCTGCCCGGACAACATCACCCAGAGCGGCCCGGGCAGCCTGCGGGACTACGCCAAGGCGCTGGTCGGGAACCCGACCTGGACCTTCTGGTGGGACTGACCCCTCGCGGCCGTCAGCCCTGAAGGCCCCGCCCCAGCCTGCGCAGCCCCTCCGCGATCTCCTCGGGGGTCTGGGTGACGAAGCACAAGCGGAGGGTGGCCGGGTCGGGGGTGCCTGCGTAGAAGGGCGCGCCGGGGACATAGGCCACGTTCTGCTCGACCGCGCGGGGCAGCAGGGCGAGGGTGTCGTACGACTCCGGCAGGCGTGCCCAGAGGAACATGCCGCCCTCGGGCCGGCTCCACTGCGAGCCGGGCGGGAGGACGGCGGGCAGGCCCGCGAGCATGGCGTCCCGGCGTTCGCCGTACACGGCCCGCACCCGCTCCACATGGGCGTCCAGCACGTCGAGGTAACGGGCGGCGGCGAGCTGGTTGAGCGTCGGGGTGTGCAGGTCCGCCGCCTGCTTGGCCACGGCGCAGGCCCGGCGCAGTTCGGCGGGCGCGCGCAGCCAGCCGAGGCGCAGTCCGGGGGCCATCACCTTGGAGAAGGAGCCGAGCAGGACGGTCCGGTCCTCGGCGCCGGGGAGGGAGGCGATCCAGGGGACGCGCTCGCCGTCGTAGCGGAGTTCGCCGTAGGGGTCGTCCTCGATGATCCACAGGCCCTGGCGGGCGGCCACGGCGGCGATCTCCGCGCGGCGCGGGGCGGGCATCGTACGGCCGGTGGGGTTCTGGAAGGTGGGGACGAGGTAGAGCAGCTTGGGGCGCTCGCGGCGGACCGCCTCGGCCAGAGCCACCGGATCCACACCGTCTGCATCCCCCGGCACGGCCACCACGCGCGCTCCCGCGAGCCCGAAGACCTGAAGTGCCGCCAGATAGCAGGGGTTTTCGACCAGGACCGTGTCGCCGGGTTCGAGCAGGGCCGTCGCCAGGAGGGACAGGGCCTGCTGGGAGCCGGTGGTGATGAGCAGGTCATCGGGGGTGGTGGGCACACCCCGGGCCGTGACGCGCGCCGCGAGACCGGCCCGGAGCGTGGGCTCGCCCTCGGTCGTGGAGTACTGCAGCGCCTGCGCCGGGGTGTTCGCCAGGACCTCCTGGAACGCGGCCGCTATGCCCTCCCGGTCGAACAGCTCCGGCGCCGGGAGTCCGCCCGCGAAGTTGATCATCTCGGGGCGTGCGGTGACCGCGAGGATGTCCCGCACGGGCGAGCCGCCCACAGCTCGGGCACGCGCGGCGAGCGACGGGAGGGGGGCGCGGGTCGGTGCGGGTTCGGTGACGGTCACGGCACGTGGCTCCTTCGGCTCCGGGGCGGTGTCTCCCACCGCCCCGGAGCCTAGGGATCAACGTGCTGTGTACACCGGTTCGTTCCGCGATCCGGACCGCACGGCCCCCGGGCGTTTACGCGAACGCCTGGATCTCCTTCGGGTTCGGGCCGTACTTGTTGGCGCCGGACTCGCTGTCCGTGCAGAAGAAGACCAGCAGGGTGATGCCGCCGACGAGCGGGACGATCCCGAACAGGAGCCACCAGCCGGAGCGTCCGGTGTCGTGCAGCCGGCGCACGCCGACGCTCCAGGCCGGCAGCAGGAAGAAGAGGTAGGCGACGCCGATGAGGCCGATGGCGGCCGGCTTACCGGCCACGGCGCCGATGATTCCGAGCACGGCGAAGACGATGTACATGAACAGCACGAACAGCCAGTACTCCTTGCGGCGCGCGCGTCCGCTGAAGACCGCGTACTTCTTGAGCGCAGAGATGAACCAGCTCATGACAACCCCCCTGGGTTCGATGTTCGGACCGCCCATGATGCGGATCCGGCCAGCGCAGAGAGTAGAGGTTTGTCGCGGCCGCGTCATTCCGATAAGGGAAGCGCAGGTCAGCGCCCAGGCCCGGCGTCGGAGCACAAATCGCCCCGCTTCAAACATCGTTTTCCGGACAGATCTCCTCGAGAGCACGGCCCGTTCCCCGGACGGCGGCGGGCCGTTCGGGGCACCGAGTTCGTTCCGTTGCCCAACCGAAGGCGAACCGAGGCCGATCCGCCACCACTTCGGTACCGGAACGAGCCCCGCCCGCGTCCATCAGCGCAGCTTCTGCGCCGCCTCGGTCGCCCAGTAGGTGAGGATGTTCCGGGCCCCGGCACGCTTGATGCCGGTCAGGGTCTCGAAGATGGCGCGGTCGCGGTCGATCCAGCCCTTCTCCGCGGCGGCCTCGACCATCGAGTACTCGCCGGAGATCTGGTACGCGGCGACGGGCACGTCCACGGCGTCCGCGACCCGGGCGAGGATGTCGAGGTACGGTCCGGCCGGCTTGACCATGACCATGTCCGCGCCCTCTTCCAGATCGAGGGCCAGCTCCCGCAGGGACTCACGCCAGTTGGCGGGGTCCTGCTGGTAGGTCTTGCGGTCGCCCTTGAGCGAGGAGGCGACGGCCTCGCGGAAGGGGCCGAAGAAGACGGACGAGTACTTGACGGTGTAGGCGAGGATCGCCACGTCCTCGCGCCCGATCTGGTCGAGCGCGTCGCGGACGACGCCGATCTGGCCGTCCATCATGCCGCTGGGGCCCACGACATGGGCGCCGGCGTCGGCCTGCACCTGGGCCATCTCGGCGTACCGCTCCAGGGTCGCGTCGTTGTCGACACGGCCCTCGGCGTCCAGGACCCCGCAGTGCCCGTGGTCGGTGAACTCGTCCAGGCACAGGTCGGACATGACGAGCAGGTCGTCGCCGACCTCGGCGCGTACGTCGCGCAGCGCCACCTGGAGGATCCCGTCGGGGTCGGTGCCGGCCGTGCCCTGGGCGTCCTTCTTGCTCTCCTCCGGCACGCCGAACAGCATGATCCCGGAGATCCCGGCCTCCACGGCCTCCAGCGCGGCCTTCTTCAGGCTGTCCCGGGTGTGCTGGACGACACCGGGCATGGCGGCGATCGGCACGGGCTCGCTCACGCCCTCGCGGACGAAGGCGGGGAGGATGAAGTCGGCGGGGTGCAGGCGCGTCTCCGCGACCATCCGCCGCATGACGGGCGAGGTCCGCAGTCGCCGGGGACGGGCCCCGGGAAAAGATCCGTACTTCGTCATGCCTTCTACGCTACGCCCGCCGCGCCCCCGCCTTTGCCGACGCCCTGTCGGCCGCCGAGGGGTCGCAACCGGGGCATAGCGGAACGCCGATACGAAGTTTTTGCGCCTCCCTGGCCGTCTCTGGAACCGCACGCCTCCCCAGCGTTCTACGCGCGTGGTGTCATGCACGCGCCACCCCTCCTCGCCCATGAGCCCAGGAGTCACGCATGCTGCGGAAGGTCCTCACCCGCGCGGCCATCGCCCTGACCGCCGGCACCGCCGTCGTCGCCACGGCCGTCCCCGCCAATGCCGCGAGCTACTCGGCGTTCGCGTTCTCCCAGACCGGCAACCAGCCCACGATCTACGACTTCATCGACTCGGCCACCAGCACGCTCGACATGACCATCTACGAGCTGGAGGACACCACGGCCGTCAACGACCTCATAGCCCTGAAGAACAAGGGCGTCACGGTCCGCGTCATCCTCGACCGCCAGCACCAGAGCGCCAACAACACCGCGTACACGTCCCTGAAGAACGCGGGCGTGGGCGTGGTCTGGTCCTCCTCGGCCTACGTCTACACCCACCAGAAGACGATCACGGTCGACGGCACGAAGTCCCTGGTCATGACCGGCAATCTGACCTCGCAGTACTACACGACCAGCCGCGACTACGGCGTCTTCACCGACGACACCCGCGACGTCGCCGCCATCGAGAAGGTCTTCAACGCCGACTACACGGCGACCTCGGTCACCCCCACCGACGGCGACCACCTGCTGTGGTCCCCCACCGACTCCCGCAACCACCTGGTGTCCTTCATCAACTCCGCCACCAAGACCCTCGACGTGGAGGAGCTGGAGTTCAGCGACAGCACGGTGGTCAACGCGATCGTGGCCCGCGCCAAGGCGGGCGTGAAGGTCCGCGTGGTCCTGGAGAATCCTTCCAGCTACTCCAGCGAGGTCTCCGCCGTCAAAGCCGCCGGCGGCACGGTCGTCGGCTACTCCGACCCCAACGGCTTCTACATCCACGCCAAGGCGATGGTCGCCGACTACGGCCTGTCCACCCAGGAGGTCGAGGCCGGCTCGATGAACATCAGCAGCAACTCCCTGAGCAACAACCGGGAGCTGGGCATCATCCTCACCGGCACCGGCGTGGCCCAGCCGGTGGCCCAGACGATCGAGACGACGTTCAACAGCGACTACGCGGGCGGCACGGCGGCCTGACCCGACAGCGGCCGGCGGGCCACCACTTCCCCGGGCCCGCCGGCCGCTCAGCACCCGCCGAACTCGGCGAGCACCCGGTCGGCGAGCTGGCCCCGGTCGCTGTCGCGCGGCATCCGGGAGCGGAACTCCTCCAGGCGGCGGACCACGCCGAGCGGAACGTGCTCCGCTCCCGTCTCCTCCACGCCTCGGCCGACCACGCGCAGCCCCCAGTACTGGTTGAAGGCGAGCGGCTCACTGGTCACCACGTCGACCAGCACACCCAGCAACTCCGGCTCGGGCAGCGCGTACAGGCGCGCGTAGGCCGCGAGCCGCAGCCCGGCGTCCGGGGAGCGCAGCAACGCCTCCGCGTCGAAGTCGCGCACCCGCTGCGTCGCTCGTACCAGACGGGCGAAGACCTGGTCCATCCGGTGGGTCCGCGCCGGCCCCTTGGGCAGTTCCTCGCGCACCCTCCCGTACTCGGCGGCCAGTTCCCGTACCGCGTCCCAGGCGGCCGTGTCGTCCACGTCGTCACCCTGCGGACCGTCACCGACGAGAGCCGCGTTCGCCGTCCGCTGGACCGCGGCGAGCTGATGTTGCATGTCCCGGAACTCGATCCGCCCGAGGCCCGGTACGTCGATGCTGCGGACCAGATCCCCGAGCCACGGCACCACCGCCACCGCGAGCAGCGTGACCGTGACACCGTCGATCTTCAGCCCGGGCGCCACGACGTGCACGACGGCGGCCCCCACCCCGACGCACGTGAGCACCACCGCCAAGGCCCGCCGCCGAAACCAGCCACCAACACCCTGGCCCCGCCCCCGATCCCCCTCACCCATACCGGTCAGCATCGCAGAGACGCGGTTACCGGGGGGATGATTCAGCCACCCGGATGGTTCCAGGGACGCAGGGCGCAGGCGTCCCAGGAATAGCGGCGTAATCGTGCCTGCTCGACGTGGTCGGCCGTGTTGCCGTAGTCGAGGTTGAGGTGGCGACCGAGAACCACGATGGCCACGCTGTTGGCACCGGCCGCTTTGAGCGCGGCGGCCGCGGACTGTGCGTGGTTGCCCGTGGTCCAGGTGTCATCGACGAGCAGGACGTTCTCGCCCCAGAGCGCCGCTGACGCATAGCGCCTGGCAGAGGCCGCCCGGCCCAGGTCGGCTGCCTCCGGTGTCGGCGCGAGCAGGTCACGATAACGGTCCCGAGTGACGCCGACCATTTCGGCGAGCAAGGTACGGAGGGGATGATCCGGACGCCCGCCGGTACTGGGCACCATGGTCACGGTGTCGAAGGAGGGCACGGCACAGCGATCCCTGATGCAGTCCTCGTGCAGAGAGAGGAAACGCCACAGAACGGCCGCCAGACCCATGCGGAAGTACTGCTGCTGAGGGCCTGCCGCATTCTTGTAACGCCAGAGTTCGTTGGCATACTGCTCGCCCTTAAGGGCCAGGCTGACAGGGACGACGGCATCGGCAACTCCCGTACCAAGAAGCTTGGCGGCCTCGCTGCAAGGCCAGCACATGGGATACCCGATCTTGGCTGGACCGCGGCAGACCTGGCATACGCCTGGGCCGGGCAGCAGCAGATGGACCAGGAAGTTGGCATAGCGGGCGGACAGCCCGACGACGGTTGCCACGCCGGTCCGCCGGCTAGGCCCAGGTCAGCTCGCCCGTGGTGGGGACGAGAGAGTCGAGGTGGCTGAAGACGTCGTCCGGGCCGTCGATCACCGTCGTGTTGGGCCTGGTGGCGTACTCCCTCGCCCATGTGTGAGTCATCAGAGAGCGCATGAGGAACACCCGGCGACCGTGCTCCAGGGCGAGTCGGGCCTGCATTCGGGCGCCGCTGCGGTAGGCGGCCTCGATCACTACGGTGGCCAGGCTGTACCCGCTCATCACCGCGTTGCGCATGGGGAAGGACGTCTTCGAGGGAGCAGCGTCCGGCCAGAACTGCGAGATCAGCAGCCCCTTCTGAGCGATCTCCTGCTGGAGCCCTGCGTTCTGGGCCGGGTAGACATGGCGCAGACCAGTGCCGATCACGGCGACGGTTCGGCCACCGGCGGCCAGGGCGCTGCCGTGCGCAGCAGTGTCGATGCCCGCGGCCAGCCCGCTGACAACGGTGACACCGCGCTCGGCAAGACCACCCGCGATGGTACGGGCATGGGCAACACCCTCCGGAGTGGGTGTGCGGGTGCCCACGACAGCGACCCGAAGGTCGTCGTCGGCTGTCGTCCCCCGCAGAAAGAGGAAGGGGGGACGCTGGTGGACCAGTCTGAGGTAGAGCGGATAGTCATCATCGAGGATGGTGACCAGCCGCATGCCCTCTTGCTCCCAGGCTGCGATCTCCGACGCGACGCTGTCCAGGTCGACCGAGGGTCCGGTGTCGAAGAGCTTCCCCTGCCCCGAGAGATCAAGCGCGTTTTCGAGGACGTCACGGGCGCTTCCCACCGCTTCGACCTGGTCGGTGACCTCGGACCAGGAACGGTCGCCGCGCCGCAGCAGTGCGACGAGGGCGGCCCGCTCCAAGTCTTGGTCCATGTCGCAAGTATAGGAACGGCTCCCCCTGACGCAGGCGGCTTGCGCAGACGGCACGAGTCGGTGCAGCAGACTCATGCGGCGCACGCGTTCTCGTCCGGGACCGTCCGGTCTGCGCGGCAGTCACGGCAGCGGCCGGGAAGTGGGGCGCGGAAGGCGCGCTCGCAGCCGTCGCAGGTCTGGAAGGGGGGCCGACGGCCGGCTCCGGACTGCATCCCAACCATCGCTGAGGGCATGGGACGGGCGGGGAGCGGTACTGGCAGCAACGCATGGAGCCGGTAGGCGAGCACACCGGCCGGGTGCGGCATGTCCTCAGGGAGACCCGTGGTCAGAGCGCGGTGAACGGCGGCCTCCGTGGCCCCGACCGTGAACCACGCGACGACGGCGGGAGCAAGTCGGTCCACCTGCCGCTGGGAGAGGGCGAGGCGTTCGTCGGTGCGGCGCAGCCTCGCGAGGAGGGCAACGGCCCTGTCGTGATGCCGGTCCGCGAGGGTGTCCGGTGCAAGCCGGGCGGGCGGCGCGGGCGCGGCTTCGGGTTCGAGTTCGGGTTCGTCTTCCCGGTGCGGGGCTTGGTCGTCCTCCTCGGGCGGTTCCTGTGCTTCCGCGCCTGCCTCAGGCCGACCGTCGCGGGTACCGGTCGTTGATACCGGACGCTCGGCCGCGCGCAGGGGCGCGATGGCGGCGGCGTGATCCGGGACGGGGGTGTGGTGGACGTACGTCCGTGTGACCAGGCGCCCCGACTCCGTGTGCTCGCGGACCCGCGCCAGATAGCCATGCGCCTCCAGCTCGCGCAGCGCGGACGCGATCCGGTCCCGTCCCTCGGGGAAGCGGTCGGCGAGGCTGCGGATGTCGACCGGGGTGCCCTCGGGCACCGACAGGATGTGGGTGGCGAGTCCGATGGCGGTCAGCGACAGCTCGCGGTGCTGGGCGAGGTGGTTGCCGACGACCACGTACTGGCCGGACTGGTACGTGCGTACGTGAGTGACACCGGAGTGGGTGGTGGATCGCCGAACACCCGGAATCGGGCGCAGGGCAGCGTTACGCTTCTTCTCAGCCATGGGGAAGGTGCTTTCTTCCTCGTTGGTCAGGCCCTCGCACTGGGATGCCAGTCCCGGCGGGGGCCGATGTATGTGTGGGCTTGTGGAGTTGTGACGGAGGCAATTGCCTCGGGGCGAGACTGCACGCCCGAGCCGCCGCCGCGCCAGCCAGATCGACCGCATTCACCCGCCCGGGTGACCTACGCGAGGTTTGGTTTGGTTGGTTGGTTTTTTTCCTGGGTTCTTTGGTCTTTTACGGCCCGCAGCCCCGGCCGGTGTGCGACCGGAGCACGTACTCCCCGGCGCCGGTCGCCAGATCCAGTTCCGCCCAGACCGTCTTGCACGGCGCCGGTCCGTGCCGCACGCCCCAGCGGTCCGCCATCTCCTCGATCAGCAGCAGCCCGTAGCCGGACTCGGCGGGCACGTCGGCTGCGGTCCGGCGTGCGGGCAGGTGATCACCGCGCGTGTCTGTCACCTCGATACGCAGAAGTCGCGGCGTGACCGAGAGCGCCAAACGGAAGCTCCGGCCGGTAACCCGGCCGTGCAGCGCGGCGTTCGCCGTCAGCTCGGCGACGATCAGCCGGGCGGGGTCCAACGGCAGCCCCCAGGCGCGCAGTTGCTCGGATGCCAGCAGCCGGCCGAGGCGGGCGCCGCGCCGGGTCGCGGAGAGCGGCACAAAGAACTGGCTCGCCGGGATGTGAAGGGTGGAGATTTGCTCGTTCACGTCACTCAGCGTGTCCGTGCGTGCTTAGCCTGTGAAGAACGGCAGCCCGTGCGGACGGGGGCTGTCCGTGCGGTGTCCGGCTGCGTCCGGGCCGTACGGGGTGAGTGGTGACGGGAGGACGGCTTACGTGAGCGACTGGGACGCAGGGCTGGAAGACGACGAGGCCGGGGCCGTCATGCGGACGGTCTCACGGCAACTGAAGCTGTGGCGGGAGGCGGCCGGCCTCACCCAGGCCGAGTTCGGGACAGCCATCGGCTACGGCGAGGAACTGGTCTCCTCGGTGGAGCGGGGGCGGCGGATTCCCCGGCCGGAGTACCTGGACGCGGCGGACGAGGTGCTGGGGGCGGGCGGGAGGATCGCGGCGATGAAGAAGGACCTGGCCGAGGTCCGGTATCCGAAGAAGGTGCGGGATCTGAAGAAACTGGAGGCGGAGGCGGTCGAGCTGTGCGCGTACAACAACTCCGTCGTTCATGGGCTTTTGCAGACCAGAGAGTACGCGCAGGCGGTCTTCAGCGCTCGTCGGCCGCCCTTCACCGCGGATGAGTTGGAGCAACGGCTCGCAGCCCGCGTGGCACGTCAGGAGATCATCGATACCACGACAGCTCGGCCCGTCTTCAGTTTTGTCCAGTGCGAGTCGACGCTGCGACGGCCCATCGGGGGCAAGATGGTCATGCGTGGTCAACTCGAACGACTGCTTCAGGTAGCCAAGTTCTGCAACATCGACCTCCAGGTACTCCCGCTGGACCGTGAGGAAAACTCGGGGCTCGACGGATCGTTCAGGTTGCTCAGGCTGAAGGACGGCACCACGGTCGGGCACATCGAGGTCCAGCCCATCAGCCGCGTGATCGCCGATCCGAAAGAGGCACAGCTCCTCGATATGCGTTATGGGATCATCCGGGCTCAGGCTCTCAGTCCACGGGAGTCGATGGCCCTCATCGAGAAAGTGCTTGGAGAGACATGAAGCTGGAGTGGATAAAGAGCAGCTACAGCACAGGCGACGGCCCTGACTGCGTTGAGGTGGCCACCCCCGACCCGGATCATGTCCTGGTCCGCGACTCCAAGAACCCCACCGGCCCCCGCCTCGCCCTCACTCCCACCGCGTGGGCGACCTTCCTGCCGTACGCCTCAGGGCACTGACACACGAGCGACCGTGCCCTCGCATCCGCCGCCGTGGGTGCGAGGGCACTCCTGTTGATCAGGCCAGCCCCTCCGCCATCTCCTCGGCCTGCTTCAGCACCCGCTCGATCGCCGCAGGCCGCTTGCCTGGCGGATAGCCGTGCTTGCGAAGCAGGCGCAGCACTCGGGCCATGATCCGGTCCCGTGCCTGTTCCTTCACCTTCCAGTCGACCGTGACGTCCTTCCGGATCTGCTCGTAAAGCTCATGGGCGATCTTGGCGAGGACGCCGTCCTCCATCTCTTCCAGCACGGAAGGATCGGCGGCAAGGGCGTCGTAGAAGGCGAGTTCGTCCTCGGTCAGGCCTAGCTTCTTCGCCCGGCCCCGGTCGGCCGACACCTCCCGTGCCAGATCCACCAGGAATTTCATGAACTCGGCGGCCGTGAGCAGGCCGTTGGTGTACCGGTTCATGGCGCGCTGCATCTTCTCGGTGAAGGTGTGCTGACGAGTGATGTTGTTCGGGTGGGCGTCCTTGATCTCCTTCATCAGTGCGCGCCTGAGGGCAGCGATGGCGAGGTTGGGATGCTTGCTGGCCTGGAGGTCGCGCAGTACCCGGTCGTCCAGGTGGGACAGGTCTGGCTTGGTCAGGCCGGCCGCGTCGTAGATGTCCACCACGCCGTCGGTCGCGACGACGGACTCGTTGAACTGGGCGATCAGGAGGCGTACGTCGGCGGCCGTGACGAGGCCCTGTTCCTCCCTCTCGTCCATGGCGTACTTCTCGCGCGAGGTGCGTACGGCCTCGAAGAAGCGGATGTCGGGGAGCAGGTCCTGCACCCGCCGGTCGGTCGGGCAGAGGGAGAACGCCTGCTGCAGCAGGTTGGCGTGGTGCATGAACCGCTGCCTGCGGGTGGCCCTGCCGGGTTCCAGCCCTGGTTCCGGCGTGATCAGGAACTCCAGCGTCTCCGTCAGGGCTTCCCGGTAGGCAGAGGGACCACCCGCATCGCGGATGCTCCGCCAGGCGCAGTCGGCGAGGAGCGCGTCGATGTGCTGGTGGCTCTCCCGTACGAGCTTGACGGCCCCGTCGAGGTCCGCGCCGAGCATCGGGTTTTTCTGGTCCTGCTCGGAGTACTCGGCCAGGGCTTCCTTGATCTCACGGATCACGCCTTGGAAGTCGACGACCAGGCCGGACGGCTTGCCCGGCCAGGTGCGGTTGACGCGGGCGATGGCTTGCATGAGCGCCGCGCCTCGCATGCGCTTGTCGAGGTAGAGGGTGTGCAGGGGCGGAGCGTCGAAGCCGGTCAGCCACAGGGACTGGACGATGACCAGCTCCAGTGGATCCTTCTCCTTGGTCACACGCTCCTGGATCTTCTTGAGCTGGGCGGGGGTTCGCACGTAGTCGGCGACCTCAGGGCCGTCCTTGGCGGCGTTGCCGGTGAACACCACCCGGATCCGGCCGGTGTTGTCGGTCAGCAGCTGGGTTTTCGGGTCGCGCTCGCCCGCCCACTCGGGTCGGCGGCGGATGATCTCCTCGAAGAGGCGGGCGGCGATGACACGAGACGCGCAGACGATCATTCCCTTGCCCCGGTAACCGGTGAGCTTGAGCATCTCACTGCTGCGCGCGTCCCAGTGGGCGAGCAACTTTTCGGCGAGTTCCCTGATCCTCTCCGGAGCGCCGATCAGGTTCTCGTACTCCCCGAACTGCTGACGGGCCCTGCGCTTCTCCTCCTCCGACAGCCCCTCTATCAACCCCTCGGCGCGGGCGTCGAGGTCGTCGAGGTCGACGTCGGCGGGCAGGCGCACCCGGACCAGGTGCGGCTCGTAGAAGACGGGGACGGTCGCTCCATCGTCCACGGCCTGGGTGAGGTCGTAGGTGTGGATGTCCTCGCCGAAGACACCCCGGGTGCTGCCGACGCGGTTCTCGATGGGCGTGCCGGTGAAAGCGATGAAGGTGGCGTTGGGCAGGGCGTCACGCAGGTTGCGGGCGTAGCCGTCGATGAAGTCGTAATGGCTGCGGTGGGCCTCGTCGACGACCACGATCACGTCGCGGCGGGGGGAGATGAGCGGGTGCCGGACACCGGCTGCCCGCTCCTCCTCAGTGAGGCGGAACTTCTGGAGCGTGGTGAAGATGACCCCGCCGGCCTGCCGTTGGAGGAGTTGCCGCAGTTGACCGGCGTCGTCCGCCTTCTCCGGCGGTTCACCGATGACCTTCTCCAGAGTGCGGCTGGTGGTGAAGGTCCTGCGGAGCTGGGTGTCCAGGTCGATGCGGTCGGTGAGGAGGACGAACGTCGGTTTGGCCAGCTCGGGGCTCCGGGTCGCCTTGACGACGTAGAAGAGCATCTCCTCGCTCTTGCCGGCCCCCTGCGTGTGCCAGACGACGCCGGCCCGACCGTCGGTGGCCACGGCGGATTCGGTGGCCCGTACGGCGGCGTTGACTGCGATGTATTGGTGCGCCTTGGCGAGCTTGACCGTGTCGACGGCACCGGACTCCGGGGCGGAGTAGGAGAGGAAGTTCGCGATCAGGTCCAGGAAGCGGACGGGCTCGAACGCGCCGTAGATCATCCGCTCCAGAGCACGGCCGTCCTGGCGCTCGTCCTTGCGGAGCATCACGTCGTGCTCGTCGGCGTGCCAGGGGGCCATGTGCTGCCAGGGCGTGAACGGGGTGCCCATGCGAGCGGTGATGCCGTCGGAGACGAGGGTGACGAGGAGCGTGTGGAAGGTGCCGGTCTCTTTCAGCTCACGCCGGTAGCCCTGGAGCTGGTCGTACGCAGTACGGGCGCTGTCGTTGCTGTCGGCCTTCTTCAGCTCTACGACGGCGAGGGGCAGGCCGTTGACGTACAGGACGATGTCGAAGACGAAGGTCCGGTTCTTGGTACTGCGCACCCGTACCTGGGAGGCGGCCACGAGGTCGTTGCCGTGCGGGTCGGCGAAGTCCACGGGGCGGATGGTGGCGTGGCGCTTCTCGCCGGTGGTGGGGTCGTCGTAGGGGATGCGGACGCCGCCGGTCAGGCGCTCGTAGAAACGGTGGTTCTCACGGAGGTCGTTCCGGGTGTGCCAGCGCAGCAGCTCGTTGACAGCGTCCTCGGCAACGTGCTCGGGCAGGCGCGGGTAGCGGTTGCGGATCGCCTTGAGCAGGCGCGGGCGGAGAACGAGGTCGTCCCAGTCCGCCCGCACGCCGTAGGCGGGGCCGAGCTCCGGCCCCGGAATGTGCCGCCAGCCGTATTCGGCGAGCAGTTCGAGCGCGTGCGACTCCAACTCCTTCTCGGTGAGCCGGTCTATCGGCGGCTCACCGAGCGACGGCTCGGCACCTGCGGTCATACGACCTCCTCGACGGTACGGACGGCGTCTTTGACGCGGAGCTTTCCGGAGAGCAGTTGGGGGAGGAGGGTGTCGCGGAGATCGGCGAGGGTGCGGTTCTCATTGGCTCCCTGTGTGACGGAGGCGTGCAGCGCGTCGAGCTTTGCGGACAGTCGCTCTCGCTCCCCTGCCGCGGGCAGCGGAATGCGCCAGCCGGGCATCTCCTTGAGCGGCAGTCGGTCGACCGTCGCGCCGTGAACGGTCCTCCGCTTGATCTCCTCCTGGAAGGCAGGACTGAGGTATGCGTGCAGTAGCAGGGAGCCGCTGACGCTAGCGGATTTGCTGCGCAACAACGCCATCCGACGCCCAAGGCTGCTGCGAACTCCGGACGGCATGAGCGCTGCATCACCGAGCCGCGTTTCGTACGAGAAGAGAACGTCTCCGGCTTGTGGTTGCACGCGCCGCGTCCAACGGGGAAAGTCCTCTTCGGAGAGGTGCGCCGACTCGGCAAGGTCGAGAAATCCGTTCTTCAGGCTACTGATGCTGAGGAACCAGGGGCCGGTCTCGGTCTTTTGCGGGGTGGCGTGCGGACCGTCGAAGACATCGGCGAGGTCACCGATGAGCTGCGGCTCACCGCCAATACCGGCGTCCTCGTAGCAGGCGCCGGCAAGCCCCAGAGCCGTCGCACGCATCTGCTCGTTGAGCGCGATCTTGCTGTCCAGGGCGCCGAGGACCGCGACAATGGCCTGCTGCTCAACGAGGGGTGGCACGTGCAGCACAAGCTTCTTTGCAGAGGTGACATTGAAGTGCTGCTGCACAGCCCCGACGGTATGCGCCCGTACGAATTGCTGAGCAGTCTCATTGATGGCATAGCTCAGAAACTGAGCAGATACATCACATCTCGGTTTGGCGATGACAAGATCCGCACAGTTCAGCGGTCCAAGCCCCTCGGGGACAACGGCTGCCGTACCTGGCTCACCCGTACGCACAATAACCAGGTCGCCAGCGTCGAGCTTCGACTTGGCCAACTGGCTATGAAAATCCTGATCGATGAATTTGAGTCCAGAGAGGTCCAGGCGACCGGGCTTGACGTTCTGAGATCGGAGAAAAGGGACCCCCGCTGACACATAGCGGGAAGCCATCGAACCAACATGTCCAACCGTGATCCGCTCGCACAAATCACCAAGCTCGCGCTTACTCCAGCCGTTCACGCCAACCTGCCCAACTGCTCATCCACAACCTTCGCCAACCGCTGCGACTCCGCGAACTGCTCCCGCAGCAGAGCCGTCAGGCGGGCGATCTTCTCCTCCACCGGCTCCGCGTCCGGGTCCACCTCCGCCTCAGCCGTACCCACGTACCGCCCCGGCGTCAGCACGAAGTCGTGCTCGGCGATGACATCCAGCGAAGCGCTCACGCAGAAGCCCGGCACGTCCTCGTAGGGACCGGCCCCCTCCACGCCCCGCCACGCACGCACCGTGTCGCCGATCCGGTGGACGATCTCCTCCTCCGTCAGCTTCCTCAGCGTGCGATTCTCCATCTCACCGAAGTCGCGCGCGTCGATGAACAGCACCTCGCTCTTGCGTCCGGGCGCCCACCCGGAGTGCCGTCCCTTGCCCTCCGCCAGGAACCACAGACAGGCCGGGATCTGAGTGGAGCGGAACAGCTGGCCCGGCAGGGCGATCATGCAGGCCACCAGGTCGGCCTCGACGATCGCGCGGCGGATGTCGCCCTCGCCCGACTGCTTGCTGCTCATCGAGCCGTTCGCAAGGACGACGCCCGCACGGCCGCCCGGGGCCAGCTTGCTGATCATGTGCTGGAGCCAGGCGTAGTTCGCGTTGCCGACCGGCGGGGTGCCGTACACCCACCGCTTGTCCATGCCGAGCAGTTCCCCGCCCCAGTCGGAGATGTTGAAGGGCGGGTTGGCCATGACCACGTCCGCCTTCAGCTCCGGGTGCTGGTCGTTGCGGAACGTGTCGGCCGGCTCGTCGCCCAGCTTGGCCTCGACCCCGTGGATCGCGAGGTTCATATGGGCCAACTGCCAGGTGGTCTGGTTGAGTTCCTGGCCGTAGACGGCGACGTCCAGCGGGTTGCCACCGTGTGTCTCGATGAACTTCTCGGCCTGGACGAACATGCCGCCCGAGCCACATGCCGGGTCGTAGACCCGCTCGCCCTGCTTCGGCTCCAGGACCTCGACCAGGAGCTTCACCACGCTCTCGGGGGTGAAGTACTCGCCGCCCTTGCGGCCCTCCTTCAGGGCGAACTCGGCGAGGAAGTACTCGTAGACCTCGCCCATGATGTCCCGCGCGCCCTTGCGCCTGCCGTCCTCGCCCAGCTGTTCCTGGAAGACCAGCCGGTCCAGCAGCTTCACCAGGCCGGCGAGGCGTTCCTCGTCCACTTGGCCACTGTTGTAGATCTTCGGCAGCGTCCGGTTCAGCGCCGGGTTGAACTTCTCGATGGCACGCATGGCCGCGTCGATGGTCTCGCCGACGCTCTCGCCCTCGACCGTGCCCCTCGCCCGCTCCAGCACGCTCTCCCAGCGGGCGGCCGGCGGCACGTAGAAGATGCCGGAGCCCGTGTACTCGCGGCGCTCCTCCAGGGTGGCGAGGATGTCCTCCTCGCTCCAGCCGCCCTCCTCGCGCAGTTCGGCCTCCAGTTGCGCCCGCTTCTCGGCCATGGCAGAGGAAACGTACTTGAGGAAGACCAGGCCCAGGACGAAGTGCTTGTACGCGGCTGCGTCCAGGCTGCCGCGCAGCTTGTCCGCCGAGGCCCAGAGCACCCTCTTCATGTCCTGCGGTTCAGCCGTCTTCTTCTTCCGTGGCGGCACGGGTGCCTCACTTCTTTCCTGATCGTGGTGTTCTTCCGCGTACGCCGTGGTGGCCGGCGCTGCCGTGTTTCTCATCGTCACGCCTGACCGCGCCTCAGGCGCTGCCAGGTCTGCGGCGCAGTGCCAGGTCTCCGTCGGCAACTCCGGCCGCCAGCCGCAGGGCCAGGTTGTCCAGCGCCGCCAGTTGCCGCCGTATGTCGGCTCGCTGCCGGTCCGTCTCGGTCAGGATCGCCTCCAACTCGGCGACCTCCTCGGGCGGCAGTTCGGGCAGGTCCATGTCCCGCACGCTCACCCTGCGGACCAGCGAGCCGCTGCCGCGCTGCTGGTTGCGCGGGGCGGCAAGCAGTTGGGCGAGCGGGTGCGGGCGCATCCACACCTCCTCGGGCCGGACCTCCTCGGCCAGGAACCTTCGGTACGCAGGAATCCGCAATCCCTGAACGGGTGCGAGCAGTACGCACCCGCCGGCGTCGTCCACCCGCGTGCGTACCCCGTGCTCGGTGAGCAGGAAGACGTCGCCGAGCTCAGTGGTCTGAGCCTGCGGGTACTCGGCCAGGTCTTCAAGCGCGATCCGCCGCTGCCCGAGCGGCAGGGCGCCGAGCATCTCCTCACGGCCGACGACCATCAGACCGGCGTCCCCTATGTCCGACTCGCGGATCCGATGCCCGGCCAGCAGCCTGAGCTGGCCGGCCCGCAAGTGTTCGCCGACCTTGCGGTGTGCCACCTCACCGCCATGGGTCCGCCTGGCAATACCGAGATCGCCGACCCACTCTTTGAGATGGGGCAGAGCCGTCGCGGCCTCGCGTCGTGCGTCCAGGGTGGCGGAGAAATGGTCAAGTCCCTGTTCCTTCGCGCCGAGCCGGTGCGCGGGCAGGACCGATCGGCCATCGAGGAGCGCTTCCCCTCTCGGGCCGGTGGCGGACACGGGAAAGTCCCTGGCCTCCTCGGCCGCCGGTGACCTTCCCTCCTCCAGCACCTTCGCGACGTACTCCGGCCACGTCCCTCCGACCCGGCGGGCGATCCGGTCGGCGTCGACCAGCAGCGCACGGCCTCGGTTCTCCGGTGCCGCCTCGTCGCGCAGCACGAGCAGCGCGTGTTCCGCTCCCGTGCGGAACCGGTGGATACGGCGCGGCAACTGGATGATCGCCGCGACGGCGTCCCGGCTCAGCAGCTCCTCACGCATCCGCGCGTTCGCGGTGGGTGTCGTGCCGCGCGGCCGGCTCAGGGTCCAGGACGGTACGACGACCAGGCCGCGACCGCCGGGGTTCAGGCGGTGCACGGCTTCCAGAGCCCAGCTGAGCGGCCCCTCCTCATCAAACTCCCGCTCTCCCGCGGCATAAGGCGGGTCGGCGAGGACGACATCGCCGGACGGAATACCCCATGGGCGTTCCGGGTCCAGGTCGAACTCCCGCTGTTCCCACGGCCGCAGGGTGTCCAGTTCTTCAGGGCGCGCACAGATGTCCACGGCGGTGCAGTGATACGCGAAGAGCCGGTAGAGGATGATCTTGCGGCGCAGCGGATCGGGCTCCACCGCGACGATGCCACCACGTCCCTTGATGCTGTCGAGGGCGAACAACAACTCCCCGGTGCCGGCGCACAGGTTGATCACCGTCGGATGGTCCGGGCCGGACGACATCACCCCCACAGGACCGGCCAGCCTGCTGACCAGCTCCGTGAGCGCGGGCGGCGTCGTATCCATGACCAGGTCCGACTCCAGCCGCTCGGCCAGATTCAGCACGATGTCAGCCGCGGCACCCGGCGAACCCATCTCCTCGATCAGCTGCCGCACGGCACGGACGACGCGTGGGTCGGCCGCTTCCATATCGGCCGTCAATTCTGCCGGGAGAGCCTCCGGGTACCAGTCGCCGCCTTCCCCAGCCATGGCGCATACGGCAAGCGCGTCGACGATGAGCCGCTCCGCCGAGCCCAGTTCGTGACGCAGGGCGACGAGTCCGCGCAGGCGCAGGCCGCGTCGGAACCGGTCGCCGTAGGTCGGCAGGGAGCCGTCCTCACCGGGCTCCGCGTCCGGGATGGGCCGCAGGTCCAGCCAGGCCGCCACGTCTTCCGCGTCGAAGAGGGGCCTGCTGTCGCTGCCGCCGACCGGATCGGGGAACGGCGGGCGCCTGTCCCCGCCCACCTGAGGGGACTCCTTGGAGAACCTGCGCCGCCAGTTGCTGACGGTGGGCCGACCGACCTCGGCGAGCTCCTTGATCTCACCCAGCGAAACCAACGTGGACGCCTCGCAGGCACCGTCTGGCGTCGCTTCTTCCATCGTCATCTCACAACCTCACCGGGTCACGGCCCGACAGCACGCCACTCTTGCGAGCCAGCACCTCAGGCACCTGGCTGTGCTTGTCGTGCCGCTCGGCCATGGGCGAGGACAGATGGCGCAGAAGAGCGACCGCCGTGCGGAAGTCCTCGTCGAGGTGCCGGTGGAAGATGCGCTCCTGGTGCGCGATGCGGTTGCGCAGCGTACGCATGCGGTCGAACTGCTTGTGCAGCGCTTCACGACCGCCACGGTGGTCACGAAAGAGATGCCTGAGCGAGGGGTTCCAGTACTTCATCTCGTAGTTGCCGCCCCGCCCGCCCTTGCCCAGCAAACTGATCCAGAACCCGAAGGACAACTGAGCCACCACGTCACATGCCTCGTAGTTCCGCCGACGCCTGGCCAGCTTCCCCTCCGCCGCCTGGATCTCCTCCCGCCCGTACCAGTTGGGCTCAGCGCGGCGTTCGTTCCACCAGTCCGGTCGGCCGTAGCGTCCTCCGAGCTGTCGGTGGACCCGGTTCCGCAGACTTACCTCCAGGTCGCGCAGCGGGCCCTGAAGAGCGCGGGCGATCTCCGAGTCCCAGGCGTACAGACGCATGGCCCGCACGTCGTCGCCTCCGCACTCGTCCAGGAAGGGCTGGAACCTCTCGGCGGAGATGACCTCGATTAACGCGCCATGCTCACCCTGTGTCATCGTCGCTCTCTTTCACGCTACGACGCCACGTGGTAGTGTCGTCGTCGTAAGCCTTGGAGTCCTGTCACCGCATCGCACACAGCCCAGGGCAGAGCCTGGTTGTTCGCCCCCGAGTCCGCCCGCCCAGTTCAGGCGGACTCGGGGGCACAACTGCTTCTAGAGCAGGGTGGGTTGAGCCTGCATCATCAGGACTGCGGCGCCCACGAAGCACAGTAGTAGTCACGACAGACTCCAGTCAATCACTTCAGGTCAGCTGATCCTGAGAAGCAGGCTTCTCAGGATCAGCTGACCATCTCACGCAGCGCTGAAAACTTCTCTCGGTACCCTCCAATGCGAACGCCCCGCCGTGTCCCGAGCGAGGGACGGCGGGGCGTCGTTGGTGCTCCCTAAAACCACTGAGCAGGGCTACGTCGTAGACCGCCGCCTCCGCGCCCCCGGCCGGCGCTCGCTCGGCCGCGTCACCGGGTCCCCGTTCTCCAGCGCGACGGCGCGCCGCTTCAGTCCGAAGTCGGCCAGGGCCTCCGCCAGCTTGTGCACGGAAGGCTCCGGGGCCATGACGTCGACCCGCAGGCCGTGCTCCTCGGCGGTCTTGGCCGTGGCCGGGCCGATGCAGGCGATCACCGTCACGTTGTGCGGCTTGCCCGCGATGCCCACCAGGTTGCGGACCGTCGACGAGGACGTGAAGAGGACCGCGTCGAAGCCGCCGCCCTTGATGGCCTCCCGGGTCTCCGCCGGCGGCGGCGAGGCGCGGACGGTCCGGTAGGCCGTGACGTCGTCCACCTCCCAGCCGAGCTCGATCAGACCGGCGACGAGCGTCTCCGTGGCGATGTCGGCGCGCGGGAGGAAGACGCGGTCGATGGGGTCGAACACCGGGTCGTACGGCGGCCAGTCCTCCAGCAGGCCCGCGGCCGACTGCTCACCGCTGGGCACCAGGTCCGGCTTCACGCCGAAGGCCACCAGCGCCTTCGCGGTCTGCTCGCCCACCGCGGCCACCTTGATGCCCGCGAAGGCACGCGCGTCGAGGCCGTACTCCTCGAACTTCTCCCGCACCGCCTTCACCGCGTTGACCGACGTGAAGGCGATCCACTCGTAGCGGCCGGTGACCAGGCCCTTGACGGCACGTTCCATCTGCTGCGGGGTGCGCGGAGGCTCCACCGCGATCGTCGGGACCTCGTGCGGCACCGCGCCGTAGGACCGCAGCTGGTCGGAGAGCGACGCCGCCTGCTCCTTCGTGCGCGGCACGAGCACCTTCCAGCCGAAGAGCGGCTTGGACTCGAACCACGAGAGCTGGTCGCGCCGGGCGACGGCGCTGCGCTCACCGACCACGGCTATGACCGGCCGGCCGCCGTCCGGCGACGGCAGCACCTTCGCCTGCTTCAGGGTCTGCGCGATCGTGCCGAGCGTCGCCGTCCAGGTGCGCTGGCGGGTCGTCGTACCGGCGACGGTGACCGACAGGGGGGTGTCGGGCTTGCGGCCCGCCGACACCAGCTCACCGGCGGCCGCGGCCACCGCGTCCAGGGTCGTGGAGACGACGACCGTGCCGTCGGAGGAGCCCACCTCGGTCCAGCAGCGGTCCGAGGCCGTACGGGCGTCCACGAACCGGACGTCCGCGCCCTCGGCGTCCCGCAGCGGCACACCGGCGTACGCGGGCACACCGACCGCCGCCGCGACGCCCGGGACCACCTCGAAGGGCACCCCGGCGGCGGCGCAGGCGAGCATTTCCTCGGCCGCGTACGTATCAAGTCCCGGGTCCCCGGACACCGCACGGACGACCCGCCTGCCGCCCCGCGCAGCCTCCATGACAAGATGAGCGGCATCCCGGGCAGCGCCCGGGAGAGCGGCGGTTGTTGACGTGCCGTCAACGACCGTCAGCTGGGGCGTGCCCGTGCCCGGCGGCGAGACCGAAGAGGGGTCTGCGTCCGTCTGGACCACGGAGACGCCCTGTCGGGCGTGCGTCCGGATCACGTCGAGCACCTCGTGCTCGGCGATCAGGACGTCCGCGCTCGACAGCGCCTCCACGGCGCGCAGAGTCAGCAGTCCCGGATCTCCGGGTCCGGCACCGAGGAAGGTGACGTGCCCGTGCTCAGGACCGGCGGCAGGAAGGGCGGTGGGGCTCAATGTGCTCGCTCCCCCATCAGACCGGCCGCGCCCTGGGCAAGCATCTCGGTGGCGAGGTCGCGACCGAGCGCCAGCGCTTGGTCGTGCGTCTCGGGCACGGGACCGGTGGTGGACAGCTGCACCATGCGGGTGCCGTCGGTCGTGCCGACGACGCCGCGCAGGCGCATTTCCTTGACAATCTGCCCGTCGGCCAGAAGGTCGGCCAGCGCGCCCACAGGGGCGCTGCAACCGGCCTCCAGGGCGGCGAGCAGTGACCGTTCGGCGGTCACGGCGGCCCGGGTGAACGGGTCGTCGAGCTCGCCGAGCGCCGCGATCAGGTCCGCGTTGCCCGCGGCACACTCGATCGCCAGGGCCCCCTGGCCGGGGGCGGGCAAAACCGTGTCGACCGACAGGAAGTCGGTCACCTCGTCGATCCGGCCTATCCGGTTCAGTCCGGCGGCGGCCAGCACGACCGCGTCGAGTTCGCCGTCCCGGACATACCGGATGCGGGTGTCGACGTTGCCGCGTATCGGGACCGTCTCTATGTCCAGGCCGTGGGCGCGGGCGTACGCGTTCAGCTGCGCCATGCGGCGCGGCGCACCGGTGCCGATGCGCGCCCCGCGCGGCAGGTCCGTGAACTTCAGCGCGTCCCGGGCGACGATCACGTCCCGCGGGTCCTCGCGCTCCGGTACGGCGGCCAGGACCAGTTCCTCGGGCTGCGCGGTCGGCAGGTCCTTGAGCGAATGAACCGCGAAGTCGACCTCGCCCCGCAGCAGCGCGTCGCGCAGCGCCGTGACGAACACGCCGGTGCCGCCGATCTGTGCGAGGGCCTCGCGGGAGACATCGCCGTAGGTGGTGATCTCGACCAGCTCGACCGGTCGACCGGTCACCCGGCGGACGGCCTCGGCCACCTGCCCGGACTGGGCCATGGCGAGCTTGCTCCGCCTGGTTCCCAGTCGCAGTGGCCTCAGTGGGTTGTCACTCATGCCGGTCGGTCCTTCGTGTCTGTGCTGTCCCCGGCCCGGGAGACGGCGGCCACCGTCTCGGGGTCGAGGTCGAACAGGGTGCGCAGCGCGTCCGCGTACCCGGCGCCGCCGGGCTCGGCCGCGAGCTGCTTGACCCGTACGGTCGGCGCGTGCAGCAGCTTGTCCACGACCCGGTGCACGGCCTGGCGGATCTCGCCGCGCTGGCGTTCGTCCAGGTCGGGCAGGCGGCCGTCGAGCCGCGCGATCTCACTGGCGACGACGTCGGCGGCCATGGTGCGCAGCGCGACCACGGTCGGCGTGATGTGCGCCGCCCGCTGTGCCGCGCCGAAGGCCGCGACCTCGTCGGAGACGATACGCCGGACCTGGTCCACATCGGCTGCCATCGGCGCGTCGGCGGAAGCTTCCGCCAGCGACTCGATGTCCACCAGCCGCACCCCGGCCAGCCGGTGCACGGCCGCGTCGATGTCGCGGGGCATGGCCAGGTCGAGCAGGAAGAAGAAGGGCGCCGGGCGCTCGGCCGGCGGCTCCGGCCTGCGCCGCTCGGGGATCCGGCCGACCGTCGCGGCGGTCGCGGCGAGCGCGGTGATCAGCTCGGCGTCCGCCTCGGGGCTACGGCGGCCCGCGCGGTCGAGGGTGCTGCCCGCGACCCAGGCCGCGTGCTGCTCGAGCGTGGCCGCGTCCATCCCGGCCACGGCGGCCTCGCCCATGAGGGAGAAGCCGGGCTGTACGGCGGCCAGGTCCAGGGGGCAGTTCTCGTCGGCGCCGGCGGCCGGCAGCGGAGTGACGGCGGCCTTCGGGGTCGTACGACCGCTGTCGGCGATCTCGGCGGCGGGGGCGCCGGTGCGGCCCTCGACCGCCTGCGCGACCGCCTCCGCCGTGAGCACCAGGCCCGTCGCCCCAGTACAGGAGACGACGACGTCGGCACGTGTCAGCTCGCCCGGCACGGCGTCCATCCGTACCGCGCGGGCGGTCACCGCGTTGTCGTCCGCCTCGGTGAGTATCTGGGTCAGCCGCTCGGCGCGTTCGAAGGTGCGGTTGGCGACGACGACCTCGGCGACCCCGGCCCGCGCCAGCGTGGCGGCGGCCAGCGAGGACATCGATCCGGCGCCGATGACCAGCGCCTTCTTGCCCAGGGCCCAGTCCTCGACGGCCCCGCCGAGGGCCAGCTGCTGCAGGCCGAAGGTGACCAGGGACTGCCCTGCGCGGTCGATGCCGGTCTCGGAGTGGGCGCGCTTGCCGACCCTGAGGGCCTGCTGGAACAGGTCGTTCAGCAGCCTGCCGGCGGTGTGCAGCTCCTGCGCCCTGGCCAGGGAGTCCTTGATCTGGCCGAGGATCTGCCCCTCGCCGACGACCATCGAGTCCAGACCGCAGGCCACCGAGAACAGGTGGTGGACGGCCCGGTCCTCGTAGTGCACGTAGAGATAGGGGGTGAGTTCCTCCAGGCCGACGCCGCTGTGCTGGGCGAGCAGCGTGGACAGCTCGGCGACACCGGCGTGGAACTTGTCCACGTCGGCGTACAGCTCGATGCGGTTGCAGGTGGCGAGCACCGCGGCCTCGGTGGCCGGCTCGGCGGCGACCGTGTCCTGCAGCAGCTTGATCTGGGCGTCCGCGCTCAGCGCGGCCCGCTCCAGCACGCTGACCGGGGCGCTGCGGTGGCTCAGCCCGACGACGAGGAGACTCATGCCGGCATCACGGCGGGTACGTCCCCGTCGGGCCCCTGGTCGGCGGAAGCGTCGGCGGCCACGCCACGGGGAGCGGTCGCGGGCAGCGCGCCGTCGCCCACCGCGGTCTCCATGGGGGTCTCCTCGCCGGCCTTGCGCTGCTCGTGGAAGGCGAGGATCTGGAGTTCGATCGACAGGTCGACCTTGCGCACGTCGACGCCGTCCGGGACGGACAGCACGGTCGGCGCGAAGTTCAGGATGGAGGTGACCCCGGCGGCCACGAGCCGGTCGCAGACCTGCTGGGCGACACCGGCGGGGGTGGCGATGACACCGATGGAGACCCCGTTGTCCTTGATGATCTTCTCAAGGTCGTCGGTGTGCTGCACGGGGATACCGGCGACGGGCTTCCCGGTCATCGCCGGGTCGGCGTCGATCAGCGCGGCGACCCGGAAGCCACGGGAGGCGAAACCGCCGTAGCCGGCGAGGGCGGCGCCGAGGTTACCGATACCGACGATGACAACCGGCCAGTCCTGGGTCAGGCCGAGTTCACGGGAGATCTGGTAGACGAGATACTCCACGTCGTAGCCGACACCGCGCGTTCCGTAGGAGCCCAGGTACGAGAAGTCCTTGCGCAGCTTGGCGGAGTTGACCCCCGCCGCGGCCGCGAGCTCCTCGGAGGAGACCGTGGGTACCGAGCGCTCCGACAGCGCGGTCAGGGCTCGGAGGTACAGCGGAAGCCTGGCGACGGTGGCCTCGGGAATCCCTCGGCTACGGGTCGCCGGTCGGTGTGTTCGGCCAGTTGCCACGGTGCTCCTGCGGGTAGAGCGGGGCTGCGGGCGGTCATACGTCCCCAGACCGCCCCGTCGACAGCAGGCTATGTCTTTGTGAACGCGTGCACAAAGATGGTGTCCGATTTGCCCGGCAGAAGTGACCGGGGTCACGCGCCTTTCGCGCCCTCGTCGGGAACCGGCGCATACGCACCGACGTTCCTTCGTTACTGGGGGCAAAATCGCACACTCTCCTCACGAATCCCGCCCCCGAGATCAGACCGCCGTCGATCCTAAGCGACTTTCCGACCTGTTTGGACTAGTCGGTCAGTGCCCGGCGCAGCCGCTCCTCGTTCACGCGCCAGAAGGTGTGCTGTTCACCGTCGATCAGTACGACCGGGATCTGCTCCCAGTACTGGTCGTGCAGGGCCTGGTCCTCGGTGATGTCCTTCCGTTCCCAGGACACGCCCAGCTCTCCGCAGACCTTCTCGATCACGACCTGCGCGTCGTCGCAGAGATGACAGCCGGGCTTGCGGATCAGCGTGACCAGCCGGTCGCGGGGGGCGGCGGGGTCGGTCGGCTCGGCCTTGCGCCGGAAAAGTGGACTCATACCGGCCATTCTCGCGCGTGCCGTGCACGCTTCGGATCAGGGCTTTAACGGCCCGGTCGCGGAGAGTTCACACGCACCCAACCTCTCGACCGACGGAAGCACCGAACAAACTGGCTATGCTCACGACATGGCCGCTCTCGGATGGCTCACTCCTCGTAGGCGCTCCGCCACGGCGCGCAGCGTGTTGGCAGGCGAGGCCTCGGCGGAGGCTGCCCGCAAGTCCTCGCAAGAGGCCCCGCCGGTGAAGCAGGAACCGGAGTTCCCCGTCATCGGCGACGACAAGGCCGCCGCCTTCTTCGACCTCGACAACACCGTCATGCAGGGCGCCGCGCTGTTCCACTTCGGCCGGGGCCTGTACAAGCGGAAGTTCTTCGAGACCCGCGACCTCGCCAGGTTCGCCTGGCAGCAGGCCTGGTTCCGGCTGGCCGGCGTCGAGGACCCCGAGCACATGCAGGACGCCCGCGACTCGGCGCTGTCGATCGTGAAGGGCCACCGGGTCGCCGAGCTGGAGTCGATCGGCGAGGAGATCTACGACGAGTACATGGCCGACCGCATCTGGCCCGGCACCCGCGCCCTGGCCCAGGCCCACCTGGACGCCGGGCAGAAGGTGTGGCTCGTCACGGCGGCCCCGGTGGAGATCGCCCAGGTGATCGCCCGCCGACTGGGGCTCACCGGCGCGCTCGGCACGGTGGCCGAGTCGGTGGACGGCATCTACACGGGCCGGCTGGTCGGCGAGCCCCTGCACGGTCCGGCGAAGGCGGAGGCGGTCCGCGCCCTGGCCGCGGCGGAGGGCCTGGACCTCTCCCGCTGCGCGGCCTACAGCGACAGCCACAACGACATCCCGATGCTGTCCCTCGTCGGCCACCCCTACGCCATCAACCCCGACGCCAAGCTGCGCAAGCACGCCCGCGAGAAGGACTGGCGCCTGCGGGACTACCGGACGGGGCGCAAGGCGGCGAAGGTGGGGATTCCGGCGGCGGCGGGGGTCGGCGCGGTGGCCGGTGGCACTGCGGCAGCGATCGCCCTGAGCCGACGGCGCCGCTAGGTCCTCTCTCACATTCCCGCCGTCCGCCCGGAGGGCGGGCCCTGCGCCCGCCGCGATGGGGGTGCCCCCGCGCGAGCCTGTTCGAGCGTGGGGGAGGCTCGTGTATGCCGTAGGTGCGTGCTCTGGGGGTCCCCCCGGCCGAAGGCTGGGGGAGTGCCGGGGCCTGGCCCTCGTACTGGATGTACTTGGGCCCGGGCCCGGTGCGGCGAGTGGGGGCACCTCCCACGCCCTTGAGGCAGTGGGGGAGCGTGCATGACATCGCGGGGCAGGCGGGAATGTGACGACAGGGCCTGGCTCCGCTCGGGACGGGTGCGGTTCACCGCCGTAGGGCTATCGGCCGCACCCGACTGCGGTCCGTCGCGGGCTGGTCGCGCCCACGTGGCGGAGCCGCACATCGATACGGCCCCGCGCCCCTTCGGGCGCTTCCGCGCCCGGATTATGCCGCGGCCATTTCAACACGCCCTGTACCTCACCGAAAGCGGCCGGATTTCGGTCAACAAGCGATCAGAGTACGGCACTTGATGCGGCGTCAATCGGTAACAGAAGCGACGCAATCGATGATTTGAGCAACTCGGTGTAGCAGTGCCTGCACGAAGCGTTATTCTCCTCAGACGCAAACCGGTACCCCTCCGTCGCCACGACGGGTGAACGGTCCCGCACTGCACGTGATGGAAGCTCTGCCTCTGGGAGTCCCGTGTACCCACACGTCGGGGTTGACGCCTCGGGCCTGGCTACGCTGCGCGCAACTGTCGCAACGGTCAAAGAGACGCTGCGCGGCCTCGTCCCCACCGCGTACGCCGTCCCCGCCTTCGCCACCGCCGCGCCCGTAGGCCCGTGCTACGCACTGGCCGAAGGCAGCGCCGCGGTCGGCAGACGAGGGCGCTCCGCCGGCGCCGCCACCACCGCCCGCCGTCCGGCAGCGGACAGCGACAGCGCCCGGATGATGGACCTGGTCGAGCGCGCCCAGGCCGGCGAGGCCGAGGCCTTCGGCCGGCTGTACGACCAGTACAGCGACACGGTGTACCGGTACATCTACTACCGCGTCGGCGGCCGCGCGACCGCCGAGGACCTCACGAGCGAGACCTTTCTGCGGGCCCTGCGCCGGATCGGCACCTTCACCTGGCAGGGTCGCGACTTCGGGGCCTGGCTGGTCACGATCGCCCGCAACCTGGTCGCCGACCACTTCAAGTCCAGCCGCTTCCGCCTGGAGGTCACCACCGGCGAGATGCTCGACGCCAACGAGGTCGAGCGCTCCCCGGAGGACTCCGTCCTGGAGTCCCTGTCGAACGCCGCGCTGCTGGACGCCGTACGGCGGCTCAACCCGCAGCAGCAGGAGTGTGTGACGCTCCGCTTCCTCCAGGGCCTCTCGGTCGCCGAGACCGCCCGTGTCATGGGCAAGAACGAGGGCGCCATCAAGACCCTCCAGTACCGCGCCGTGCGCACGCTCGCCCGCCTGCTGCCGGACGACGCCCGCTGAACCGGGTCACTTTCGGCGACTGTCAACTCACGTTCCGTGAAAGCCGGTTGCCTTTCGGATCCGGGCATCCGTCGTCCGTAACCCAAGTGCCGCGCCAGTCGTTGTGCGGGATACAGGCTCCCTGTGGTCACGTCTTGGCCGACCTTGATCACTCGATCGTGTGAAGTGGTCGCGGGCGTGCAACCCTCAGGACCCCCTGGGGAGTCGACCGTCATGACGAGAGGAGGTGCCGCCAGTGATCGCGAACGTATCGGCGCACCGGCGGGCGAACGCCTTCGCCCAGGCCCTGGAAGAACAGTCCGACCGGGACACGGCGGCCGAGCAGTCCGTAGGCACGGCGGGATCCCCGCCGACCACCGAGGAACAGACCGAGCAGGGCGAGCTGCTGGCCCTGGCCGCGGACCTCGACGCGCTGCCCAAGCCGCAACTCGACCCCGAGGTCAAGGTCGTGCAGCGCGCCCAGCTGGTGGCCGCGATGGAGGCCATGCTTCAGGAGGGCACGGGGGCGGCGGATGCGTCGGTACCGGAACAGCGCTCTTCGAGGTCCCGGGGCGCGCACCGGGCGAACCCGCTGGGCAAACTCCGCCCGCGTTCCCGCCTGACCAAGGGGCTCGCGGCGGGCGGGCTCAGCGTGGGCGTGGCCGCCGGAGCCTTCGGCGGAGTAGCCGCCGCCAGCTCGGACGCCCTGCCCGGCGACTCCCTGTACGGCCTCAAGCGCGGCATCGAGGACTTCAAGCTCAACTACCTGACCAACGGCGACGACCAGCGCGGCCAGACCTACCTCGACCAGGCCTCCACCAGGCTCAGCGAGGCCCGCCGGCTGATGGAGCGCGGCCGCGGCGGGCACCTCGACCACGAGTCCATCAGCGAGATCCGCCGCACGCTCTCCGGCATGCGGCAGGACGTCACCGAGGGCCACCGGCTGCTCCACGAGGCCTACGAGGCCGATCCGGGCTCCCTCGGCCCCATCCAGGCCCTGTCCACGTTCTCCCGCTCCCACCGGGAGGTGTGGACCGCGCTCAGCGACAAGCTGCCCGTGCAGCTCGGGGACGTCAAACAGCAGGTGTCGTCGGTGTTCGACGCCATAGACCAAGAGGTCGCCCCGCTGCAGTCCCTGCTCCCGCAGTCGCCCGCCCAGGGCGGCGACGGCAAGCGGCAGGGCTCCGGCTCGGCATCCTCCGGCTCCTCCGGGGGCCACCGGTCGACGGCGCCCAGCTCCTCCGGCAGCACCCCGTCCTCCGGCAAGCACGCACGCTCCGGCGACCCGAGCAACTCGGCCACCGGCAGCAGCGGCATGGGCCTCATCGGCGGCGACACGGGCGGTCTGCTGGAGCCCCCGAAGACCGGCACCGGCAGCAGCGCCCCGTCCACCAGCAAGCCCCCGACGACGGCCCCCGACGTCACCCTTCCCCCGCTCCTCCCCGGCCTCCTGCCGGGCCTGGGCATCGAGGGCGAGGAGACGCGCTAGCGGCGATACGGCTACGACAGTGGGGGGCGCCTTCCCGAGCGGGGCGCCCCCCACACGGCTTGTCAGGTGCCCCCCACGTGGCCGGTCGGCGCCCTCCCGGCGGACGTCACGGGCGGGCGGGTGGGAAAGCGAGGCAGGACAAGCACCGGGCGCCCGGACAACGCCGAGTCGGCAGGTCCCCTCCACGGCGCCCTCCCGGCCGACCGAGTCGGGCGGGTGGGCAAGGAATCAGAAGAACACCGACCGCCTCTGCACCAACAGCTTGTACAGCGTGTGCTGAATCTGCTCCCGCACCTGATCGGTCAGGTTGAACATCAGCATCGGATCCTCGGCCGCCTCCGCCGGATACCCGTCCGTCGCAATCGGCTCCCCGAACTGGATCGTCCACTTCGTCGGCAGCGGAATCGCCCCGAGCGGCCCGAGCCACGGAAACGTCGGCGTCAACGGGAAGTACGGGAAACCCAGCACCCGCGCCAGCGTCTTCGCGTTCCCGATCATCGGGTAGATCTCCTCCGCCCCCACGATCGAGCACGGAATGATCGGCGCCCCCTGCCGCAGCGCGGTCGACACAAACCCGCCCCGCCCGAACCGCTGCAGCTTGTACCGCTCGCTGAAAGGTTTCCCGATGCCCTTGAAGCCCTCCGGCATCACCCCGACCAGCTCCCCCTGAGCCAGCAGCCGCTCGGCGTCCTCCGCGCAGGCCAGGGTGTGCCCCAGCTTGCGGGCCAGCTCGTTGACCACCGGCAGCACGAACACCAAGTCGGCCGCCAGCAGCCGTAGATGGCGGTCGGCCGGATGGTGGTCGTGCACGGCGACCTGCATCATCAGCCCGTCCAGCGGCAGCGTGCCGGAGTGGTTGGCGACGATCAGCGCCCCGCCCTTCGCCGGGATGTTCTCGATGCCCTTCACCTCGACCCGGAAGTACTTCTCGTACACCGGCCGCAGCAGCGACATCAGGACCTGGTCGGTCAGCTCCTCGTCGTAACCGAAGTCGTCGACGTCGTAGTCCCCGGTCAGCCGGCGCCGCAGAAAGGCCAGCCCGGCCGCCACCCTCCGCTCCAGGCCGCCGCCCTGACCGTCGGCACCCGGCGCCCGCTCCGGCGGCGCCTCCCGCTTCTCCTCACGGCTCACAGGCCCATCCTCCCGTGCCCGGCCGCGACCCGGCAGTGGCTGGACCTCCCCCATCTCCCCGGCCCCGGCCTCGGCGAGGGCGCCGCGCCGGCTGCCCGTGCCGCGGCGCCGCGCCGGGCGCTGTGCGGCGCTCCCGCGGGACCGGTCGTCGTCGAACGGAATGACCTTGGCGTCCGCCATCGTTGCCGCTCTCCTCAGTTGGCGCTGTCGGCGCTGTGCGTCGTAGGCCGGCCGCCGCCCCTGACGGCCAGCGCGGCGATCCGGTCGACGGCCCCCGCAAGAGCCTCCGGCGGCACCAGGCCGGGGCCCTGGCCGCGCGCGAAGTCCGCGAACGTCTCCGCCGTCGTGTACCTGGGCGTGAAGCCCAGCGTCTCGCGCATCTGGTCCGTGTCGACCACCCGCCCGTGGGTGAGCAGCCGGATCTGCTCCGGCGAGAAGTCCGTCATACCGAGCGTACGCACCAGCGAACCCGCCCAGGTGACCGCCGGCAGCAGCAGCGGCACGGTCGGCCGCCCGAGCCGCCGGGAGCACTGCGAGAGCAGCAGCACGCCGTCGCCCGCGATATTGAAGGTCCCGCTGTTGAGGGTGCCCCGGCGCGGCTCGTGCGAGGCGATCCTGAGCACCTCGACGACGTCGTCCTCGTGCACGAACTGCAGCCGCGGGTCGTAGCCGAACACGGTCGGCAGGACGGGCAGCGCGAAGTAGGAGGCGAGCGGGGTCTCGGCGGTCGGCCCGAGGATGTTGGCGAACCGCAGCACGCACACGGCGACGTCCGGCCGCCGCCGGGCGAACCCGCGCACATACCCCTCGACCTCGACGGTGTCCTTGGCGAACCCGCCGCTCGGCAGCGACTTGGGCGGGGTCGTCTCGGTGAACACGGCCGGATCCCGCGGCGCGGACCCGTACACGTTGGTACTGGACTTCACCACCAGCCGCTTCACGGTCGGCGACTTCTGGCAGGCGCCGAGCAGCTGCATGGTGCCGATGACGTTGGTCTCCTTGACCGTGGCCCGGTTGCCGCTGCCCAGCGCCGTGCCGGTCACATCCATGTGGACGACCGTGTCGGCGCCCGTCTCCGCCAGCACCCGCGCGATGGTCGGGTGCCGGATGTCGGCCTGGATGAAGTCCGCCCCGCCGAGATGGTGCGCCGGCGGCACCGCGTCCACGGCGATCACCCGGTCGACCTCCGGATCCCGCTGGATCCGCCGTACGAACCGGCCGCCCAGTTGCCGGGCCACTCCGGTGACGAGCACGACCTTCCCCAAGATCAGCGCCTTCCCTCGTACGTGATGCGTACGGCCAACCTAGCGGGTCGATGTTGCACTGTGATGACCGCCCGATGCATGAGGTGACGGAAATTCACTCATCGGAACTTCCGGGTTCCCCGGGCGTGCCTGGGTTCCCCACATGCCTGGGTACCCCACATATGCCTGTGGCCCCCCACCAATGCTGATGGGAGGCCACGGACCACGCTGACACGCTCTCGCGCGTCGCCTACTTCTTGTTGCGACGCTGAACGCGCGTGCGCTTGAGCAGCTTGCGGTGCTTCTTCTTGGCCATCCGCTTGCGCCGCTTCTTGATAACAGAGCCCACGACTACCCTCGCTCACTTCTCATCACTCGGTTGTTTGGGCGCCATGGGCCCACACGACCTACGAGGGGCTAGCCTACCCAACCGAGCGCCAAGGTCGTAATCGAGGGGGGTACCCGGGGTCACCCCCAGGTCACCCTCGGGTCGCCGTCAGGCCGTCTCCACCCCCACATAGCTGTCACGGAGGTACTCGTGTACCGCTTGCTCCGGGACACGGAACGACCGCCCGACCCGGATCGCTGGCAGATGACCGCTGTGCACCAGGCGGTACACGGTCATCTTCGACACTCGCATCACCGAGGCGACCTCCGCCACGGTAAGGAACACGACCTCGTTCAGAGGCCTCTCGTCAGCTGCAGCCATGACACACCTGAACCTTCCGCACTCGACGGCCACCGGCTTCCCCTTCCGGTGACTCTTCGTCGTTGCGTGCTCACTCCCCAATGTAGGGGCGGGTGATGCAAGTGGGGAAGAGGTGCACCCATCGCAGGCCTACTGTGACAGACACGCTCGTTTGAGTACGTAGCGGGTGAGTGGCCGGTAGTACTCAGACCGCACGCCGTCATCAACCGGAACGACGACGGACACGCGCCCCTCCGCCTCCCCCACGAACAGCGCCGGATCGTCGGTGTCGGCAAGGCCGATGGCCTCGAACCCCAGCTGACCAGCGCCGCAGACCCAGCCGTGGTCCCCCACGACCAACTCGGGCAGCGGCCCGCCGCCCTCCGCCGCGGCCTCCAGCACGACCCGAACCGGCAGCGGCGAATGACTGTGCACGCCGGGCTCACAACCGGGGCGCCCATCGTCGGTTTCCCGCACCAACCCGACTCCTCGTGCGTAGTCCAGTGCACACGTACGTAGACCGAACCGGGTCAATATGTCGACACAGCGACCCTGCGCGGGGGTGAGCACGTCACACCCCGCCGCCGAGAGGGCGTCCGCCAAGCCGGCGTAGAACCCGAGCAGCCGCTGCGGGTGCCCGGTGCCGAACAGCACGGGCGCGCCGCGCCTGGCCACCTCCCGGATCCGGCCCGCAAAGGCGTCCAACCCGGCCAGCGTCAGCTCCGGATCGATCACATCCGGTCCCGAAGTGTGCCGAGGATCGCCCGACACCCCGCACTTCTCCGCCATCAGCTCCAGCAACTCCGGCTGTCCCCAGTCCCCTTCGGGATCAATCCCGATCAGCACCCGAGGATCCCGGGCCGCGAACAGCCGATAACTGCGCAGACTGTCCTCCCGAGAGGTCCCCACCACCCCGGCAAGCCGAACAGCCACCAGATGCGCACGCAGAGCTCCGCCGGTCGCCATGGGTGCGATGGTGACGTACCGGGAACGGGCACGGGAGGAAATCCGGTGAAATGCCCACGGTTGGCGTAAACACCCACCACGCAACCTCGAGAGGACGGGGGTCCAGGGGGCGGAGCCCCCTGTTCGGTTCAGGGAAGAAGCCCCCGCAGTGGAAACACCGCCCGACGAGTGGCCCGTACCGCCTGATCCAGGCGATCCGCGGGGTCGTAACCCGACTCCCACGACGCCCAACTCACCGGCCACCGCCCATCCGTCATCCGCTGCGGCGCCAACTGCCGGGTCCGCGCGAACGCCTCCTGCCGCCACCCCTCCGGAATCACCGCCTCCGGAGCGATCGGCCTGCCCGCCGCGATCCCCACCAGATGCGTCCACGACCGCGGCACGACGTCCACCACCGCGTACCCCCCGCCCCCCAGCGCGACCCACTTCCCCCCGGCGTACTCGTGCGCCAGCTCATGACACGCCACCTGCACAGCCCGCTGCGCGTCCAGGGAGACGGCCAGATGCGCGAGCGGGTCCTCGAAGTGCGTGTCCGCCCCGTGCTGCGTCACCAGCACCTGCGGCCGGAACTCCGCCAGCAGCTCCGGCACCACCGCGTGGAACGCCCGCACCCACCCCGCGTCCCCCGTCCCCGCCGGCAGCGCCACGTTCACGGCCGAACCCTCCGCGGAGTCCGCCCCGGTCTCCTCCGGCCACCCGGTCTGCGGGAACAACGTGCGCGGGTGCTCGTGCAGCGAGATCGTCAGAACCCGCGGATCCTCCCAGAACGCCGCCTGCACCCCGTCCCCGTGATGCACGTCGACATCCACGTACGCGACCCGCTCGGCCCCCAGCTCCAGCAGCCGGGCGATCGCCAGCGAGGCGTCGTTGTACACGCAGAACCCCGACGCACCCCCGGGCATCGCGTGATGCAGCCCGCCCGCGAAGTTCACGGCGTGATCGGCGTCCCCGCGCCACACCGCCTCCGCCGCCCCCACCGACTGCCCGGCGATCAGCGCGGACACCTCGTGCATCCCCGCGAACGCCGGGTCGTCGAGGGTCCCGAGCCCGTACGACACGTTGGCCGCCCCCGGATCCGCCGACGCGGCCTTCACGGCGTCGATGTAGTCCTCACGATGGACCAGCCGCAGCGTCGACTCCCCGGCCGGCTTGGCCGCGACGACCTCCATCTCCCGGTCGAGCCCGAAGGCACCCACCAGCTTCCGGGTCAGTGCCAGCCGGACCGGATCCATCGGATGGTCCGGGCCGAAGTCATAGCCCGTTACTGCCTCGTCCCACATCAGCTGTGCGCGGCCGCTCATGCCCGCCACCGTATCGGTCCGGTTGAGCGGCGAACGACCTGGCGTACACCAACGTCACCAGCACCAACACCATCGGCACGAGCATGGCGCCCCGGTAGCTCCACGCATCGCCGAGCGCCCCCACCAACGGCGAACCGACCAGAAAACCCACGTAATTGAAAATGTTCAGCCGCGCGATCGCCGCATCCGAAGATCCGGGGAACAGCCGCCCCGCCGCCGCGAACGTCTGCGGCACCAGCACACACAACCCCAGACCCAGCAGCGTGAACCCGAGCATCCCGACCCACGCCCCGGGCGCCGAGGCCACCACCGCGAACCCGCCGGCCGCCACCAGCGTCCCCAGCCGTACGACCGCCGCCGCCCCGAACCGCCGCACCCCGAAGTCCCCGATGGCCCGCCCCAGCAGCGTCGTCACCATGTACACGTTGTACGGCACCGTCGCCAGCTGCTCCGAGCTGCCCAGCACGTCCTTCAGATACTTCGCGCTCCAGTTGGAGACGGTCGAGTCCCCGATGTAGGCGAAGGTCATCACCAGACACAGCGGCAACAGCAGCTTGAAGACGACGCCCCCACCCTGGGTGCCCTGCTCCTCCAGCGGCGCCGGATCCCCGTCGACGTACCACCGGCTCCCCACCAGGGTGGCCGGCAGCAGCACCGCCACCACCGGCAGGTACGACACCCACAGTGCGAGATGCCAGTGCGCCCCGACCCAGGCCAGTGAGGCACCCAGGATCCCGCCCAGGCTGTACGCGGCATGGAAGCTGAGCATGATGCTGCGCCCGTACGACCGCTGCAGGCTGACCCCGAGCATGTTCATGGAGGCGTCCAGCGCGCCCACGGCCAGCCCGAACGCGGCCAGCGCCGCCGCCAGCTCCGCGAGCTGCCCGCCCGCCCCGGCGCCGAGCAGCGCGAGCAGGACGACCGGCTGGGACCAGCGCAGCAACCGGCTCGGCCGTATGCGCTTCACCAGCTGCTCGGTGGTCACACTGCCGACGCCGGCCAGGATCGGCACGGCGGCCAGGAAGACCGGCAGCAGCGCGTCGGAGACGCCGTACCGGTCCTGGATGGCCGGGATCCGCGTCACCAGGAGGGCGAAGGTGGCGCCCTGGGCGAAGAAGCTGAACGCCAGCGAGGCCCTACCGCGCCGCAGCACATCAGTCATGGCGGCGAGCGTAGGGCCCCGGGCTACCTGTGGGTAGATCCAGCCAAAGATGAATTTCCCTCAGCTTTACCTCTCGGCCTGCTCAGGCGGCGACGGCGACCTCCGGCCGGTCGGCCCGGCCGGCCTCCACCTCGGTGGCGAGCATCTTCTCCATCGGCGCGACGGCCAGCCCACCACTGACGATGAACGCGATCGCCATGGCGACGATCAGGAAGACGGTGCCGAGCCACACCATCGTGTCCACGGGAATGGTGTACGCACCCACGACCCGCGCGATGCACTCGCTGAGCAGCGTCAGACCCCAGACGGCAGAGAACGCCTTCTCCTTGCGCCGGAAGTCCACCGACCGGGCCGAGGCCCCGGAGACCAGCCGCTGCCAGGCCGCTTCCTTCGCCGTGTCGCCCTTGACCAGGAAGGGCTTCATACCGGCGGTCATCATCGGCTTCCCGAACCAGACGGAGACCAGGATCCCGATGCCGACCGTGCTGCTGATCGCACTGTCCTTGGCGAGCATCAACCGCGGGTCGCCGGAGACGAAGCTGAGTACCAGGCCCATGACGTTCACGACCAGGATGAGCAGCGCGAGCCCATTGGCCGCCCGCTCCTTGACCAGTCCCCACACGGTCCGCACCGCCGGCACCACGCTGCTCCAGGCGAGAGCGGCGAAGGTGCTCATCCCGAAGGCGTCCTTGAAGAGGTAGTACGAGCCGAGCGGCAACGCCACATCCAGCAGCAGCGGCCGGAAGTTGTCGATCCCCGTGTTCCCCGTGTTCTTCGTCATGCCCTCAGCTTCGCCGCCGGACAGGGTCCGCCAGTAGAAACGATCGTCCGGACGTCCGCATGACAATTGTCAGGCACCGGCCGATGGCTTCCGTCAAACCAGCAGATCGGCCAACTCGCCCATGGTGGAGAAGAGTTGGTCGGCGGCCGCCAGCTTGGCCGCCGGAGTCATCGCGGTGAACCCGTAGACGGTCATCCCGGCCGCCACGGCCGCCTGCACGCCCAGCGGAGAGTCCTCCACGACCAGACACCGCTGCGGCGCCACCCCCATCCGCTCCGCGGCGTACAGGAAGAGATCGGGCGCCGGCTTGCCGCGCCCCACGTCCTCGGAGCTGAAGATGCGGTCCTCCGCGAACCACCGGTCGAGTCCGGTCGTACGGTGCCCGACCCGGATGCGCGCATGACTCCCCGAGGAGGCCACGCAGTACGGCACCCCGTCCGCGGCCAGCTTCTCCAGTACCCCGGCCACACCGGCCACGGGCTGCAACTCGCGCTCGAACGCGGCGAACACGCGCGCGTGGAAGACGTCGTCGAAGTCGTCCGGCAACCGCTGCCCGGTCCGCTCCAGCACGAGCTCATGGATCCGGTGCATCGCCGAGCCCATGTAGTCCCGTATGGAGTCCTCGTACGAGGTCGGGTGCCCCAACTCGGTCAGATAGGCGGCCAGATGCCGATTGGAGATGGGCTCGCTGTCGACGAGCACTCCGTCGTTGTCGAAGATGACAAGGTCATAGCGCATGGAGCAACCTTAAACGCAGAAAGGCCCACGCCAGTCGGCGTGGGCCTTTCCCAAGAATTGTTCGGCGGCGTCCTACTCTCCCACAGGGTCCCCCCTGCAGTACCATCGGCGCTGTGAGGCTTAGCTTCCGGGTTCGGAATGTAACCGGGCG
>NZ_JBSFIH010000066.1:0-39206 GCF_053597455.1 Streptomyces sp. NPDC001393
CATAACGGACGGCGTCCAACATCACGCGGTGGCAGTAACCCTCCGGCCGCCCGCCCCGCCCCTCAAGCCACGCGGGCACCGGCAGCAACGGCCGATGACCTGCCACTCCGCCTCCGACATGTCGGAGCCGTAACACGGGACGCGGTCCGGCCCGCCCGCCGCGTTGCCGAACCTGTGCGCGAGACAGTCACACGCCAGGGAAGCAGAGTTGGACTCCGCAGACGCGAGCACGAAAGACTGCGACACAGGGCCTCCTGGTGCTGCTCGGTTGGGATCGCAACCCCGAGCTACCAGGAGGCCCTGCCGTTATGCGCCGAGCACAGAGGTGTCACCCGAACAGGAACCGTGTTCGACTGATCAAGCCCATCGAGCGGTAAGCGGAAGCCGTCTCAGGTGGCGCGGCGGCTTGGAGTGAAGGACGCGAGTCTCTACGCGCACGTTCGCGGTCTTGAGGATCTGCGTGGACGGATCGCGCTGTTGGCGGCGGACGAAAAGACGATCCGTATCGCGGAGGCAACGGCCGGGCGGGCGGGTAAGGACGCGCTGGTCGCGTTTGCGGACGCCTGGCGTGACTACGCCCGCCGGTACCCGGGCCGTTATATGGCGACACAGATCCCAATCGAGATTGATCCCGAGTTGGCTGCGAACGCGCCGGGTCCGCGGCGTGCGGTCGAGCTGACGTACGGGATGCTGCGCGGCTACGGGATGGCAGAACCGGATCTGACCGACGCAGTCCGCTTGCTGCGCAGCGTGTTCCACGGGTTCGTTGCTCTGGAGGCGGCAGGCGGCTTCGCGCACAAGCGTCCGTCGCAGGATTCCTGGGTCCGCGCACTCGACGCCCTGCACACCCTTCTGGAGCACTGGCCCTCGTCCGAAGAAGGAGACCAAGCATGACCGAGCCGACCGTCGGGACCTTGCGTGTGAACGGCGCGACCCTGCACTACGAGGTGCGCGGCCAGGGCCCGCTCCTGCTTCTGATCCCAGGAGGAACGGGCGGCGCGGCCTCCCTGGCCACAGTGGCCGCCGACCTGGCCGACACATACACGGTGGTGACCTATGACCCACGAGGGATGTCCCGGAGCAGGCTGGACGATCCCGAGGCCGAGCAGAGGGTGTAGGAACACGCCGAGGACGCGTTCCGGTTGCTCGATGTGCTGTCACCCGATGAGCCCGGCCGGGTGTTCGGCGCCAGTTCGGGGGCGATCGCCGCCCTGCATCTGCTCATCACCCACCCGGAACGCGTGGAACGTGTCATCGTGCACGAACCGCCGGTAGTAGAGGTTCTCCCGGACGCCGCCGTGCACCGCGCACTCCTCGCGCGTGTACAGGACACATTCCGCAGCCAGGGGCTGATGCCAGCGATGGCTGTGTTCGCGGCAGGCATGCAGAAGGACGGTGACACCGCCGAGCCCGAGGTCGAGCTCCCGCCGCAGGCAGCGAAACGGGCCGAGCAGACCATGGGCGACCTGCCGTACTTCGTCGGACGCATCGTGCCGAGCTTCATGTCCTACGCACCCGACATCCACCGCCTCAAGGTCCTGTCGGACCGGCTCGTGCTCGCCTGCGGGCAGGACTCGCGCGGCGAGCTTCCCTACCGTCCGGCCGCCTTCCTGGCCGAGCATCTCGGCACGGAACTCCTGCACTTTCCCGGTGGGCACATCGGTCTGACCACACACCCCACCGAGTTCGGCGAACTCCTTCGCAAGGCATTGCACCCGTAGAGACACGAACCGAGTCGTCCTGGGCCGTCAGTCTCCGTCATCGGCGTCCCCGACGGCGTCCGGATCTCGCAGGGTCGAAGGGCCTGGCCGGGCCCGCCATCCCGGATGGTGAACTGATACCGGCCCAGGAAGTTGACGTGCCGGTCCTGGAGCGGGGAGAGCCGGGCAACGTCCTCGTCCCTGATGTCGTGCCCCTCGGCCCGGAACTGGGCGACGGCGGCGTCCAGATAGCGCGTGTTCCACAGCACGACGGCGTAGCCAGGCCTGCGGACCGCCCTGCTGGCCTTCCTTGAACCCCTGCGGAGCCCTCGGCCTGTGTTGCTAGCCGACCATGATCAATCTCAGCGGCACTTCCTGTACCGCAGTCCCAGACCGAAGCCGGTAAGCCTCACGACGGCAGTGTGATGCTGGTAAGGGGGTCCAGATATGACGATCGACGAGCCACAGCTGTGAACTGGCAGCTGTCGATGTTGCCATGTTCATTCTTCCGATACTTGCCGCTGATCACGTGGAAGCCCGCGCTCGCACTCACCCACGATTTCCTCGTACCTCTCCCCCGCGAAGCCGCACGGCTTCGCGGAACCGGCCATCGCTACTGATCCCTCTGAGCGGCTCAGCCGACCGGCGCCCCGGTGCGGGCAGCGAACTCGCGGATGCCCTCGATACGGGTCGGCCCGTACAGCAGCCCGGCCGTCAGCGCCCGCAATGCTGGCCGGCGAACCTCCTGCGGCGCCTCCCGCTCGACCCGGCGCAGCGCAGCGAACGTCTCCTTGCCGTTCCCGAGCGCGTTCCACATGCGGGCGACGTCTGTCCATGCCCGCGCCCGCCGCTCCGCTGTCGGCATCCGGCCGATGTTCAGCCGATTCGCGACCGTCACCGCCTCGTCCGGCGTGCCCAGCGCGTTGAGGACGCTGATCCGGTAGGCGTCGACCTGCGTCCGGGTCGCTTCCACCGTGAACAGGCCCGGCACGGCCGGGTGCCGCCCCGTCTCCTGCTCGGCCTCCTCCAGCAGCGACAGGGCTGTCGACCGGTCCCGGCCGGTCGCCGCCGAGTAGGCGCCGGTCAGCAGCAGCGTCGTCCGGACGGCGCCGGTGTGGTCGCGGGAGGCGTCCAGGTCCTCCGCCTCCTTGGTAAGCAGGTGCACCGCGGCCGTGGAGCGGCCCGAGCGGCGCATCGCGATCGCCAGCTGCCGGGAGGCCTCTCCGACGGCCACCGGGATGCCGCTGCAGCGCGCGGCCGCCAGGGCCCGGTCGGCGGCGACCCACGCCGCATCGGAGTGCTGCTTCGTCGCCAGCTCGGCCGCGAGCACGTACGAGCGGGCGAGCGCCAGGTTCGCTTCCTCCCGGGCCCGGCCCGTCGAGGCGTCCCGTGTCGCGGTGGCAGCCGCGATCAGGCCGGGCAGCGTCTGCCCGAGACGGGCGTACTGGGCGGCGCAGTAGTCCCGGCGCGCGGCAGCGATCTGCGCGACCAGCCGGTGCAGCGGCATCGGCTCCGCCTGCGGCAGCCGGAACAACGCCACGTCCAGATCGACCGGCGCGGCAGCGGCGGGGCCGGTGCCGACGACGGCCGTCGCTCCCGCTGCCACCACTCCCGTCAGCAGCTCCCTACGACGCACCTCGTCCTCCTCGTCCGACCGGCAACCTCCGGCCACCGTAGCGACATTGGTCATGCCGGGTACGGCAGACGCACGCAGCTGCTCGGGTGCGATCCGCAAGAACGCGGCGAACTTCAAGAGGGTCGGGTAGTCGATATGCAGCTTCCCGCTCTCGATGCGAGAGACGGCCGATGCCGAATAGCCGCAGGCCTGGCCCACCTCGGTCTGTGTGAGCCTCGCGGCGCAGCGCGCCCCGCGTAAGAGGGCACCGATCTCGACCGCGCCCATGGGCACCTCCTTGGTCCCAGTATGGGTGGTGCAGAACCTAGCGCCGCCTCGGAGACGTTGGGAGGGCGCGCGGAGGCACACCGTGTGCCGGATCCGCACACCAGTTGCCGTTGCCCGTCCGCCCGCGCTGCACGGCCTGTGCAGGCCGCCATGGTGAGGACCGCACCCGGCAACCGCTGGGTGTCTCCACGACCGGACCCCCAACCGCAGCACGCCCCTGCGGCCGGCCGGTCATCCTCATCGGAGGCACGTATGAAGCTGTTGGTTACCGGCGGCGCCGGTTTCATCGGCTCCCACTTCGTCCGGTGCATGCTCCGCGCCGACGACATCGAGCAGATCACCGTCCTCGACGCGCTGACGTACGCGGGCAGCCGCGGCAACCTCGGGGAAGCGTTCCTCAACCCGAGGCTGGAGTTCGTCGTCGGCGACATCTGCGACGCCGCCCTGGTTGACGACCTGATGGCCCGGCACACCGCGGTTGTCCACTTCGCCGCAGAGTCCCACGTCGACCGCTCGTTCACGACCGCCGGCACGTTCGTCACCACGAACGTCATCGGCACGCAGACCCTTGTCGACGCCGCCATGCGGCACGGCGTCGCCAAGTTCGTGCACGTCTCCACGGACGAGGTGTACGGGCCGCTGCTGGAAGGCGCGGCCACCGAGGACTACCCGCTGCGCCCGACCGTCCCGTACGCCGCATCGAAGGCCGCCAGCGACCTGATCGCTCTCAGCTACTGGCAGACGTACGGGGCGCCGGTCTGCGTCACCCGCTCCTCGAACAATTACGGGCCCTGCCAGCACCCGGAGAAGATCATCCCTCTGTTCGTGACGCGCCTGCTGCGCGACGAGCAGGTGACCCTTCACGACCGCGGACAGCACGTCCGGAACTGGCTGCACGTCGAGGACAACTGCGCCGGCATCGAACTCGTCCTGCGAGCGGGCACGCCGGGCGAGATCTACAACATCGGCGGCGGCACCGACCTGTCCAGCAAGGAACTGACGCGGGAGCTACTGCGGATCTGCGGCGCCGACTGGGACAGCGTCACCTACATCCCAGACAGGCTGTCCAACGACCTGCGATACGCCATGGACTGGAGCAAGATCGCCGCCCTCGGCTACCAATCCGGCCGCGACTTCCAGGCTGGGCTGGAGGAGACCGCCGACTGGTACCGGCGCAACGCCGACCGGTGGGCGCCGCTCTCCCGCAGCCCGCTCCCTGCCATGCCCTCCCCGCGCACCGCTCCGACCTCCGAAAAGGAGCGACAGCATGCCTGACCAGCCCCCGCGCCGGATCCTCGTGACCGGTGTCGGCGCCAACCCGGGCTTCGGCCTGGCCCGCAGCCTGCTCCGCCTCGGCCATCGCGTCGTTGCCGTCGACTCCAACCCGCTCGCCCCCGGCTTCTTCCTGGGCGACGTCTCGCCGTACCGCGTCCCGCTCGCCAAAGACCCCGACTACCCAGAGGCCATCATTGGCCTGTGCCGCGCGCTCGCCGTGGACGCGATCGTCGCCGGCATCGAGAACGACCTGCCACCGCTGCTCGACCTGCGGCCCCGCCTCGAAGCCGACGGCGTACGCCTGTGGCTGCCCGACGGCAAGTCGGTGCACGACTGCATCGACAAGGCCCGCTTCCACCAGGCCCTCGCCGAGCACGGCATCCCGACGCCCCGCACCTGGAAGCCCGAGGACCTCAACCTGGTGCCCGCCGGCATCGAACTGGTCGTCAAGCCACGCAGCGGCCACGGCTCCCAAGGCGTGCACACCGTGACGTCGCTGCGGCACGCCCGCGTGCTGTGCGAAATGATCCCCGGCGCGATCGTCCAGGAACGCATCTACGGCACCGAATTCACTGCCGACTGCCTCGTGGACCGCGACGGCCGCGCCTCGACGATCCTCCGCCGCCGCGACCTGGTGAAAGGCGGCTGCGTCGCCGTCTCCACGACGTTCGAGGACCAGGCCGTGCACGACCTGGTGGTGGACACGCTGCGCACCGTCCGCGCCCAGGGGCTGTGCTGCGTGCAGGGGTTCGTCACCGACGACGGCCGGATCACGATCACCGAGCTGAACGTCCGCATCGCCGGGGGATGCGCGCTGACCGAGGCGGCGGGCGCGGACCTCGTCGGCCAGATGGTCAACGGCCTGTTCGGCCTGCCGGTCGACCACGACCTGCTCACCTACCGCACCGGCGTGTTCCTCACGAACTACATGGAGACGCTGCGCGTCGGCGACGTCGCCGAGCTGGAGATCGCAGCCGCCCCGAAGGGAGCCGTCGCATGACGGCCGCCGTCAGGCCCGACGCCGGGCGCAACAACACGCCGTACCTGTACGGCGAGGAGGCCGCCGCGGTCGCCCGCGTGCTGGAGGGCGGCCAGTACGGGCACAGCGAGGTCACCGAGGAGTTCGAGCGCCGTATCGCCGCCTTCCTCGGCGTCCGTGACGCCGTTGCCGTCATGTCCGGCACCGCGGCCCTGCACACTGCCCTGCTCGCAGCCGAGGTCGGCCCCGGCCATGAGGTGGTCGTGCCGTCCATGACGTTCTGCGCGAGCGTCCAGGCGATCCTTGCCGTCGGCGCCACGCCCCGCTTCGTGGACATCGACCCGGCCACGCTGTGCGTCACCGATCAGCTCGTCATGGACGCCGTCACCGACCGCACCCGCGCCGTGATGCCGGTCCTGTTCGGCGGCCGGGCCATCGACTTCTCCAGCGTCCGCAGGGAGCTGGACGCGCGGGACATCGCCGTCGTGGAGGACGCGGCGCACGCCTTCGGCTCCCGCAACCGCGCCCGCCGCGTCGGCGCCACCGGCGATCTGACCTGCTTCAGCTTCGGCCCGATCAAGAACCTGACGTGCGGGCAGGGCGGCATCGTCGTCCCCCGCACGCGCGCCGAGGCCGACACGATCCGCAGCATCCGGATGCTCGGCGTCGTCCAGTCCCAGGCCGAACGCGGCCGCGCGACCAGCTACCAGGTGCACGGCTTCGGGCTGCGCTACCAAATGTCCGGCATCAACGCCGCGATCGGCCTGTCCCAGCTCGACCACTTCGAGAAGGCTGAGACGACCCGCCGCCTTCTGTGGCACTCCTACCAGCGGGCGCTCGCCGGCCTGGACGGCGTGCACCTGGTCGACGTCCACCCAGACCACTCCGTGCCGCACCTGTGCCAGGTCCTCATCCCCTACCGAGACGAGGTCCACGCGCAGATGAAGGCCCGCGGCATCGGCGTCGGCGTCCACTACCCGCCCAACCACCTGCAGCCCGCATTCGCCCAGTGGCGGCGCGACTTGCCCGCCACCGAGCAAGCTGGCCGCGAGGTGCTTACGCTGCCGTTCCACCAGCACCTCACCGAGGCCGACATCGACCGGGTCGTCACCGTCCTCGGTCAGGCCCTCAAGACCGTGGGAGCCGCATCGTGCGCAAGGTACTGACCGTCTGCCTCGGCAACTACTGCCGCAGCCCGTTCGCCGCCCTGGCGCTCGCCAAGCGGGGCGCCGGCGAACTCGAGGTGTGCTCCGCCGGGCTGATCGGGAAGTGGGAAGGCCGGCCCGCCGACGTGCAAATGGTCGAGGCCGCCAGGCGGCTCGGGCTCGATCTCACCGGCCATCGCGCGCAGCAGCTCACCCGGGAGATGCTCGGCTGGGCCGACAGCGTCCTGACCATGGATGCCTCCGTGCTGGACGTCCTCCGCGAGATCGCCGACGACGACGTGCAGCCCAAGCTCGCCCTGTACCTGGGCGACCGCGACGTCCCCGACCCGATGGGCAAGGATCAGGAGGCGTTCAACGCGTGCGCCGTCCTCATCGAGGCAGGGACGGCTCTCCACGTCGGCCAGCCCCAGCAGTGACCGGCTGCCCCTGCGCGGCGGCCAAGATCTCGTCCACGAGCCTGTCCGCCGCGTCCGGACGGCCGTACGCACGGGCCCGCTCCGCCATCGCCTGCCGCATGTGAGCATCGGCCAGGAGCGGGCCCACCGCAATCTGCAGCTGGCCCGGCGTCACCTCGCCGGTCAGCGCGACCGCCGCCCCGGCCTGCTCCAGATGCCGGGCGTTGTGGACCTGCTCGTTGCCCGCCGACGACGCCAGCGGCACGAACACGGCCGGCTTGCCCAGCGCGGTCAGCTCCGCCAGCGTCCCCGCCCCACTCCGGGACACCACGACGTCCGCCAGGGCGAGGACGTCAGGCAGCTCGCCGCTGACGAACCCCGCCAAGTGGTAGCGGGCCGCTAGCTCGGCCGGAAGCCCGGCCGCCCGCGCTCGCAGCCTCTCCTCGTTCGCGGGACCGCACTGGTGGATGACGTTCGCCCGCTGCAGCAGCCACTGCGCCGACTCGCCGACCAGCTCGTTGATCTGCTGCGAGCCCTGCGCCCCGCCCGTCACGTACACCGTCGGCAGACTCCAGTCGAAGCCCCACAGGCCGAGTGCCCGGACAGCCCGCTCCGCCTGTCCTGACAGCACCTCGGGCCGCACAGGGTTCCCGGTCACCACAGAGACTGCCCGCGCCGACTGCGACAGCAGCTCCAGCGTCGATTCCGAAGACACGCAGATCCGCGCGGCCGACGCCGCCAGCTTGCGGTTCGCCAGCCCCAGCCGCACCGTCTGCTCGTGCAGCACGAGCGGCCGGTGGCACATCCGCGCCGCCAGACCGGCCGGGACCGCCACGTAGCCGCCCGTCGCGAGGACGACATCCGGCTCGAACTGGTCGATGGCCCGCCGCGCCTGCAGCACGCCGAGCGGCACCCGCGCCATGTCCTTGACGTTGGTCGGTGACACCAGCTTGATCGGGTTCTTGGAGCGGCGGATCTTGCCGGTCGCCACCGTGGTGAAAGGAATGCCCTCGGCCGGGGCGACGCGCGCCTCCAGCCCGTCAGCCGTCCCGATCCACAGAGTTTCGAGGGCCCGCCCCTCGGCAGCGAGCCGGGCCTGCAACGTGCGCACCGCGGTCAGCGCGGGATACGTGTGTCCACCAGTCCCGCCGCCTGTGACGACGAGACGGAAAGGGGCGCTGTGCATCGGGCTGCTCCTCGGCGAAACGGCGATCAGGCGAGCCGCCACCCTAGCGGCTACGGCAGCACCGCTCGCCCGCCTTCCCGCCAATCCACGCCACGCGTCGACATCCGATCGGCTCAGCCCACCCAGCCGGCGTCGTATACCTCGGTATCAGCCATGGTCGACGAGCGGAGGCAACAGACCATCGCCTGGCCAGAGGGCCTGCTCGGCCATGAGCTCGGCAAGGTACATACCGACCTCCGCCAGGACCGTCTCGCGCTCAGTGACCCCATAGACAACGAAGTCATCGCCCGCCGCGTCGTAGGCGCGGACGTGGCTGTGCGGCCCGGTGCACAACAGGGCCCGCGCGATCTCGGGCAGGCCGAGGCTTAGGGCGTCGCACCGGCCGGCGTGGACGAGCTGGACCAGGTCGCCGGTGACGCCCTCCCAGTCGCCGACCTTCGGCCAGTCGGCACCGCCGCTCAGTTCGTGGGTGAGGGTGGCCAGCGGAATGATCTCGCCGGATCGACGCCCGCGGGTGAGGAGATCGTGGATGCGCGCGCCGTCGGGTTGGCGCACCTGTGGGTGCAGCAGGGAGGCGGCCGCCACCACGGTGGTGTTGATCTCCTGGGCGCCGGGCCCCGGGTAGTACGGCTCGTGCGCAAAGAGGAGGTAGACGTCCGGGGTGTGGTCGGCGCTGGACGCTGGCTGGGGCATGGACGCAGTTCCCTTCAGTAGTGAGGTGCTGGGTGTGGGGCGATGCGGGGCCGGCTGGCTGCCCGGCGGGTACGGGCCCGACGGGCCCTCGTGGCCGCCGGGCTGGTTCGATTCGCCGCAGCGGGTCTCGGTGCGGATGCGCTCCAGGGGCTGGGCGACTTGATCGGCGAGCTGAACCATCAGCCGTTCGCGGTCGATGAGTTGGGCCGAGACCGTGCGGGTGTCCTGGCCCTGGATCAGGCCGGCGGCGTCCCACAGCAGTTGTTGGCCGACGTCGGCCGAACGGCGCAGCTCGTAGCGGTCGTTGTCGGCGGCGGCCTGGACGAGGTAGGTGTGCAGGGCGGCCAGGCGCTGCAGGTACTGGCAGGCAGCGGCGTCTTCGACGCGTCGGACGTGTTCGCCGGCCCGTTCGTCGATCCGGTCGGGCAGGTGCTCGGCAAGCAGGGGTGCGAGCAGCATCTCCGGCAGCACGATGTCGGCGGGGACGCCTCGGTTCACGGCAAACAGGGCTGCGAAGAGGCTGATGCCCCCCACGGCGGCCGCGGAGAACCGCACGGACACAGGGCTCGTACGGGTCAGGGCGATGCGGAGGGCGGGGCGCCTGGTCAGCCAGCGCGCGGCCAGCCGCTGTGTCCTCGTCGCGCCCGGGGTGAGCACCCCGATCTGCCGTGGACGTTCGGGCAGAGTGCCGTCACCGGGTACGGTCCAGGCCAACCAGCCCCATCCGGTGCGCTCGTACACGAGCGCGGGCTCGCATGTGCCGGTGCATGCGGTGTCGCGGCAGACGTGGCCGGTCCGCAGCGCACGCTCCTGTTCGGCCTCCCACCGTCGGGGATCGCGGGCGAAGGGACGCAGAGGCGGCTGGGGTGTCATCCGGGGCGGTGTGTGGGTCGTGGCCATCATTCGGTGCTCGCTTCCAGAGGATGGGTCAGGGCGGCGGTGCAGGTGGTGCAGCGGCCGTCGCCGCCGGGGTGAGCGCGGCGAGGGGTCGGCCCGGGGCAGGTGCGGCACAGGGGCCAGTCGAGGCAGGTTGGGCAGAGGTCTTCGCCGGGGGCGGTGCCGGGCTTGCCGCAGCCTGCGCACTCGACGAGGGCCCGGTAGGTGAGGGCTTCGCTCACGGTGCGGGCCGCCGGGGCCGCCGACGGCCGGCGGCCCGGGAGCGCGAACGGCTCCTGAAGCAAGGGCCCGTCGTGGCTGTCGGCGGCGGTGGCGGGTGGCGGGTAGGTCTGGGCGGCGCGGAGCCGGGCGGCGATGATCGCTCCGACGGAGGTGCGTACCGGCTTCGGCAGCGGCCGGTCGGCGATGACGTGCCGCAGTTGCTCGCGACTCCAGCCAGCTTCCAGCATCACGGTCACGACGCGGCCTTGATCGGTCAGCGTCTGTCCGGTCAGCAGCAGCTCAGGGCGGGCTGTCCCAAGGTCGAGCAGGAACCGGATGCCGGGGTGCATCTCATCCGCCGTCGGCGCGGTCGGCAGGATCGGTGGAGTTTCCGGCTGGTGCGTCCGCCCAGGTTCTCCCGCGGCTTCGCTGCGGCCGCACGGACGGAGGGCTCTGGTGTTCTGTTTGTTGGTCTTCTTTCTGTTGGTGTTCTTAGTGGGCCGATGAACCGATGTCGGGTTATCCACCGGTGGAAAACCCGACATCGGCCCGGACTTGCTGTTTGGCAGGCTGGGCAGGTCGGTGATGAAGTACGCGGCGGCGCCGAGGGTGCCATCGGGGTTGCGCCCGCGTTCCCTGAGCAGGAAGCCGTGGATCTCCAGTTCCTTGAGCCCGCTCTTCACGGCTGCCTCGCCGTCGCGGCTGCGGCGCGCCAGGTCGGTGACGGTCATCCGCCAGCCGTCCCGGTGCGTGCTGATCAGCCCGAACAAGCCCTTCGCCTTGAAGGACAACCGGGTGTCACGGAGGAGGCCGTTGGCGATCTGGGTGAACTGGTCGGCCGCCATCACCCCGCGCCGGATCCCCGCCCCGAAGCGGCGCCCCGCCTCGCCGGCTGGAACGGAGGCGAACGCTGTACCGGCCGCGTGCATGAGGTCGGTGTCCATGACCGCTGGTCGGTCCGTGATCGAGTAGACGATCTCGCCGAGCGTCCCGTTGTCGTGCCGGAGCTGTTTGCGAATGAGGTAGCTGTGTCGCTGCAGTTCGTTCAGGCCGGCGCGTACGGCGTCCCGCCCGTCGGGCCCGGCTCTCACGAGGTCGGCGACCGTCACCCGCCAGCCGGTGGCGTGGGTGCTGATGTAGCCGAACAAGCCCTTCGCCTTGAAGGACAATCGGGTGTCGCGGAAGAGGCCGTTGGCGATCTGGGTGAACTGGTCGGCCGCCATCACCCCGCGCCGGATCCCCGCCCCGAAGCGGCTCATCGCGATCCCTCACACGCCATGAGCGCGCCGTCGCTGAAGCCCTGGGGTAAGCGTGCGAGCGCGAGGCGGCCAGGGGCGCTGAGTGAGGGGACGTGCGCGAGATCCATGCCGTCAGCTCACCCGGCAGCCCCGACCAGGCTGGCGGCCACAGCCCCCGACCAACGGTCACGATCCGGCAACATGCGCACTGGGCTGCCATGGTCGGGCTCATGGTCGGCCCGACCACGGCTGCCTCGCCGGTGTCCGGTGTGGATGTGCAATCGCCGCTGCGCAACAGGGGCGGACTTCGCTGTGTAGGCGGCTGCGCAACGAGGCCGTGGTCCTGCGCAGTCCGCATGTGCACTCGGCTGCGCACAGCAGAAGGCGGCGGCCGGCCCTGGGTCTGCGCACCCGGCAGAACACGCGCAACCGTTCAGCTACGGCTGCCTCCTGGAAGGACGCGCGCCTGATCCGTCGGCGGCTTCATGTCTGTGCTGTCCCTGGCTCGTTCCGGCACCGGACTCCTCACCGCGGCGGCTCAGGCGTGCCCCTTGTCCAACCCGTGGTCGGGGCTGTGGTCGGGGCGACCATGAGCCCGACCACGGTTTTGTGTCCCCATCGTGACCGTGGTCGGGCCTTCATGGTCGGTGGTCGGGTCGGGTCCTGCGGGTTTTCTCAAGGTCAGCAAGCACACGTTCTGACCTGGGAGTTTGACCATGTCACCTGGCAAGCAGGCTTCGGATAGCGAGGCCGCTGCTTCGATGGCCGCGGGCGCCCGGCTGGAGAAGATGCGGCGGCGCGTGCGCCTGTCTCGTCTGGCCTTGTTCACCGCGATCGCTGCCGGGCCTGTCGCCCTGGGCGTCGCCGTGCTGTCCGGCCCGACCACGGTCGCGGCCGCCCCCGGGGCCAGGCCCACGGCCGTGCGTACCGCGGCCGCCGTGGCCGACCCGGCGGGCTATGCGCAGCTGTTCGTTGGCGCGTGGCTGCGCAGCAGCACCGACGACGCCACGAGTGCGCAGGCGCGGCTTGCGCAGTTGCTCGCGCCGGACGTTGATCTGCCCGCCCCTGGCGCCGGTGCGCAATCGCGGCTGGAGTCGGTCACCGCTGTGCGCAGTGCGCAGCGTGACGCCGGCCAGTGGGCGGTGACGGTGGCGGCGCAGTACGCCGACGGACGAGTGCGCTACTTCGTCGTCCCCGTGGCCACCGACGTGGCCGGTGATTCGTTCACGGTGACCGGCGCGCCCGGTGTGGTGGCCGGCCCGGCGCGGGCCGCAGTGGCGAAGTCGGTGTACTCGGTGACCGTGCCGTCCGGCAGTGATCTTGCGTCCGCAGTCGGACAGTTCCTGGGCGCGTATCTGACCGGTGCCGGTGAGGTGGACCGCTACCTCGCGCCCGGGGTGAAGCTGTCGCCGGCCTCTCCCGCCCCGTACCAGGCGGTCACCGTCCAGCAGGTCCTCGCTGCCGAGGAGGCAGCGGCCGCCGAGTCCGTCCCGGCCGACGGCACCACGGTCCGCATCCTCGCGCAAGTTCAAGGCCAGGACGACGCCGGGCGCTGGCCGCTGGCGTACGAGCTCACCCTCAGGGCCCGCTCGGGCCGGTGGGAAGTCGCAGCTCTGGAGTCCGGCACTGCCCGTGACGGGGGTGCCCGATGAACACGGTGCACAGCCTGGTGCTCGCCGGGCAGCTCAACGATCTCGGCAACTCGTGGATCAACATGTTCAAGGACTGGGCGACCAAGGGCCTGCAGGCCGGTCTGATCTGCCTAGTGGTCGTCATCATGATCCAAAGGTTCAGCCTCAAGGCGGGGATCGGCGCGCTTCTGCTGATGGTGATCGCGCTCGGTTTGTACAACTCGCGCAACGACCTGGCGAACATGTTCACCGACGAGGTGAAGAACCCCTCCAAGGGCGCGCCCGCCGTCCCCGGCATCGTCCGCTCCGACCTTCCCGCTTCCCGTGACCACTCCGCCGGCCCGGGAGGCTGGCTGTGAGCGCGACCGCCACGGCGCGAGTGGGCCGCTTCTACACCGCCGCCCGCCGGCACCCCTGGGTGCTGGGGAAGGTCGCCGACTGGAAGATTCCGCTCGGCCCGTACACGCCCGCGCAGATCGCGGTCGCGGTCGGCGGAGGCTTCCTTCTCATCAAGACGATCCCGTGGTGGTCGTGGATGGGCCCGGTCCCGATCGTCGCGTGGATCCTGGCCATCTGGACGGTGCGCCGGCCGAAGATCAAGGGCCGGGCCCCGCTGCAGGCGGCGTTGGGCTGGGTGTCGCTCGCCGGGCAGCCACCCGGCGGCCGCATCGGCGGGCGCGCTGCCCGGGACCGCACAGCCCGTGTACTGCTCGGCGGTTTCACCGTCGAGGACGACCCCGCCACATCGTCGTCTTCCGTGGCTGCGCCGGCTCGGCCCCAACCCCCCGCTGCCGACCCCAGGCCGCGCCGTAGCGGCGCATCCCGCACCTCCACGCGTCGGCGCCCGGCAGTGCGTACGCGCCAGGAGCCGGCGGGGCCGGTGTCGGGTGTGCAGCAGTTGCTCGCCCTCGCCCAGCACAGTGAGGGTGCGCAGTGAGGGTGCCGATCCGTCACATCGCCGGTCACCTCGTGTGGTCGACGCACGGCAGCGTCTGGGCCCTCTACCGGCTGCACCCCGGCCCGGACGCAGACGGCCGCCGCGAGGAGACCGTCCTGGGCACCTATGTACCGGCCGCAGTGCGCGACGAACAGCTCGCCAAGGTCACGCATCTGGTCCGCTCCCTGTCCGGGACACCGCGCCTGTTCGGGCTGTGCGCCCAGGTCGATGCGGGCGAGATCGCGCTGCGCATGATCGAGGGCATCGAGCCCGGCGAGACGACGGCCGGCAACGGTGTGCATCCCTGGGTGGAGAACGTCGAAGCCACCCTGGACCTGTTGAGCGAGCAGGAGATGCACCGCCGCACGCTGTGGCTGGCCGTGCCCCTGCACACGGATACCGCGAGCGGGCAGGTGGCCGCCTCGCTGGGCGCCATGTGGGCTGACGTCGCGCCGATGCTGGGCATGCGGGCCGCTCCCGTGGCCCGGCGGGAGGTGACCGCCTACCGCGAGCAGGCCTTGCGCGTGGAGGCTGCCCTCGCCGGCGGCATCGGCTTCCGTCCGGCCCGCCCGGCGGAGATCGTGTGGGTGATCCAGCACGCCCTCCACCGCGGCCTGCCCGAACCCCTGCTCACCGAGGCCGAGACCAGCGATCTGTACGGCGGGCAGATCCGTGACGGGATACTGCGCTCCCCCAGCTACGCCGACCTCGGCCAGGTCCGCCTGCAAGAAGGCGGTATCGACCCCGAACTCGACGACGTCGACGAACTCAAGAGCGCAGGACGGCTCACGCGGTCGGGCCGCAAGGCCTGGTGGCGGGTGAACACCGGTTCGCCGCTCGGGCGACGCTGGCTGCAAGTCGAGTCCGATACGGGAGTGGGCTACCAGGCGCAGCTCGCTTTGGCGGAGTGCCCGCCCGCGGTCAGCCAGGACGCCGCCGACCTGTTCGCCCAGCTCGAGACGTTGGACTTTCCCGTCGACTACACGGTCGACCTCACGCTGGTGCCCGCGGAGAAGGCCCGTGAGCAGGTGCGGCGCAAGAAGAACGAGCTGATCGACCAGGCCGACCAGTACGACGCCCGGCCCACCGGCATGCCCGCCTCCCTGACCGAGGCCGCCCGCGACCTGGGCGAGCTGGACGCCCGCCTGTCGCGCACCTCCGTCGAGGTCGAGGTCCAGTCCGTCACAGTCCTCACCGTGTGGGGGCCGACCGCCGCCGTCTGCGACGCCCGCGCCCGGGCACTGGCCGCGCTGCTCGGCGGCGCCGACTACCGGGCCGTGCGCCCGGCCGGACTGCAGGAGGCTCTGTTCACCCTGGGCCTGCCCGGCACGGTGCGGCCCGGCGTGGTGCGGGAGTTCACCCAGCACCAGGTCTCCGAGGACTGGGCGCTCGGCGGCGCCTTCACGGCCGCAGAGGTCGGTGACCCCAACGGGATGTTCCTCGGGATCGACCTGGGCAGCGGCACCACCCGCCCCGTGATGATCAACGTGGCGGATGCACCGAAGCAGGACGCCTCCGCCTCCATGGGAATCGTCGGCGATCTCGGCGCGGGCAAGAGCGTCCTGGAGAAGCTGATCGCGGAGGCGGTGTGGGCGCGCGGCGGCTGCGCGATCTGCATCGACCGCACCCCGGTGCGCGAGTGGGCCACCTTCGCCCGCACCGCCGCCAAGGGCCGCTGCCAGATCATCGACGCCGCCCAGGCAGAGGTGTCCATCGACCCCCTTCGGATGTTCGACGGGCCCGAGGGCCGCCACTACGCCCTGTCCTACCTCACCCTGCAGCTGGGCATCGGCCCGATGAGCACCAATGGCGAGGTCCTGCACCACGCCGTCGAGCAGGCCGCCGTCGGCGACAGCCCGTCGATGCACCGCGTGCTCGAGGTCCTCGAGGAGATGGCCACCCGCGAGATGGGCAAGCGGCAGGACGCGGCCGCCACCCTCGCCGGTCTCATCCGGGTGGTGGCCACCAACCCACTGGCGGCTATGGTGTTCGACCCCACGCTGCCGCCGGTCCGGCTGGACGCCTCCAGCGCCTCCGACATGATCGTCATCACGACCACAGGGCTGAAGCTGCCGCCCAAGGCTGCGTTCGACAAACCCGAGGTCCTGCACCAGCAGCCGCTGGAGGCCCTCATCGGGCGCGCGGTGCTGTATCTGATCGCGGCGGTCGCCCGGCAGACCGCGTTCGAGGACCCCGAGCGGTTCACCGCGGTCGTTCTGGACGAGCTGTACTGGCTGACTTCATCCGCCGAGGGCACCGCCCTGGTCCACGAGATCCTCCACGACGGTCGCAAGCACGGCGCCGGCCTGCTCGCCGGTTCCCACGACGCCGAAGAGCTCGGCCCCGACCGAGGACTGATGGCCTACCGGGCGCTCGCCCGCACCGCCGACCGCGAACGCGCCCGCCGCGGACTGGAGTTCATCGGGCTGGACTCCACCAACGAAGAACTGGTGCGGCTGGTGACCACCGGCCTGTCCCCCGTCGGACACAACGGCCGCGAAGGCGAGTTCCTGTTGACCTGCCCCCGGCAGAACACCGGCCGCATCAAGGCGGTCATCCCCCGCATTGCGCGTATCGCCACCTCCATCACCACCACACCAGGACGCCGCGCCCCTGCCGGACCTCCACCGGCTGCCGTGTCTGCCCCGCACACCGGCCAAGCCGCTACTGGCCGTCCGAAGGAACACCTCTGATGACCACTCTCTCCCCCAGCCGCCACCAGCGCATCGCCACAGCCGCGACCGTCCTCACGGTGATCGCCATCGCCGCCGGCGTACTCGTCGGGGCCCTGACGATGGGCGTGCCGGAAGCCTGGTGGCCGCACACCGGGCTGGCCTTCGCCACCGACGCCCACACGGCACACCACAACCCGTGTGACCTGATCGTGGGACCGGCCAAGGCGTACTGCGAGCGCGGCGCCAAGAACACCGACGAGCACCACGGTGCCGCCGCGGCAGCGTGGAGGCTCGTGCCGGCCGGCGCAGGCCTGGCCGCCCTCCTGGTCTGGCGCAGCCGGAACGCCACCGGGCGAAGGCGGCGTTGAGATGAGGCGCCCAGACCGCGGCACGCTCCGCGCAGCCGGCTTCGTCGTCCTGCTCACCGGCGTGTTCGTTGTGGTGAACACCCAGGTCGTGTACGCGGCGAGCAGCAGCGGTGAGACCGGTGACCTGCTCTCCCCGCTGAACATCACCTCCTCCGAGGGTGTGCCGATCGACGGATACGACCTGAACGCTTCGGGTGGCTCCATCGTCAACTTCAAGGGACAGGCCCTGGCCTTCGCCCTGTCCGGGCTGTTCACTCTGATCCGGCTGCTGGTCGGGCTGGCGGGGTGGGCCATCGAGCTGGCCTTCCGGTTCCCGCTGCTGAAGATCCTCATCCATCCGGCGCAGAAGGTTGCCGACACCTACGACAACATCGTCGTGGACACCCTCGGGCTGAAGGGTCTGCTGCTGGCCTGGGCGTTCGTGTTCGCCGGTTTCATGATCGTGCGGGGCCGGGTCGGCAGCGGTCTCGGCGAAATCTTCCTGACGCTGCTGATCGGGGCGTTCGCCGCCTCGGCGTTCATCCGCCCCGACTACCTGCTCACGCAGGACGGGCCGCTGGGCCAGACCCAGCAGGTGGCCGCCGACGTGGCCCAGCAGTCCGTCAACTCTTACGACTGGGGGGGAAAGATCGCCAGCAAGGGCCCGTGCGACGGCATGGCCGGCAACGCGGAGATCAAGTGCGAACAGCGCCAGGGCGAAGGACCAGTCTCCGCGGACGAGGTGGCCCGCCCGATCCAGGACTCGATCACGAACGCCCTGATCGTCAAGCCGTACATGCTGCTGGAATACGGGCGCATCCTCGACCCCGCCAGGCCTGCCGACCGCAAGGCCTACGCCGTTCACCTCAAATGGGTCACCGGCGGGTACATGCCGACCTCGACTCCCTCGCAGAAGGCGAAAGATGCCTGCAGCGACATCATCGGTCCGGCCAAGAAGTACTGCGAACGTGACGTCGACGGGGCGCCGAGCAGCACGATCCATAACCTCCCGGAGCTCACCCCCGGAGGGGATCTCCTCGACTCTTCCAACGCGATCGTCAGCGACGAGGACCAGGCGTTCGCTGCGTTCCTGGCCGACATGAAGAAGGCCGGCCCGGTCGGCAGGTCGTGCGCCGACTACGCCGAAAAGCCCACCTGGTGGCGGGTCGGCGGGGCCGCCCTGCTGCTGGTTGCCGCGCTGTTCATCTGCGGCATGCTCCTCTCGAGCGCGATCGTGCTGCTCGGCACACAGGCCCTGTGCGTCGGCGCTGCTGCCGCCGGGGGCGTCGCCTTCGTCGCCGGTATGCTGCCCGGCCCGCCCCGGCAGTCGGTGTGGAAGTGGCTGTCCCTGTGGGGGATCGCGATGCTCGCGATGGTCTCGATCTGTGCCTTCGTGCCGTTCTTCGGCATCGCGGTGGACGCCACCATCACCAATGGCCCGCAGCTGATGGTGGAGCGGATCCTGCTGATCGACGTACTCGCCATCGCCGGCGCCGCCGGGCACCGGCGGCTGCTGACCGGCATCTCCTCCTTCGGGCGGCGCATGGCCATGCGGATGCGCTACGCCAAAGTCGGCGGCACCCACATGCCGGGCGATACCTCCGAGCTCGGTGCTGCGCTCGCCATGAACTCCCCCGCCGCGCTGGGCGGCTACGGGGGCGGGTTGCGTGCCTTCACAGGTGGCGGTGGCCGTTTCGGGATGCTCGGTACCCGCCAGCGGCTGATGGGTGCGCTGACTTCCCTGTTCGACGGGGCGGGCATGCCGGTCGACACCAGTGGGCTGCTCGCGGATGCCACCGCCGAGGCCGGGCGCGGACTCGCCCCGCTCACCGCGGCGGCGGCCGTGGGCGGGCTGGGGACGCGGCTGGGCGCGAAGGGCGCTTGGTGGCTGCTGGTCGGCCGCCGTCCGGACAGGGATCAACTGGCCAAGTGGCGCAAGCCCACCGCCAGCGGGGATCCGCAGGACGGCGGTCCTTCGGGCGGCGGTCCGGGCGGCCCGGGCGGCAGCAATGGTCCGCGCAGACCCGGCGGTCCGCCCGACCGGTACCGCAACGACCAGGGCCAGATCGTCGACCGCAACACCGGCCAGGTGCTGCACGACCAGAACGCCGACCGCACGCTGCTGTTCACCCGCGCCCACAACCGGCTGGTCCGCTTCCGTGGCTACCGGATCCTGCACCGGGGCGGGCGAGTGGCCTACGGCGCGACGGTCGGGCTGCCGGCCAATGTGCGCCGCGGCAGGTCGGGGGGCTCGCGCTATGCCCAGGACGCCCGCCGGCAGGTGCGTGTGTGGGGCAACACCGTCCGCGAGGACGGCCGGGCGTGGGGGGACACGGGCCGTCATGTGGCCCGGGTCGTGAGGGAAGCCGACGACGCGGGCGGAATGGGCCCTCTCGCCAGCCGGCGCCTGCCCGCTCGCCCGGCACCGGCTCCGCGGCCGACCGGTTCCGCCAGTTCTCCGGGCCGCAGGCGACCGGCCTCGCCAGGACCCACGCCGCCCGCCTCCGGGGTCGGATCCGGCACCCCTCCGACGGCCCCGCCCGCTTCCCCGACGCGGCTCGGCGGCGGTGCGCCCCGGCGCCCGGCGGCCCCGCCCTCGAACGGGCCCGGGCCCGTCTTCCCGGGAGGCGGAGGCGCCGGTAACAGCACCCATGACGAGGCCCGGGCCCGGTTCCAGGAGCTGATGCGCAGGACCGAGGCCGACGCCCAGCGGTTGCGCCGCCGACGTGACCAGCGGCGCGGCGACGGCGGTGAGGGCGAGTGAGGACAAGACGGCGCCTGGCGCGGTGGGGATGTGTAACGGCGCTGCTGCTGTTCGCCGCTGTGTGCTGTGCCGTTCCGGGCGGGAACGCGATCAGCGCGTATGTCGCGATGAAGACCGGCGCGCAGGACGATGGCGGGATCGCCGAGGGCGGCAGCGCGGCAGACATCCCTCCCCGGATGCTGACCGCCTACAAGAAGGCGGTCCAGCAGGTCGGGAAGCATGTGCCGAAGTGCCGTGGCATGCGCTGGGCGATCCTGGCCGGGATCGCCAAGGTGGAGTCCAACCATGCCATCAGCCACAGCATCGCTGACAACGGTGACATCCGCCCGAAGATCTACGGGGTGCTCCTCAACGGCTCCAGTGTGGGTGGCAACACGACGGTGGTCCCCGACAGCGACGGGGGCAAGTGGGACGGCACCTCGCAGGGTGACAGGGCCGTGGGCCCGTTCCAGTTCCTGCCGTCGACCTGGGAGTCGATCGGCCAAGACGGCAACGGCGACCGCATCGCCGATCCGCAGAACGCCGACGATGCCGCGCTCAGCGCCGCAACCTACCTCTGCGGCAACGGCCGCGACCTGGCTCAGCGTGCCCAGCTCGAGGCAGCGATCCTGGAGTACAACCACTCGCAGGAGTACCTGGCGAACGTACTGGGCTGGATCGACCAGTACACGGCGGCCGCCAAGGATCCGGACCTGAAGAACGTGACGGGGAAGGTCCGCACCGTGATCGAGGCGGCCCTCTCGCAGCAGGGCGTGCCCTACTCGTGGGGCGGCGGCGACGCAGACGGCCCGTCCTACGGGTCCTGCTGCACCAGCAGCGGCAAAAGCGGAGCAAACATCAAGGGCTTCGACTGCTCGGGCCTCACGGCGTACGCCTACGCCAGGGTCGGCATCAACCTGCCGCGTACGGCAGCCGCCCAGGCCGGTGTCGGTCAGCGGATCCCCGCCAGCCTGGGCAAGGGCGCCTTGAAGCCAGGTGACCTCGTCTTCTACGCCTACGCGCCGGGCCGTGACTCCACGATCTACCACGTCGGGATCTATCTCGGAGGCGGCCAGATGGTCAACGCCGCCCGCCCAGGCACGGTCGTACGCCTGGACGCGGTGGACGCGATGTCCGGTTTTGCGGGAGGTGCCCGGCTGCTATGACCACCACCGAGCCGCGCTCCCCGTGCTCTCCGGGCTTCCTGCTGATCACCACGGTGTTCCTGGCCGTCGCAGGAGCCGTCCTCCTGGGGCTGCCGCACAACTCCCCCACGCACCAGGCGGCCTCAACTCCGTCGCCCAAGGCGGCCGTCACCGCCTCGCTGCCCGCCCCCGGGCGTCCGGCCCCGGAGGCTACACACCAGAACACCGAGACTGCCGGCGCTTCCGTAGAGGGGAACGGTGCATCACAGCTGCCGCCGCACGGCGAAGGCCCCGCTGGCGATGCGGCCATCCAGAAGGCTTTGGAAGCCGCCTGGCCCGCCGACCTTCCCCCGGATGACGAGCGCCAATTGCTGGCAGCCGGGCGCGCTCTGCTGCGCGCGGACGCCACCGGGATCGGCCGGGCGAAGTGGCCCAGGGTCTTCCCCGACGCCAGCCAGCACCCGGCCCCGGCGTTCGCGACAGCCCGGATCCAGGCGGCCATCGCCCGCCGCGACGGCGCCGACGACCAGGCGGTGGTGCACCTGGTGTGGGCCGGCGCCGACCGCGGCGACACCTTCACCGACGACCACATCACCGACTGGCACTTCACCCGCAGCACGTCGAAGAAAGGAGCGTCCACGTGGATTCCGAAGCCCTGTACCTGACCGGCCAGGCCACCGAGTCGGCATCCGGGACAGTACTCGGCCTGTTCACCGGCATCATGCACACCGCCGGCTGGGTGGTCACCTACTGGTGGGTGCCCGCCACGGCCGCCGTCATCGTGTGGGCCGTGAGCGAGATAGCGGTGCGCCACCTGGCGCGGAAGGCCTCGGCCGAGCGGATGGCGCTGGAGCTTGTACCCTCGCGCCACTTCGACCCCGGCTTGGAAGAGATCTTCCGCCGCGGGGTACAGCTGGCCCGGGCGTCGACCAGTATGCCGTGGTGGGCGCCGCGCCGTACGAAGGCGGTGCAGATCCGGCTGCGAGCCGACGGATCCAGCCCGCTGCGCTATCGCATCGAAGGCCCCGCGGGCGGCGAACGCCTGCTGTCGATCACCCCGTTCGGCCCTGCCGTCACCGTCAATCAGGCCCGTCCCCTCGTCGACAAGCCCCGTAAGCACATAGTGCGGGCGGAGTTCATCCTGCGTGGCAAACCCACGGCCCCGCTGCGTGAGGTACCGCTGGCTCCCGACCCGTTGCAGCCTCTGATCGACGCCGTGTCCGACCTGCGTGCCCAGCTGGGCGACCTGGCCGAGATCCGCCTCGGCATACAGCGGGCCCCCAAGTGGGCGCTGCGGGCACGCCGTCTGCAGCTGATGGCAGGCGCCCGCCGCGCGGAGCGGCGCGAGGCCCAGCGGGCCGCCCGCTGGCTGCGCAAGGACGCAGGCGGCATCGAGGACTCGCTGACGTGGCAACTGCAGCAGCTGGTCGCAGGCAAGCAGAGCGGGGGCGGGCGCCGTCTGGTCATGCCGCCTACTCCCCGCCGGGTGGACCCGGCCGACGCGCTGGGCAAGCTCGCCGAGGACGACCACCTGGTCCGCGTGCAGTTGCTCGTGATGTGCGCGTCGAACACCGAGGGCCGCGCCCAGGCCCGGCTCGCCCAGATCCAGGCCGCGCTGGACGTATTCGGCGGCGGCTCACGGTGGGCGATGCGCGGGTGGCGGGTGGGCCCGTGGCGATTCGGGGCCGACCGCTGGCCCAGCCGCCGCGGCTTCGAACGCCGCTGGACGCTGGGGCACTGCCAGCCGCCCCGGCCGAACTGGGTGCGCCTTGAGGAGCTGACGGGACTACTCAAGCCGCCCACCGTGCACTGCCGGCTGCCGCTGCTCGCTTCAGACCTGCCAACCTTCGAGTACGGGGATCCCGAGCTGCTGCTGCAGGGCATCTACCGCGGCCCGGACGGCCGCAGGCGCCTGGTCGCCACCTACGCCAAGGAGACGCTGTTCGAAGTCGGGGTGGGCAAGGCCGGCGGCGGCAAGACCGAACGTGCCCTCGCTCAGGCGATCGGGTGGGCACACGCCGGCGGCGGGCTGATGTTCGTCGACCCCCACCGCGACTCCTGGCCTCGCGCCCTGCCGTTCTTGGCCCACGACCACCTCATGCAGCGGATCGCGCTCATCGACCTCAACGCCAATGGTCCCGCCCCACAGGTGAGTTCGTGGAACCCGCTGGGCATGCACCAGGGCCAGGCGGCGCACGAGGTCGTCGAGGCGGTCACCGACGCCTGCGCGGCCGCGCTGGGCTGGGACGACGCCAGCGCACCCCGCGCGCTCACCATCCTCACCGCCGCCCTGGCCGTGCTGGTGGCCGTCAACCACATGGCCTGCGCGGCTGGGCGGCCGGAGGATCAGGCCACCGTCTTCCACGTGCGGGCGCTGCTCACTGACCCCGCCTTCCGTACCGCGGCACTGGCCACGGCGGAAGGGCGCCTCGATGAGGAGACCTTGTCCTGGTGGCGGACGGTGTTCCCGACGCTGCCTCCTGACGCGTTCGGCGTCGTCCTCAACCCGATCACCCGCCTTGCCGCCAACCCCGTCACCCGTGCCTTCCTCGGGCAGCCGGCCGGTATCTACAACATCCGCGCCGCGATGGACTCGCGGATGATCGTGTGGGTGTGCCCGGGCGGGAACGGGCCCACCGACCGGCTGATCACCGCTCTGCTCGCCCGGGACCTGCTGCGTGCCGTGCGCTCCCGCCGCGACACCCCGGAAGACCAGCGAGTGCCCTTCCGCCCGTACTTCGACGAGCTGATCACCCTGACCGGCGCGGCCCCGGAGACGATCGCCGCGATGTTCGAGGACTTCCGCAAGTACAAGGTCCACGTTCACGGCATGACACAGCTGCTCGGACGCCTGCCCCAGGCAGTGCGGCTGTCCCTGGTCCAGAACGCCTCCACCCTGGCATCCACAGCCGGCTCGCAGTCTGCCATCGCTGCGATCACCTCGGAGTGGGGCGACAAACCCAGCCCGGACGTCGTCGCCACCCTGGACCGGTTCGAGCACTACATGTCGCTGACCGTCGAAGGCCGACGCATCGGCCCCGTCCGGATCACCGGCCCCCACCTGGACGAGGTTTTCGCCGACCACGCCCGCCCCCGCCAGGCGGCGGCACTGGAACGCTCAGCCCTGGCAACGGCCGGCGCGGCACCTCTTGCCACGCTCACGGCCCGGGCCACCGACCAGCTGCACCGCGTGAGCGACTTCCTCACCCAGCACGCCCCCACCACCGCACCGGCCATACGGCTGCAGAAGAAGGGATATCAGTGACCACCGCCATCGAGACCGTGTCCCCCAGGCGCACTCCAAGCCCCATCGAGCCGCTGCCGCATCAGCTCCTGGCCGCACTCAGCCAGCACCGCATGGCGACCACACAGCAGCTCCACGACCTGCTGCGCCCCGGCACTGCACGACAGACCCTCTCCGCGCCGCTGAACAGACTGCGCCGCGAAGGCCTGGTGGACTACACGGTGCTGCCGCAGTCCAACCGCTCCCGGGCCTGGTACCTGACGAGCGAGGGCACACGGCTGACCCGGGACTTCCCCGCGCTGTGCGGACGGCCCCCATATCCGCTCACCTCGGCCACAGCCGCGTCGTTGAAGACGCCGCACACCCTGACCGTGTTCCGCACCCACCTGGCGTTCGTCGCCGACGCCCGCCGGCGCGGAGACGAACACGGTCACCTGGACTGGACGCCCGAGGTCTCCCACCCGCTCAGCGAAGGCGAAAAGATCATCACGGACGTGGTGATGCACTACACCCTCATCGGTGACGATCAGCGCACGAAGCTGCGGGCGTTCGTCGAAGTCGACCGCGCGACCATGGGCAGCGAACGCCTGGCGGCGAAGCTGATCGAGTACGCGCGGCTGTGGGCGTACGAGCTGCAACCCGTCGGCCGACCACGCTCGCGGCAGCCCGCCGCTCCCGGGGCGGTGTGGCTGCGCTGGTATTCCGTGTTTCCCCGGGCGTTGTTCGTGCTGACCGGGGCCTCCCGGTACGTCCTGCGCAACCGGATCAGTGACCTGTAGGCCATGGTGGCGGAGCACCCCGTCGATGATCCGGGGCCCGTCGTCGGTGATCAGGACGTTCGCCGGTTTGAGGTCGCGGTGGACAAGCCCGGCATTGTGGATCGCGATCAGCGCCTCGGCCAGGCCGGCCGCGAGCATCCGCAGCGCGGAGGGGTTCAGGGAGCCGTGCTGCTGGACGTGCCCGGCGAGGTCCGGCGCGTCGAGGTAGGCGGTAGCGATCCACGGCGTGGGAGCGTCCGGGTCGGCGTCGACGACGGGGGCAGTCCAGAAGCCACTGATCCGGCGTGCCGCGTCGGCCTCGCGCCGGAACGCTCCCGGAATGCGGGATGGGCGGCGCACTCGACACGGACCGTCTTGACGGCGACCCGGCGGCCCCGGGCGACTGGGCGAGATAGACGGCCCCCGTACCGCCGGTGCCCAGACGGCCCAGGACCTGGAAAGGGCCGATCCTCTCGGGTTCCCCGGGGTAGCGCTCAAGCAACCCTGCATCCCTCCGCGGGGGTGTGTCGTTGGCCTAGTGCGGATGGTCTCAACGTACCGGCCAAACAGGGGATTAGCGCACGTGATGAGTGAAGGGACAGACCTACAAATCGACTTCAGGTTCCGAAAGTGACCGGTTGCGTACCGAGTTGTGCGAGTGAACTCAACTATCGAGCTGGGAAGTTGACTGGCATATGCGTAACCTTGCGATCACGCAAACGCATTACCGCAGCTGGACCAGGCCGCGGTTCTGGGCCGCCTCATGCCGGAGGCCGAGGGCAGCGGTCGACCGCACCGCGTCGTACGGGGAGACCACGTGACAGCTACACAACGACGCTCCACGGGGCACAGGATCGCCACTGTTCGCACCCGGAAGCACGCAACTGCCTTGCTCCTCGCCGGCAGCCTCCTGACGCTGGCCGGGTGTAGCGACAGCGGCTCGGACACCTCGTCCAAGACCAGCCCTAGCCCGACGGCTGTCTCACCGTCCCCCAGTTCCACTGTCGACGCCGAGGACGCCGCCGTCCTCGCGGCGTACCAGAGCTCGTGGGACGCCCAGACCCAGGCCTACAGCAAGGCCTCCTCGGCGGGCACTGACCTGAAGAAGAACACCACCTTGCGAGCCCTGTTCGATATCGAGCACGACCTCGAGGTCATGCGGAAGGCCGGACAGGTGACCACGGGCAAGCCGGTGATCAATCCAAAGGTCGTGAAGGTGACCGAGGCCAAGATCCCCACGGCCACGGTGACGGACTGCATCGACACGACTCACTGGATCCTGACCGACAAGGCCTCGAAGAAGCCGGTCCCGTTGCCCACGACGCGGCTCATCAAATACGTCAGCACCGCAACGCTTGAAAAGTGGGGGAAGACGTGGATGGTCACGAAGTTGACCGCTCAAGAGCAAGCCTGCTAACCCGCCGCCTCGCTGTACTGGCCGGCGCCCTTGCCCTGGCTTCGGCAGGCGTCGCACACGCTGGCGATGGTCCTGACGTCGGCGCCGGTAAGTGCCAAGTCATCAAGTTCTGCGTCGATGTCGGTGTCGGTGACAAAACCGGCGGCAGCGGCGGGCAGAAGGGCAGCTCACAAGGCAGCGACAGCGGCGACAGCAAGCTGGAGTGCAAGTACCAAAAGGTCGATCCGAAGCCTCCGGCCGCATGGCCGGGGTGGAAGGGCGCCGACCCCAAGAAGAACGACGTGTACTTCTACGGGTGCACGGACGGCGGCCAGAACAACCCGGACGGTTTTGTCGTCGTGCCGCTGGGGAAGCCTCCGGTGCCGCAGGTGGACCCCCGGGTGCTGGCTCAGCGTGCAGTGGACTCCATGACGTTGCTCGGCCCGGACATCGCCAGCCCGCGCGCGGCCGGGAAGTACACCGTGGGTGTCCCGATGTGGATGTGGGTCAACCAGAGCGCCACGACCTACGGACCGAACACCGCGTCGGCCACGGCAGGCGGGGTCACCGTCACCGCGACCGCGGAGGTGTCGAAGATCGTGTGGACGATGGGCGACGGTGCCTCGGTGACCTGCACCGGCCCCGGTACCCCCTACACGTCGTCCGAGGGCATGGCCCAATCCCCGACCTGCGGACACGTGTACTCCAAGACATCGGCGGGTGCCCAGAACGGCAAGTTCCCGGTGACCGCGACCTCGACGTGGACGATCAACTGGCAGGGCGGCGGACAGGCCGGCCAGCTCGCCGAGGTCCGGCAGACCAACGTGCAGGTGGCGGTCGGCGAAGTACAGGTCGTCAGGTAACGCCGCCGGAAGGACAGAACGGTGAGCAAGACCCAAGTAGACACAGCTCCGAACGGCGTCCCGCAGCAGGGACGCGTGGCCGGGCCCGTGGCCCCGCCCCGAGTCTCAGCTCGCAGGCGACGACCGGGTGTCATCGCCCTGTCGCTGGCGCTGATCGCCGCCGGAGGCGCCGGTGTTGCCGTCCTGCTGCTCCAGGTCGGCAACCGCACCGACGTGGTGACCGTGGTCCGCGACGTCCAGGTCGGCCAGGTCCTCACCCAGGACGACCTGGGCAAGGCGTCCGTCGCCCTGGACCCGGCGGTCAAGGCAGTGCGCGCCGACGACCTGAAGTCGGTAGTGGGCAAGCGGGCCGCGGTGGAGCTCAAGCCCGGCTCCCTGCTGGCCCCCTCGCAGGTGACGAAGGACAACCTGGTGAAGGCCGGCGAGCAGCTGGTGCCGATTGGCCTGGAGCCCAAGCAGATCCCGGCCACAGCTCTGGTGCCGGGCCAGAAGGTACAGCTTGTGCACGTCCCGGCTCAGGGAACGACGGATACCGGCAAGACGTCCGACGCCGCGCCGCAGACCATCGACGGCCGGGTCGTGAAGGCATCCGGCGCCGCCCCGGGTACGGGCATCATGGTCGTCGACGTGGCCACCTCCGCCTCCGACGGCCCCACGGCCGCTGCATGGGAGGCGGCGGGCACCCTGCGCCTGGTCCTTGCTGCCCCGGACGGTAACTGATGGCTGTGATCGCGCTCGCGGGCTGCAGCGGCGCGCCCGGCGTGACCACGAGCGCTCTCGCTCTGCTGCTGTCGTGGCCGCTGGAGGCGGGCCGGCGGATGATCCTGGCCGAGTGCGACCCGGACGGCGGGGCCGTGCTGCACGGCCTGCTGCAGGGCACGCTCGGCGACCGGTACGGGCTGCGCAACCTCTCGGTCGCCGCCCGCAAGGGCGAGTTCAGCGACGCCTTCTGGCGGCAGCTGATCGACCTGAGCAGCGAGGACGGCAAGCAGGACTCCCCACGCGACCGGCTGCTGCTGCCCGGCATCACCGACCCCTCGCAGTCGGCGAGCCTGGGCCAGGTCTGGAAGATCCTCGCGCAGATGTTCCGCGGCATCGAGGCCGAGAGCGGCCACGACGTGCTCATCGACCTGGGCCGCCGCGGGGCGTACGGGCCCTCCGGGGTCCTGGCGGAGCAGGCCGATGCCACGGTCGTGGTGGTCCGCAACACCCTGCGCTGCCTGCAGGCAGCAGAGGGCCGCGTACGCGCACTGGAAGAGCGCGTCGGCGACGTCAGCGTCCTGATGATCAACGAGGGCCCGTATCCCGCTGGCGAGGTGCAGCGCGTGCTGCAGGTCCCGGTGATCGCCACGCTGCCGTATGCGCCGAAGGACGCCCGTGTGCTGTCCGACGGGGTCGAGCAGCCGCGCCACTTCACCAGGTCGCCGCTGATGAAGGCCGCCCGCACGGGCAGCACGCTGCTTGTTCAGCGGGCCGCCCTGCGCCGGGCTCGCCTCGATCCGCGCGGCCTGCACGCGGCAGGCGGGGAGGTGACCCATGCGCGCTAAGCCCCTGCATCCCGACCCCACGGTGGCGCCGATGGCCCAGCAGTGGGTGCACGAGAGCAACGGTGCGTCGGCACCGGCCGGTGCTGCCTCGAGTACCCAGGTGCTCGGTACGGCGGCTCCTCAAGTCACTGTCGACTACCGGGTGGCGAGGGAGATTGCGTCCCAGGTCGCCAGGCAGCGCGAGGAACTGCTCAAGACCAAGCCCGACATGGACCGGGCCAGCGAAGAGCAGCGGTGCCTGAACTGGATCGCCGAGGCGGTCGCGCTGTGGTCGGACGCGCAGGCGATGACGCCGCAGGAAGACGAGGCGTTGCGGCGCGCGGTGTACGACCTGCTCTTTCGGGCCGGCCGGCTCCAGCCGTACCTGGACGATGACCGGGTTGAGGACATCATCATCCAGGGCCCGCACGAGGTGTGGCTCGACTACGGCGACGGCGAACGCCGCCGGGTCGGCCCGATCGCGGACTCCGAAGAGGAACTGCTGGAGCTGCTGCGTGAGTTGGCTCGGGGTTCAGGGCACAGCGAGCGCACCATCTCCACCGCGAACCCCACCCTCGCCCTGTCTCTGCAGGACGGCTCGCGTCTGCAGGCCATCACCGGGCTCGGGCCGATGACGTATGCAGTTATTCGTCGCCACCGCGTCTCCCACGCGAATCTCGATGACCTCGTCCGGCTGGGCACCATCGACCCGATCCTGCGCGAGTTCCTCGGCGCCGCCGTACGCGCCGAGAAGAACATCATGATCGCGGGGAAGCAGAAGGCCGGGAAGACCACGTTGATGCGGGCGATGCTCAAGGAGTTCGACCCGGAGTGCCGGTTCGCAACCATTCAGACCGAGGACGAGCTGTTCGCCCACGCCAACGGCTACCACAAGCAGGTCGTGTCTCTGGTGGGTCGTGAGTCCAACGGGGAGAAGGACGTCACCGGGCGCGGCGCGGGTGAGGTCACGCTGCTGGACCTGATGCATCCCGCTTTGCGGATGTCGCTTGAGCGGATCGTGGTCGGCGAGGTCCGCGGCCCGGAAGTCGTCGCCATGATGCAGGCGTTGACGAACGGGTCGGGCGGCAACCTGTGCACCATCCACGCGCGTCGCCCGGACATCATCTTCGACCGGATCGCCGAACTGTATGCGCTCGCCCAGGAGAACCTCTCCGAGCAGCTCGCCTACCGGCAGACCGCCAACGGCTTGGACTTCATCGTGTACGTCGACATGACGGACGAGACGCAGATCGGCGGACGCCGGCACCGCTACGTCTCCCACGTCCTGGAGCTGACCGGGATCGGCGAGAACGGCCGGCCCGCCACCAATGAAATCTTCTCCCCCGGCCGCGAGTGGGGAGAGCTGCGGGCGGTGCCGAGGATGGACCCGGGCTGCATCGACGACCTGCGCCGCGTCGGCTTCGACTCCGGCCTGCTGCAGCAGCCTTACGGGGCCTGGCCGGCGCCGCTGCCGCTGAAGGTGGGGGTGAGCCGATGATCCTGCTGTTCGCCCTGCTCAGCGGCATGGCCGTGGTCGGCGGGCTGATCGGTGTCGTGGCGGGTGTCATAGGCACCAGTGCGCCGCGCAGGGCTCCGCTGCTCAAGCGCTGGCAGGCGGCCCTGCGTGGTGGGAAAAATCGAAGCGAGGACGCTCGGCTGCGGCGGCGGACCCTCATGGTCGCGTCCGTCGTGGTCTTCGCGGCCGTGTGGCTGATCAGTGGGAACTTCGTCGGCGGTGCGCTGCTCGGCACGGCCGTCATCGGCGTGCCCTGGCTGATCACTCCCGCGCAGATGGCGCAGGAGCGCATCGGTCAGCTGGAGGCGCTCAGCGAGTGGACGCAGCGGCTGGCCGGTCTGCTGAGGCTGGGCATGGGCCTGGAACAGGCGATGATCACCAGCCGTCAGGGGGCGCCGGACGAACTCGCCCCGCAGATCATCAACCTGTCCGACCGGCTGCGCCTGGGGTGGCGGCCGGAGGGTGCGCTCCGCGCGTTCGCCGAGGAACTGGACGACGTCACCGCGGACAAGGTGACCGCGGCACTCATCCTGTCGGTCAACGATCGCGGCCCCGGGTTGGCGCAGGCGCTGGAGGACCTTTCGGGAACCGTCCGCGAGGAGGTCGCCCGCAAGCGCGCCATCGAGGCGGATCGGGCCAAGCCCCGCACCACGGTGCGGTGGATGACCATCATCACCGTGGGCGTCGTGGTAGCCGGATTCTTCGTTCCGTCCTACACGAAGCCGTACTCCACACTCCTCGGACAGCTCGTGCTCGCTTTCCTGACCGCCGGGTTCGTCGGCGTGCTGGCCTTGATGCGGCAGCTGGGCAATTTCCGTCGTATCCCGCGCTTCCTGATCACTGACCCGACCAGCACCGTGCGACTGCCCGCGCCTGCCCCGGAGCCGGACGTGCCGATCGCTGCCCGGGAACCGGAAGGAGCCGCATCGTGAACCTGTTCCCCGTTGTTGTGACCGGCGGCACGGTCGGCGCAGGAGTCGCGTTGTTGATCCGGGAACTCCTGCAGCCTCAGCCGGCGTTGGGACCGGCTCTCCAGCGCAGTGTTCCGGCAGCGTTGACGATGCCCGAGCCAGAGCTGGACCGCGAGGAGTTGTGGGGCCGGTGGCTGCTGGCCCGCCTCGAGCGGCTCCCGGGTGTGAAGGTCCCCACCACGAACCTGGCCCTGCTCGGGCAGGGGCCGGGCCAGTTCATGCTCAAGAAGACCGCGTTCGCCGCGCTGGGCCTGCTCTGCCCAATGATCGCCACCATTCCGTGGATCATCGCGGGCGTCGGCCTGCCGTTCTACGTGCCCGCCGGCGTCGGACTCATCGTCGCAGGACTGCTGTTCATCACGCCCGATCTCGCCGTGCGGGACCAGGCCAAGCGGGCACGGGAGGAATTCGCGCACGCCCTGTCCGCCTACCTCGACCTGGTCGCGCTCAAGCGGGCCGCCGACGCCGGGCCCGCCGAGGCGTTGGAGAAGGCTGCCGAGGTCGGCGAGGGCTGGCCCTTCCTGTACTTGCAGGGCGCGCTGCGCAGGGCCCGGTTGGAGAAGATCCCGCCGTATCAAGCGCTCACGGAGCTCGCCCACGAGTACGACCTGCCCGTCCTGGACGACGTCGCTGACATCATGCGCGGCTCAGCTACCGACGGTGCCGCCGTCTACAAGGCGCTGCGGGCCCGCACCGCGGCGCTCAACGCCGAACTGCTGGCCGATCAGGCCGCGGAGGCGAACGCAGCCAGCGAGAAGATGACCGCGCCGGGAGCCCTGCTGGCCGTCCTGGTGATGCTGCTGATGGCGTTCCCCGCAGTGATCCGCATGCTGACCGTCTAAAGACCACTTCGACTCGTTCAACGCTCCAGAGAGGCAAAGGAACATGAAGCACACCGCAGCCCGCACCCGCCGTGCTGTGCTCCGGGCGACCGCGCAACCGCACAACGGCCCGCTCACAGCATCGAGCGGACCTGGGCGTGGTCGCCGGGGAGCGCGTGCCTGGGCGCGCGCAGGCGGTGCGGTCCTTCGGCTGAGCACGCGCGTGCAGGAGGGCCTTCAGGAGGCCGCCCGTCGCCCGGACCGCGGCGACATCAGCACCACGACCGTCATCATCTGGGTGGCCGCCGTCACCGGTGCCGTTCTGATCGCCGGGACCATCGCCGTCGTGATCGCCAAGTACAACGGCAAGCTCAGCGGGCTGTGATGAAGCCTCCCGAGCGGCTGGCCAACTGGTGGCAGGGGCGACGATGGCGCGACGAGCGCGGTGACACATCCATCCAGATGGCGATCGTCTTCCCGTTCGTGCTGCTCGCCACGGTCGCCGTCATACAGGCCTCCATGTGGTACTACGCCCGGCAGATCGCTCTGACCGCTGCCCGCGAGGGCGTCAGCGCCGCCCGGGCCTACCAGTCGAGCCCGGCCGACGGTGCGGCCCAGGCACGCAATGTTCTGGGCCGCACCGCGGGGGACAGCCTGAGCGGCTACAGCGTCTCCGCGAGCAGCGACGGGCAGCGTGTGCGGGTCCAGGTATCCGGCACGGCCCTGTCGATGATTCCGGGTGTGCCGGGCCTGCAGGTCACGCAGTCGGCGTCCGGCCCCGTGGAGCGCTGGACCGTCCCGGGGGAGTGAATCACGTGGGATCCATGGCCCGTTGGGCACGCCGACTACGCAGTGATGAGGGCAGCGCCGCGATCGAGGCGGCGATCGTCCTCCCTGCCCTGATCATGTTTCTGTGTCTGGCGATCGCCGGCGGCCGGATCGTCACCTCCGGCGCGAAGATCGACTCCGCTGCGGAGGACGCAGCCAGGGAGGCGTCCATCCACCGCACAGCGGCGGCCGCACAGAGCGCCGCGCAGTCGGCGGCTGCCGAGTCCCTCAACGATCAGGGCATCAAGTGCGCGTCGACATCCGTCAGCATCAACACTGGCGGTCTCAGCGTGCCGGTGGGGCAGGTCGGCACGGTCACCGTGACCGTGACCTGCACCGTCAATCTGTCCGACCTTCTGCTTCCGGGTGTGCCAGGAGCCAAGACGCTCACTTCCACGGCAACCTCGGTGGTGGACCAGTACCGGCAGCGGGGTGACTGATGATCTTCCAGCAGATCTGCCTGCGTCGAGCGCGGCTGGACGACCGGGGAGGCGTCACCGTATTCGTCGCCGTGTGCGTCATCGCGCTGATCGGGATCATCGGCGTCGCCGTCGACGGCGGTAGCAAGATGCGCGCCACTGAACGCGCGGACTACATCGCCGGCGAAGCCGCGCGGGCAGGCGGGCAGGCGATCGATCCCACCGACGCGATCAACGGCAGGGCGATCGTCGTGGATCCGCAGGCCGCATCCGCCGCAGCCCAGGCCTACTTGCGCTCCGCCGGTGCCACCGGCACGGTCAGCGTGTCCGGCGACGGAAAGACGCTCACCGTCACGGTCACTGGCTCGTACGACACGAAGTTCTTGTCGGTGGTGGGGATCGGCTCTCTGTCGGTGACCGGCCATGGCAAAGCCACCCTCCTGCATGGCGTCACGGCTCCAGAAGGAAACTAGATGCGCACCACCCCTTCCCCCGCCGCAACCGCTGGCCGCACCCTGGCGCGGGTCCTCAAGGCCGGCTTGAGTCTGCTGGTCCTGGTGGTCGCGGTCGTCGGGCTGCCGCTGCTGCTGGCGTGGGCCACCCCCGTCATCTGGGCTGCCACCCACGACGACGCCATGCACCTGCTGGACCGGCAGGACACCGGCAGCGTGTTCCTGCTGGTGCTCGCCTGCGTGGGCTGGATCGGGTGGGCGCAGTTCACGTTCTGCGCCCTCCTCGAGCTGATCGCGCAACTGCGGGGCCGTACGTGGCATGCCCCGCGCGGGATGGGCGCCTCGCAGCGCGCCGCGGCTCTCCTGATCGGCAGCATCATCGTGTTGCTGCCGACGGGTTCGGCTCTGGCCTCCGACGCCCAGGCCGCCCCCGCCACCACGGCGGCCCGCGTGCCCGGGCAGCCTCAGGCGCCGCAGGCCGCCAAGTCCGAGCAGAGTACGACGCCCGCAGCGAGCACAGCAGCATTCGGCACGACCTACACGGTCCGCCAGACGCGGCCGGCGGAGAGCCTGTGGGGCATCGCCGAGCGGGAGTTGGGGGACGGTGAGCGGTGGCGGGAGATCGCCGATCTGAACGAGGGACGGACCATGGCCGACGGCACGGTCTTCCGCGCGAACAGCTTTCTGCAGCCCGGCTGGCAGCTGCAGATGCCCGAGACCACCGCGGCTGCGGGAGGCGTCCGTACACAGCTGGGCGACAGCGCACCCGCTGCCGAGGACAAGGGTGGGCACGTCGTCACGGTCCACTCAGGCGACTACCTGTCGAAGATCGCGGAAAAGGAACTCGGCGACGGCGACGCCTGGCCGCAGCTGTTCGATGCCAGCCGAGGCAAGCCGCAGCCGCACGGCCTGCCCGAGATCACCAACCCGAACGTCATCTACGCGGGGCAACAGATCACGGTGCCCGAAGCCAGGCCCGACCAACCGGCCCAAGGCCGCGACGAGGGCGGGGAGTCGGGCGAGCAGAAGACCACTCCCCCGGCCACCCAGGATCCCAGCAGCAAGCAGAAGCCGGACGACGGCACGAGCAACGCACCAACGCCCGCGCCCAGCCAGACCACAGCGCCAGCACCCGAGTCGTCGGCGCCCAGCGCACCGCCTACTCGCCCTGCCGAGCAGCCCGGGCAGAATCAGGCCTCTCCGTCCGCACCAGCGTCCGCCAAGCCCGAACCCAGCGCCTCGCCCTCTGCAACCTCCCCGTCGGCGCCGGAAACGTCCGGACCCGCTGCCCCCTCCCCCACCACTCCCGCGACCCCGGCGACGACCCCGGCCAGCAGCAGCCCGCTGAACCTGCGCATCGTGCTCGGCGCCGGCGCACTGCTCGCGGCCGCCGTCACCGGCGCCCTGGCCCTGCGCAGGACGCTGCAGCGCCGCCGCCGCAAGCCAGGCGAGAAGATCGCCATCGCCTCGGAGACCTCGGCCGCCGAGGCCCAATTGGCGGCGGCCGCCGAACCCAGCGGCGCTGCCCGCCTGGACGTGGCACTGCGGACCCTGGCCCACCACGCGACCCAGCAGGACGAGGACGCGGTCCTGCCGCCGCTTCGGGCCGCCCGGATCGGCACCCGCGCGCTGGGCGTGCTGCCCGAGGACCTCGCCCAAGACCCCATGGCCCCCTTCGCCTCCGGGCAGGACGGCTGGTGGATCCTGCCCGCCGACGCCGCCCTCCTGGACGACGAGAGGGCCCGCGATGTACCGGCGCCGTATCCAGGGCTGGTCACGATCGGCAGCACCGAGGCGGGCGACCTGCTGCTGCTCAACCTCACGCAGCTGCCCGCGCTGCTGCTGGACGGCAACCCGGTCCACATCACCGAGGTATGCACCTCCCTCGCCCTGGAACTCGGGATGAGCCCATGGGCGTCCGACGTCGAGGTCGTCACCGTGGGGTTCGGCGAGGATCTGCCTCAGCTGCTGCCCACAGCGCGGATCGCCCACATGCGCCAGGCCACGCACGCGCTGCGCGATCTGAGCGAACGCCTGCTGGAAGCGCACCAGATGCCCGAAACCCAGCATCAGCCGTATCTACTGCTGTGCGCGTCCTCCTTGGATGAGGACACCGCGTGGCAGTTCGCCGACGTCATCGACAAGGCGGGGGCAGTGCCCGTCACGCTGATCGCCCCGGCGAGTACCGCGGCCGTTCGCTTCCCCGAGGCTGAGATCCTCAACGCCTCCCTCAGCGAGCCGCAGCACCTCGACTACGCCGGCACCGACATCACCCTGCAGCGCCTGGAGCACGCCGCCTACCTGCAGATCACCACCGCGTTGAAAGTGTCCGGGCAGCCGCCCCACCCGGCCGAGGGGCCCTGGCAGGACGTCCCGGACGAGCTGGAGGGCATGCAGCAGCCCACGCAGGCATCGCCGGAGGAATCCATCACGCCCGCCGCCGCCTCGCCACCGTCGCCGCCCGCAGCAACGGGGGTGAGCGGCGAGGTCTTCCCGGCCCTGCTCGCCGCCAGCACCGATCCGTCCGGGCTCCGTCTAATCTCCCCCGCCCCATCGCCGGCTGAACCCGACAACGAAGCCGACCCGGGCACCGAAGCAGCCGTGCCTTTGGCCCCAGCGCCCCAGGCCGAGGCCGACTCCACCGACACAGCACAGGCCGCGGAGGCCGACGCCCGGGCGGCCGCCGTCGAGGAGCCCACGGCGCCCGAGGCGGACGATTGCGAGGCGCACGACCTGCACGCCCCAGAGATCCGGGTCCTGGGGCCGGTTGAGGTGACGGGCGTGGACAGCACCGGCCACGGCCCGAGGATGGCACAGCTCGCCGCCCTGCTGTACTTCCGGCCCGGGCGCAGCGCCGATGTCCTGTGTGCCGACATGGATCCCGTCAGCCCGTGGTCGACAAGCACCCTCAACGCGCGGATGCAGGGCCTGCGCAGCTCGCTGGGCGGCGACTCATCCGGCAACCTCTACGTACCGCGTCGCAAGGCGGGTGAGGACCCGTACCGGCTCGCTCCCGGCGTGCGCTGCGACTGGACCCGTTTCCTCCAGCTCGTCGAACGCTCGCTACCGCTGGGCACCTCCGGCCTGACCGAATTGGAGAAGGCGCTGACCTTGGTGCGGGGCAAGCCTTTCGGCGGCCGGCCGCTGCCCTGGGCCGAGCCCTACGCTCAGGAAATGATCACTCGGATCATCGACGTCGCGCACACGGTGGCCACTTACCGCATCCCTGTGGGCCCCCATCACGACCTCCGCGCCGCACGCCAGGCCGTCGCGACAGGTCTCGACGTCGACCCCACGGCAGAGCTCCTCTATCGGGATTGGATGCGTCTTGAGGCTGCGCGCGGGAACCGCTCCGGGCTGCACACCGCGATCACCCGCGTGCAGCAGGTCAACCGCGATTTGGACTGCTCCCTGGAGACGGAAACCACGCAGCTCATCAACGAGCTCCTCAACGGCTCGGGCACGGCGGTACGCATCTAGGATCCGCGACTTCGTTAGCAATGAAGGTGGTTCGTTAGCCTGCGCCTTTCACTTGCCGCGGTGTCCGGATCTTGATCGGAAACGCGAAAGTGCCCTCTGAGCTGGGAAGATGAGGCTTGTCGAAGGTCTCTGTCATCCCAGCAGGAAGGCACTTTCTGCGTGCACACTACCGCCTCGCGCCCCAAGCTCGTCGTCTCGGCCGACGGCCACGGGGTGGTCAGCCATGCCGGGTCCCGTCTGCTGGCCGATCTCGCCGACGCCACAGGTCTGACCGCCGCGTTCACCAACGCGCTGCGCCGTCTGCGGCCACGCGGCACCGGACACAACCCGGGCAGGATCGCGGTGGACGTGGCGGTGATGCTCGCCGACGGCGGCGAAGCCATCGCCGACTTGGCCCTACTGCGCGACCAGGCCGAGGTCTTCGGCCCAGTGGCCTCTACCCCGACCGCCTGGCGCCTCCTGGCCGGCATCGACCACACGGCACTGGCAGCACTGCGCACGGCCCGAGCCGCAGCGCGCGAGGTCGCCTGGCTGCAGGCCGCCGAGACGGACAGAGGCATACCCGCGGCCCAGGCCGGCGGGCGGGACGTACCCGGGCTGGTCATTGACATGGACGCCACCCTGGTCACCTGCCACTCCGAGAAAGAGCAGGCCGCAGCCACCTACAAGCGGGGCTTCGGCTACCACCCGCTGCTGTGCTTCCTGGACAACACCGGAGAAGCCCTGGCCGGACTGCTGCGGCCGGGCAACGCCGGAGCCAACACCGCCGCCGACCACATCACCGTCCTCGATGCGGCGATCGCCCAGATCCCCGACGACCGCCGCCACGGCACCCCCATCCTCGTCCGCACCGACAGCGCCGGAGGAGCCAAAGCGTTCCTGGCCCACCTGCGGGCGCTGCGCGCCCGAGGCGTCCACACATCCTTCTCGGTCGGACATCCCGTCACCGAGCTGGTCCGCCGCGCGATCCGCGCCCTGCCCGATGAGGTCTGGCATCCCGCGCTGGAGCAGGACGGCACCCTTCGCACCGGCGCCGAGGTCGCCGAGCTGACCGGCATGGTCGACCTGGACGGCTACCCCGACGGCACCCGGATCATCGTCCGCCGCGAGCGCCCGCACCCCGGCGCCCAACTGTCCATGTTCGACCTCGACGAAGGCATGCGCCACCAGGTCTTCCTGACCGACACCCCCTACGGCGAAGGCTCGCTGCAGCACCTGGAGGTCCGCCACCGCGCGCACGCACGCGTCGAGGACCGCATCCGCTGCGGAAAGAGCTCCGGCTTCGGCCGCTTTCCCTCCCGCCACTTCACCCTCAACCAAGCATGGCTGGAGCTGTCCCTGGCCGCCACCGACCTGCTCGCCTGGACCCAGACCCTGCTCCTGGAAGGCGAGTTGGCCACCGCCGAGCCGAAGAAGCTTCGCTACCGGCTGCTGCACGCAGCCGCCCGCATCACTCGCGGCGGCCGCCGCCTTCGCCTGCGGATCGCCACGACCTGGCCCTGGCGGCACGAACTCATCAACGCCTTCGCCCGCCTCACGGCACTACCGCGACCGGCAACCTGACCTGCGGCACTGTCCCTGCCCACCACCACCGAGGAACCCCTTGAAGACCCCGGCCCGAGCGTCGGACCCAAGCCATGCCCACTCAACAACCAGGGGCCGACAGCACCAGTCCTCCACCATCACCCCAGCTCAACCACTCGAAACGAAACGGGGAGGTTAGAGGCAATACCGGTAACTTACGGGCAATCTTGTCGTTGTTGTTGGTGTGCCAAGAGCGGGTCAACTGAAGTCATCCGGTGAGCGACTGTCGGACCGGGT
>NZ_JBSFIH010000067.1:0-38887 GCF_053597455.1 Streptomyces sp. NPDC001393
TCACCCTCTCGGGCTTTCCTCCGGGCGCTTCCCTTCGGTGTTTCCGACTCTATCAGATCTTTTCTCGATCCGATTTCCTCGGTGCTTTCCAGGTTACCGCTCTCGCGTTTCCCTTTCCGGCGATTCCGACTTTATCAGAAGTTCCTGGCCGGTCTGACCGGCCGCTCATTTCTGAGTAATCGGGAGGTGCTTCTTGGAGATGTCGTTCTCGACTTCTCCCGAAGCTCGTAGAGTCTAACCTTCGCCGATGAACTTGTCCAGTTCCAGGCAACTGTTTGAATCTACCTCCCCATGCCACCCGTGTCAACGGGTCTTGTGGGGCGAAGAGGAGAGTAGCAGCTCACGGGCGTGGAACGCACATCAGGCGGCGGTCGGCACGGAGGCGCTGCGGTCCGTCGCTTCGAGATCGCCGGTCTCACCTGCGCGTACCGCTCGGCCGCCCAGGACGTAGACGTACGTCAGGAATGCCAGCTCGGCCAGGAGGCCGATTCCGATGCGGGTCCAGGTGGGCAGGCCGGACGGGGTGACGAAGCCTTCGATGGCGCCGGAGACGAAAAGAACCAGGGCCAGTCCGATCGCCATGCCGACGGCCGCACGCCCCTCCTCGGCGAGGGCCGTGCGCCGACTGCGGGGACCGGGGTCTATCAGCGTCCAGCCCAGGCGCAGCCCCGTACCCGCGGCGACGAAGACCGCGGTCAGTTCGAGCAGGCCGTGCGGAAGAACCAGTCCAAGGAATGTTTCGAGTCTGCCGGCGGAGGACATCAGGCCGAAGCCGACGCCCAGGTTGAGCATGTTCTCGAAGAGGATCCAGAGGACAGGCAGGCCCAGGAAGACGCCCAGGACCAGGCACATCGCGGCGGCCTGGGCGTTGTTCGTCCACACCTGGGCGGCGAAGGCCGCCGCGGGATGGCTGGAGTAGTACGTCTCGTACTCACCGCCGGGGCGGGTCAGCTGGCGCAGTTGGCTGGGCGCCGCGATCGACGCCTGTACGTCCGGGTGGGTGCCGATCCACCAGCCCAGAAGAATCGCGATGGCCGTGGAGACCAGTGCTGTGGTTACCCACCAGTGGCGAGCGCGGTAGACGGCGGCCGGGAAGCCCTGCCCCAGGAAGCGCGCAACGTCATGCCACGAGGCGCGGCGGGCGCCGGTGACGGCGCTACGCGCGCGTGCCACCAGTTGGCTGAGCCGTCCGGTCAGCTGCGGGTCCGGTGCGCTGGACTGGATGAGGGACAGATGGGTGGCGGTGCGCTGGTAGAGGGCGACGAGTTCATCGGCCTCGGCACCGTTGAGGCGGCGCCGACGGCGGAGCAGGGCGTCGAGGCGGTCCCATTCGGCTCGGTGCACGGAGACGAAGACGTCCAGGTCCATCGGGTCTGCCTGCTCCTCGGCTGGTCGTCGACTGCTCGTCGTGGATGCTCTCGATCGCGGTCAGATAGTCACACCGAGGTGCGATGTGCCCACAGCTTGGCAGACTTGCGCTTCCGGGGGCAGATCGGGGAAGGGACGGCGGGCGTGAGTGAGCTGGTGACGGGCGAGGCGGTGGCGCTCGAACTGCGGCCGGCAAAGCTGCCGAGCAGGGCGCTGGCCGTGTTGCTCGACCTCGTGGTGGTCATGGCCGCGTACGTCGTCGTCACCATCGCGGTGGTGGTGTCGACCGCCTCGCTGGACGAGGCCGCGCAGGTGGCGCTGTCGATCGCTACGTTTCTGCTCGTGCTGGTCGGCGGGCCGATCGCGGTGGAGACGCTCAGCCACGGCCGTTCGCTGGGGAAGCTGGCCTTCGGGCTCCGCGTGGTACGGGACGACGGTGGGCCGATCCGGTTTCGGCACGCGCTGGTGCGTGGCGCGATCGGCGTGGTCGAGATCCTGCTGACGTTCGGCGTGGTCGCCTGCATCGCGTCGCTGGTGTCGGCGCGGGGGCGACGTCTCGGTGACGTGTTCGCGGGCACCCTGGTCGTGCGTGAGCGAATACCCACCGGTCGTGCCGGCTTTGTACCGCCGCCGCCTCCATGGCTGGCGGGACGGTTCGCCGAGCTGGACCTGTCGGCGGTGCCGGACGGACTGTGGCTGGCTGTTCGGCAGTACCTGACCCGTATGGGGCAGCTCGATCCGCAGGTCTCGATGGGGATGGCCCAGCGGCTCGCGGCTGACCTGGCGGCGCGGACGGGTGCCTCTGTGCCACGGGATCTTCCGGCGGCCGCATTCCTGGCGGCTGTGGTGCACGAGCGGCAGTCGCGCGAGGCCCGGCAGGCGTTCGGCGCCGCTGGATTCGCCCCACAGGTGGCCGCGCCCGGCGCACCGGCCGTTCATCAACCACCCGCTGCTGCCCAGCCACCCACCTACGCCCAGCCGCCGCAGGCTCCGTTTCCGCCGTCAGCCGTCCCTACGCGGGACGATCCTCCGGTGGACCGCCCGGCCACCGGTTTCGCTCCGCCGGAGTAGTCCGGAGTAGTGGAGTAGTCCGGAGTAGTAACGAGTCCGCCCGGTACCGTTCCGGCGTCCTCGCCGGTCCCCGGTCATGCCTTGTTCCGAGGGTTCCGACGGTTCCGGCGGTTCCGGCGGTTTCCCGGTCTGCGTGTTCAGTCGAACGTCGACGGCGGTGACTGGAGGTCCTCCAGCTCGATCCCGGGTGCGGCCAGCACGACGTCCCCGGCGATGTGAATCGTGTGCCGCTCACCGGTGTCCAGGGCTGTGACCTGGTACTCGTCCACGGTCAGGGGGCCGTTGTCAGTGGCGTGTGCTTCGCTGTTCACCAGAGCCCAGGACTGGTCCACGGTGCGGGGGGCGAGGACCGGGTCCGTGAAGGCGAGCAGGCGTACGCGGGTCGTGTCGGACAAGGGGGTGAGGCGCAGGAGACGTGCGGTGGCGACGAGGAACGCGGGAGAGGTGCCGGTGAAGGCGTGGGCGCGCACATTGCCTTCGGTGGCATGGGTTCCGGTGGGGTCGGTGCGGACCCAGGTGACGCCGTCCAGGGCGGCGCCGCGCACCTGCCAGTCGCCCGCGCGCAGTTCGAGGCGGATGGGGCGGCCGAGGTCGTCCAGGGCGAGATCGACCGAGCCGCGGTGATCGCCGGCGGGGGTGGTCAGCCGGGAGACATAGCGCCAGCCGGAGGGGCCGGGGGCGCACTGGAAGTGTTCTTCGCCGAGGGGGGTGTGATCGTGCGGATCATGGAGCGAATAACGGCCGCGGGGCATGGGGGTCCTCGGTCTTCGACGGGCTGACGATCCGGCCGGACTGCCGGTTCCTCCGGTGCTCCGGGCGGGACCGGATCGGCCAAAGGGGCAGGCCCCCGGCACGGGGGTGCGGGGGCCTGCCTCGGGGGACCTGCTGCCGGGGAGTGCGGTGGTGCACCGGTGTGCTCCCCGGACGGCGGGACTACGGAATCGCCGGCTCAGTAGCGGTAGTGGTCCGGCTTGTACGGGCCCTCGACCTCGACGCCGATGTACGCGGCCTGCTCCGGGCGCAGCGTGGTCAGCTTGACGCCGAGCGCGTCCAGGTGGAGGCGGGCGACCTTCTCGTCGAGGTGCTTGGGCAGCACGTAGACGCCGATCGGGTACTCGTCGGGCTTGGTGAACAGCTCGATCTGGGCCAGCGTCTGGTCCGCGAAGGAGTTGGACATCACGAACGACGGGTGGCCGGTGGCGTTGCCCAGGTTCAGCAGGCGGCCCTCGGACAGCACGATGATCACCTTGCCGTCGGGGAACGTCCAGGTGTGGACCTGCGGCTTGACCTCGTCCTTGACGATGCCGGGGATCTTGGCGAGGCCGGCCATGTCGATCTCGTTGTCGAAGTGGCCGATGTTGCCGACGATCGCCTGGTGCTTCATCTTCGCCATGTCCGACGCAAGGATGATGTCCTTGTTGCCGGTGGTGGTGATGAAGATGTCAGCGGTCTCCACGACCTCGTCCAGGGTGGTGACCTGGTAGCCGTCCATCGCCGCCTGCAGCGCGCAGATCGGGTCGATCTCCGTGATGATCACGCGGGCGCCCTGGCCGCGCAGGGACTCGGCGCAGCCCTTGCCCACGTCGCCGTAGCCGCACACCACGGCGGTCTTGCCGCCGATCAGCACGTCGGTGGCGCGGTTGATGCCGTCGACCAGGGAGTGGCGGCAGCCGTACTTGTTGTCGAACTTCGACTTGGTGACAGCGTCGTTGACGTTGATCGCCGGGAACAGGAGGACGCCATCGCGCTGCATCTCGTACAGGCGGTGGACACCCGTCGTGGTCTCCTCGGTGACACCGCGGATCTCGGAGGCCAGCTGGGTCCACTTCTGGGGGTTCTCGCCCAGGGTGCGGTGCAGCAGCTGGAGGATGACGCGGTGCTCGTCGGACTCGGCGGTGTCCAGGGCGGGGACCTCGCCGGCCTTCTCGTACTCGACGCCCTTGTGGACGAGGAGGGTGGCGTCGCCGCCGTCGTCCAGGATCATGTTCGGGCCGCCGGTGGGGCTGTCCGGCCAGGTCAGCGCCTGCTCGGTGCACCACCAGTACTCTTCCAGGGTCTCGCCCTTCCAGGCGAAGACCGGGACGCCCTGCGGGTTGTCGGGCGTGCCGTTCGGGCCGACGGCGATGGCGGCGGCGGCGTGGTCCTGGGTGGAGAAGATGTTGCAGGAGGCCCAGCGGACGCGGGCGCCGAGGGCGACCAGGGTCTCGATGAGCACGGCGGTCTGCACGGTCATGTGCAGGGAGCCGGTGACGCGGGCGCCGGCCAGGGGCTGCGCCTCGGCGTACTCCCTGCGGATCGCCATCAGGCCGGGCATCTCGTGCTCGGCGAGGGTGATCTCCTTGCGGCCGAACTCGGCCAGCGAGAGGTCGGCGACCTTGAAGTCCTGTCGGTTGTCGACAGTCGTCATTACGAGCTGCTCCTCGGAATCGGGTCGAGGTGGGTAGGGCTGGTCTGCGCGGCGGCGGACACAGGGGTGCCCGAGAAGAGGACACAGGCATGCCCACGTACGCGCAGCGCAGTCCGTCGGAGGCCCTCTCTCCCTCGGCCGGTCCGCTCGGGACCGCCCGACCGCCATCAGCAGCGACGTCTGGCTCCGTCCCAAGCTACACCGGACGGCCCGGTCGGCCCCAGTCCGCCTCCGCACGGTTCGAGCCTTGGGTGAGGCGGTTTCGAGGCGCGGCGCGGGGGGCAGGAGCCGCGCCGGCGGAGGTGCGGAAACCGCGGAACGGAAAGCTCACAGACGTGATGAACCGGGCTTTCGCACCTTGGGCCGGGGGGTGCAGGATGCGCGGGAAACCGAGCCGTTCGGTCCCGCTCGCGGGGTGTCCGGGACGGCGCCTCGTACGACGAAGGTGTGAGGAGACAGACGTGACCAGTCCGGCCGGCCCTCCCTCCACGGGTGGCCTCGATGGCGAGCGGCGGCAGATGAAGCTGCTGGCGGTGACCGCCTGCCCGACGGGCATCGCGCACACGTACATGGCGGCGGAGAAGCTCGCGCAGGCCGCGGCGAGCTGCGGCATCGAGATGAAGGTGGAGACCCAGGGATCCATCGGGGCCGAGAACGTTCTCGACGACAACGATGTCAGAGGCGCGGACGGGATCATCGTCGCCGCCGACAAGGACGTCGACCTGAACCGTTTCGCCGGCAAGCGGGTGCTGACGGTCGGGGTCGCCGAGGGCATCCACCATCCCGAGCAGCTCATCGAGCGGGTCCGGTCGGCGCCCGTGCACGCGCCGGGCGGGGCCGCGGGCGATTCGGCGGCGGGGGCCTCCGGCGGCGGCAGGGAGCGGGGGCCGGTGTACAAGGCACTGATGAACGGGGTGTCGTACATGATCCCGTTCGTGGTCGTGGGCGGTCTGCTGATCGCGGTTTCGCTCGCGCTCGGGGGCCATGCCACGTCCAAGGGCTATGTGATCCCGGACGGCACCTTCTGGGCCCATGTCAACGCGATCGGCGGGATCGGCTTCCAGTTGATGGTCCCGATCCTGTCCGGCTACATCGCCTATGCGATCGCCGACCGGCCCGCGCTGGTGCCGGGCATGATCGGCGGCTGGATCGCCAACACGGGCGCGCTGTACGACTCCAAGGCGGGCGCGGGATTCATCGGGGCGATCGTGACCGGGTTCCTCGCCGGGTATCTCGTGCTGTGGATCAAGAAGGTCCGGGTGCCGAAGTTCGTGCAGCCGATCATGCCGATCATCGTGATCCCGATTGTGGCCACGACGGTGCTCGGGCTGTTTTTCATCTACGTCATCGGCAAGCCGATCTCCTGGGTGTTCGAGCATCTGACGAGCTGGCTCGGCGGGATGACGGGGACGAGCGCGATCCTGCTCGGCGCGATTCTCGGGCTGATGATCGCGTTCGACATGGGCGGGCCGGTGAACAAGACGGCGTTCCTGTTCGGGGCCGGGCTCATTGCGAGCGGCAACGAGGCGGTGATGGGCATGTGTGCGGCCGCGATTCCGGTGATGCCGCTCGGGCAGGGGCTGGCCACGCTGATCCGGCGGCGGCTGTACACCGGGCAGGAGCGGGAGACGGGGCTCGCGGCGCTGTTCATGGGGTGCTTCGGTATCTCGGAGGGGGCGATTCCGTTCGCGGCGGCGCGGCCTGCGCAGGTGATTCCGGCGAACATGCTGGGTGGGGCGGTGGCCGGGGCGGTTGCGGGGCTGGCCGGGGTGAAGGACGCGGTGCCGCATGGGGGGCCGATTGTGGCGGTGCTGGGTGCGGTGAGTGGGGTGCCGATGTTCTTTGTTGCCGTGGTTATCGGGGCGGTGGTGACTGCGTTGGTGACCGTGGCGTTGGTTGATGTGAGTGGGGTTTGGGGGCGCGTGGGGGCGGTTGGTGTGGGTTCGGGGGCGGGCTCGGGTTCGTCTTCGGGTGCGGGTTCAGGGGTGGTGGGGATTGGGTTCCCACCCGCACCACCCGTGCAGCAATCGTCGTCGGGTGCGGGTGGCCCCCGTGCGGGGTTCTCGCCGTCGGCGGGTGCGGGTGGCGTCGGTGAGCGGGTTTCCCCGTCGGGGGATGTATCGGTGAGCGGTACCGATGAGGCGGCTGCCGCGTCGGGGGATGTGTCGATCGGTGCCGCCGGTACTGGGGCTGCCGCATCGGGAGACGGAGGGGTAGGCGGCGCCGGTGACGCGGATTCCCCGACGAGGGATGTGTCGATAGGGGCTTCCGTGTCCGACGGGGGGTCGGTGGTTGTGTCTGGGCAGGGTGGGGCGGGGGCTTCGGTGGTCGGTGCTGAGGGTGTGGTTTCGGGGGGCTCGGGTCGGGTGGGTGCCGTTGGGGAAACCGTGGACGCCGGGCAGCCGGAGGAGGCCCGGGGCGCCGGGCGGGCTGAAGACGCCGCGGATGAGGGCCGTGTGTTGTCCGGGTATCTCGGTGAGCGGACCGTGAAGGGGTCGCTCCGGGCGGTGGAGAAGGCGGCCGCTGTCCGGGAGATGGCGGAGTTGCTCGCGCGGAGCGGGCGGGTCGCCGATGTGGACGAGCTGGTGGCAACCGCGCTGCGTCGTGAGGAACAGGGGACGACCGGACTCGGTGAGGAGATCGCGATCCCGCACGCCAAGACGGACGCGGTGACCGCGCCGGTCGTCGGCTTCGCGCGGTCCGCCGAGGGGATCGAATGGGGTTCGCTGGACGGTACGAAGGCCCGGCTGATCTTCATGATCGCCGTACCGGAGGCGGCCGCGGGCGACGAGCATCTGCGGATCCTCGCACTGCTCTCCCGCAAGCTGATGGACCCTGGTTTCCGCGAGCGGCTGCTCGCGGCACCGGACGGGTCCGCGGTGCTCGACGTGCTCGGGGAGGTCGAGTGAGGAGGGGGAGCCGGGCGAGCTGAGGGGGTGGGAAGGGGGTGTGGCTGGGGCTGAGCTCCCGTCTCAGTGGCCGGTGGCGTGCGGGTTCGGGCCGCCCGGGGTGGCCTCCGGGTCCGGGCCCTTGGCCGCCTCGGCCTCGCTGTAGATGTCCGGTTCGAGGTAGATGACGCGGGCGATGGGGACGGCGGCGCGGATGCGGGCCTCGGCGGCGTTGATGGCGTTCGCGACCTCGGCGGCCGTGTCGTCGTGCTGCACGGCGATCTTGGCGGCGACCAGCAGTTCCTCAGGGCCGAGGTGGAGCGTGCGCATGTGGATGACGCCGGTGACCGTGTCGCCGTCGACCGTCGCCTCCTCGATCTTCTTGATCACGTCCAGGCCCGCCGCCTCACCGAGCAGCAGTGACTTGGTCTCGGCGGCCAGGACCAGGGCGATCAGGACGAGCAGGACACCGATGCAGACGGTGCCGATGCCGTCCCAGACGCCGTCACCGGTGAGGACCGCGAGACCGACGCCGAGCAGGGCGAGGACCAGGCCGATGAGCGCGCCGAAGTCCTCCAGCAGGACCACCGGTAGCTCGGGGGCCTTGGCACGGCGGATGAACTGGGCCCAGGACAGGTTGCCACGCAGCTCGCTGGACTCCTTGATGGCCGTGCGGAAGGAGAATCCCTCGGCGATGACCGCGAAGACCAGGACGCCCACCGGCCAGTACCAGTGCTCCACCGCGTGGGGGTGGCTGATCTTCTCGTAGCCCTCGTAGATGGCGAACATGCCGCCTACGGAGAACAGGATGATCGAGACCAGGAAGGCGTAGATGAAGCGCTCGCGGCCGTAGCCGAAGGGGTGCTGCGGGGTGGCCTCACGCTGGGCCTTCTTGCCGCCGATGAGCAGCAGGAACTGGTTGCCGGAGTCGGCGAGCGAGTGGACACCCTCGGCGAGCATCGAGGAGGAGCCGCTGAACGCGAACGCCACGAACTTGGATGCCGCGATCGCGAGGTTGGCGCCGAGTGCCGCCACGATCGCCTTCGTACCGCCTGACGCGCTCATGTGTCCGCGTTGTCCCTTCGACCTTGTCGTCGGCCTGGTGCGGCGCCTTCGTACGGCCACGCCGCCCCGGGCGTGTCCCGGCTTTGCCCGGCCTTTGCCGGTGGGCCATTGTTGCAGCCCGGCCGGGCGCCGCCGCGTCAGGTATCCACAACCTCGGTCATACGATCACAGGGTCACACGATCACAGTGGCGCGGAAGAGCGTGCCCGGGCCCGAGACCTGCGCCGTCTCGCCGGCCGGGACGAAGACCGACTGCCCCGGGCTCAGTTCGTGCTCGCCGGTGCGGACGGCACCGGCCGTGCAGAGCAGGATCTGCGGGGTGTCGAGGGTGAGGTCGCGGGCCGCGGCACCCTCGGGGAGGACGTACCGGGAGAGGCGGAACTCGTCGATCGGCGTCTCGTAGACCTCCTCGCTGGCCGGGGAGGCCTCGGGGCGCAGTACGCCCGGGTCGCCCGCCTCGAAGCGGACGACGCGCAGGAGTTCGGGGACGTCGACGTGCTTGGGGGTCAGGCCGCAGCGCAGGACGTTGTCCGAGTTGGCCATGATCTCGACGCCGAGGCCGTTCAGGTACGCGTGCGGGATGCCGGCACCGAGGAACAGCGCCTCGCCGGGCTGCAGGCGCACGTGATTGAGCAGCATCGCCGCGATGACGCCGGGGTCGCCCGGGTAGTGCTGGGCGAGCTCGGCGTAGGGGGCGTGGTCGCCGCCGAGGCGGGCGCAGGCGGCGCTTGCCTCGGCGACCGTGTGCGCCATCTCCTGCGGGTCGGCGGTGAGGATCGCGGTGAGCACCTCGCGCAGGGCCGCGTCCTCGGGCTGGGCGTGCAGCAGGTCGACGTACGGCTTGAGGGAGGCGACGCCGAGCGCGTCGAGCAGTTCGGCGGCCCGGACCGGGTCGCGGAAGCCGCACAGGCCGTCGAACTCGGTGAGCGCGCAGATCAGTTCGGGCTTGTGGTTGGCGTCCTTGTAGTTGCGGTGCGGGGCGTCGACCGGGATGTTGCGGCGCTCCTCGTCGGCGTAACCCTCCTTCGCCTGCTCCAGGTTGGGGTGCACCTGGAGGGAGAGCGGCGCGCCGGCCGCGAGGATCTTGAGGAGGAAGGGCAGGCGCGGGCCGAACTTCGCCACGGCCGCCTTGCCGAGCTCGCGCTCCGGGTCGGCGTCGATGACGTCGACGAGCGTCCCGCGCGCGGTGCGCGAGGGGGCTCCCGGGTGCGCGCCCATCCACATCTCCGCCTGCGGTTCACCGGTCGGCTCGACGCCGAGGAGGTGCGGGATGGCGGTGGGGGAACCCCAGGCGTAGGGGCGGACGGTGTTGTCGAGGCGGTCCATGTGTCTTCTCTGTCTCCGTACGTACGGCTGCCGGGCCGGTGCCGGCGCTGATGCCGGTCGCCGGTTGCGGGTTGCCGTGCTGCGGTTGCGTGTTGCCGTGCTGATGGTGAGCAGGGGTGTTCCGGCCCGTAGCCAGATCAGGCCCTCGAAGCGAGCGCCAGGTAAACAGCGGCGAAATCCGTGACGGCGATCAGTTCCGCGAGCGTCTCCAGTTCGCCGCCTTCTTCCGGTTCGAGCTCGCTGATCGGCGTGTCGTGGCTCAGGGCCAGGTCACGGGCGGCGGGGGCGGCCGTGAGGCCGCTGATCGGGCGGTCGCGGAGCAGCACCACGCGCGCGTGCAGCGCGGGCGGCTCCTCGACGCGGTCGCGGAAGAAGTCTTCGGGGTCGGCGCTGGCGGCCAGCGGGCCGGCCAGCAGGGCGCTGTGCGCCGAGAGCGCCTCCGGGAGCTCGGCGACGAGGGCGGGGCGGCCGGCGAGTTCGGCGAGGGCGGCGGAGAAACGGCGGCCGGCCGGGCCCGCCGAGGACCCCTCCGTCCACAGCACGGGCAGCGCGTCGGCGAGTTCGGCGGCGAGGGTCTTGGCCGGGTTGCTGTAGGTCGCGATGGCCGGGCCGCAGCGCTCGGCGATGTGGTCCAGGCGGTCGGCGACCTTCTCCAGGATGTCCGGCGGGGCGCTGATCAGCCCGACCCGGTCCAGCAGCGCCACCAGCGGGGTGAGCAGCGCCCAGAAGACACCCGGGGAGGACGCGGCGAGCGGTTCCTCCTGGTCGTACGGCGCCGTCGCCATCGGTACGAACAGGCCGTGGGCGCCGGCGACCGCCTCCGCGAGCGGGGTGCGGGCCGGGGCCACGGCGACGACGGAGACGCCGCGGCGGTAGGCCTGGTCGGTGAGGAGCGACAGGCTCGGTTCGGTGCCGTCGGGGGTGGCGATCAGCAGCAGGTCCACGGAGCCGGCCCAGCCGGGGAGCTCCCAGCGCAGGGCGCCTGCGGCCGGGGCCACGCCGGTCGGGGCCAGGCGGACCACGGGGCTGCCGACGCCGGCCAGGGTGCCGAGGAGGTCGGCGGTGTGGGTGGCGGCGGCGCCGGGGCCGGCGATGAGGACGGCGCGGGGGCGGCCGTCGGGCTTGAGATCGCCGACGCCGGCCTCCGCGGCGTGCCGGGCGGCGGTGCGGACGCGGGCGCCGGCCTCGGCGGCGCCGCGCAGCAGGCCTCGGCGGTCGGCCTCGGCGAGGCCCTCCGGGGTGTCGAGCAGCGATTCGTCCAGCATGGGCGGTTGCCTCCGATCGCCGGGGGTCCTGTGCGGGTTGTCTACCGGGTTGGCTACGACGTCGAGGACGTCGTCACTCGGGGCGGCGGGCCTCGTCCACCAGCAGGACCGGAATGCCGTCGCGGACGGGGTAGGCGAGGCCGCAGTCCTGGCTCGTGCAGATCAGCTCGGTGTCCTGCTCCTTCAGGGGAGCGTGGCAGGCCGGGCAGGCGAGGATCTCCAGGAGGCCGGCTTCGAGCGGCATGGGGGGTGTCCCTTCGGGGGGCGTTGTTCGTGACTGTGGATGTGCCTGGTCAGCGTACCGCTGGTGGGCGGGCTGAGCTGGGCTGTCGGCACCGTCCAGGGGGCTGGGCCCCCTGGACGCCCGGCCCGTGCCCGCCCACCACCCGACTCGGTCGGAGCTGCGGCACGGTTCGCCGGGAACCTCGGCGCCGGAGTTTCAGGCCCTGATGATCGCCAGTGCCTCGTCGCGGATCTTCGTCATCGTCGCCTCGTCCTTCGCCTCCGCGTTCAGGCGGAGGAGCGGCTCGGTGTTGGAGGGGCGGACGTTGAACCACCAGTCGGCGGCGGCGACCGTCAGGCCGTCGAGGTCGTCCAGGGTGACGTCGGCGCGGTGCTCGTACGCGGAGCGGATCGCGGCGAGGCGGTCGGCCTGGTCGGCGACGGTGGAGTTGATCTCGCCGGAGCCGGTGTAGCGGTCGTACTGGGCGACGAGGGCGGACAGCGGGCCCTCCTGGCCGCCGAGGGCGGCGAGAACGTGCAGGGCGGCCAGCATGCCCGTGTCGGCGTTCCAGAAGTCCTTGAAGTAGTAGTGCGCGGAGTGCTCGCCGCCGAAGATCGCGCCGGTGCGGGCCATCTCGGCCTTGATGAAGGAGTGGCCGACGCGGGTGCGGACCGGGGTGCCGCCGTTCTCCTTCACGACCTCGGGGACCGTACGGGACGTGATCAGGTTGTGGATGATCGTGCCCTTGCCGCCGTTGCGGGCGAGTTCGCGGGCGGCGACCAGGGCGGTGATCGCGGACGGGGAGACCGGGTCGCCGTTCTCGTCCACGACGAAGCAGCGGTCGGCGTCGCCGTCGAAGGCGATGCCGAGGTCGGCACCCTCCTCCGGGACGCGCTTCTGCAGGTCCACGAGGTTGGCCGGGTCGAGCGGGTTGGCCTCGTGGTTCGGGAAGGTGCCGTCCAGTTCGAAGTACATCGGGACGAGGGTCAGGGGCAGGCCGGCGAAGACCGAGGGGACCGTGTGGCCGCCCATGCCGTTGCCGGCGTCGACCACGACCTTCAGCGGGCGGATGGAGGTCAGGTCGACCAGGGAGCGCAGGTGCGCCGCGTAGTCCTCCAACGTCTCACGGGTCGTCAGGGTTCCCGGCTCGGCCACCGGTTTCGGCGCGCCCGACTCCAGCCACCGCTCGACCAGTTCGCGGATCTGCGCGAGGCCGGTGTCCTGACCGACCGGGGCGGCGCCCGCGCGGCACAGCTTGATGCCGTTGTACTGGGCCGGGTTGTGGGAGGCGGTGAACATGGCGCCCGGCAGGTTCAGCGCGCCCGAGGCGTAGTACAGCTGGTCGGTGGAGCACAGCCCGATCTCGGTGACGTCCACACCGCGGTCCGCCGCGCCGCGCGCGAAGGCGCGGGTGAGGCCGGGGGACGAGGGCCGCATGTCATGGCCGACGACGATGGCCGCCGCACCCGTCACCTCCGCGAAGGCGGCGCCGAAGAGCCCGGCCAGTGACTCGTCCCACTGGTCCGGAACCACTCCGCGTACGTCGTACGCCTTCACGATCTGCGACAGATCTGCAGTCACGGCCAACCCTCCTGAAAGTCCTATGGGTGCCCACAAACTACCCGCCGGGGGTAAGGGAGAGGTGTGCGGGCACCAGGTGGACGCCCAGTCGTGACCGGGAGTGGGGTGGGCGCGCCGGCTTGACGGCCTCTGGGTGGGCTCAGTTGTCCGGAGAGCGCAGCACGCGCAGGTGGCCGCGGCGGGCGACCTCCATGGGGTCCGCGGTACGGGCTCCGCCGCCGCCCGCCTCGGCCGCGCGCTCCTGGGGGCGGGCCGCCTCGCGCACGGCGTTCGCGAGCGCTTCCAGGTCGTCTCCGCTGGGCCGCGCGGGGGCGGAGCCGTCGAGGAGACGGACGACCTCCCAGCCGCGGGGGGCGGTGAGGCGTTCGGAGTGCTCGGCGCACAGGTCGTAGCAGTGCGGCTCGGCGTAGGTGGCGAGCGGGCCGAGGACCGCGGTCGAGTCGGCGTAGACGTACGTCAGCGTCGCGACGGCGGGTCGGCCGCAGGCGGTGCGCGAACAGCGACGTACAGGGCTCACGACGTTGGACGGTACCGCACTCTTGAGCGGGCCGCGACGACTCTCCACCAGGTCACTCCACCGTGTCGTGCTGTGAAACGCCCCACACACCCCTTCGGGGAGGCCCTGTTGACCTGCGTGGACGGGATCTCGGCGGGTTTTGGGCGCGACTCGATACGGTCATGAGTCGGTACAAACAGCGTCAATTGCCTTGAGTTCGGCGGTCTTGGAGGGTTACGGAAACGAGCCAGACGTTGGCCGGAATGGTCAATGTGCGACACGAGGGCGGAGAGGGCCGATCGGAGTCGAACGGGGCCGATCGGGGGCGGGCCGATCGGCGGCGCCGTGATCGGCCGTGGAGGGGGCCATGGCCGGCCGCGGACGAGGCTCGTGATCGGCTCGTGATCGGCTCATGATCGGGCCGGGGAGACACCCGCCGGACGGGCCGGGCGGGGGGAGCGTGCGGGGACTACGCTTCCCCAGTGATGGACAACCGTGTACCGCCCCGTGCCGCCGGCCCCGGGCCCCGTCGCCGTGATCGTCACGGCAGGGGCATGCGGGGGCCGATCGCGCCGCCGCAGGTGCCGCTGGCGGCCAGCCGTGCCGATGTGTTCGCGGACCTGGTGCAGGACTCCGTGGAGCGCCTCGAGCGGCGGTGGCCGCAGCTCGCCGACATCGAATTCCTGGTGCTGGAGGTGCCCCGGCTGGACGTGCGGGGTGAGCAGGTGTGGAGCGACGAGGCCGTGCCGCTGGGCGGGGTCGTTCCCGCGCGGGACGGGCGGCGGGCGCGGGTGGTCGTGTACCGGCGGCCGGTGGAGATTCGCACCAAGGGGCGCGATGAGCGGGCCGCGCTGGTGCACGAGGTGGTCGTGGAGCAGGTGGCCGAGCTGCTCGGGCTGACTCCGGAGACGGTGGATCCGCGGTACGGCGAGGACTAGCCCCTGCAGGGTTCTGCGGAGCTACGGCGGTGTGGGTGCGGTGTGGTGCCGCGGGGTGGGGTCGGTTCGCTCGGCGGCACGGGCGGGTGCCCGGTGCTGCCGCCGGCCAACGTGGCGTTTCGCTTGCCCGCGCCCACCAGCGTTTCGCTTGCCCGCGCCCACCCGTGCCGCTGTCGGGTGGGCGGCGGTTCTGGCCTCACTTCTGCAGGACCGACAAGTCCTCCGTCGTCGTTGGTACTGCCACCATCCCCCGGTCGTTCGGGAGGGTCTGGATGGTGAAGCCGGGGATTCCGGACTCTGTGGCGGACAGGGTGCGGGAGGCGTAGACCGGGCCGCCGGAGACGGTTTCGACGGTCAGGGCGTAGGTGCCGTTGAGGCCGGAGGGGACGGGGACGGCCACGTCTTGGGTGGTGCCCGACTTGATCGTGTAGGTCTTCGTCGCCGCCGTGCCGCCCCCGCTGCCCGCGGACGCGGTGACCTTGACCGTGGCGGTGGCGGTGGGCGCGGTCAGGGCGAGGGCCGTGCCCTTGGCGCTGTTGTCGGCCGAGGTCGCGCGCGTGCCGACGGGGGCGGTCGCCGGGATGAAGGCCGTTTCCTGCTTGTCGCCCTTGCCCCGGACCACCCGCAGGGCCGCCACCACCGGGACCGACTGGTCCGTGGGGGTCAGCACGAGGGAGCCCGCCTCGCCGCGGGTCACGGCGCCGAGGTCGGCCGAGGTCGTCATGCCCGACTTCACGTGCAGGGTCTCGCTGCCCGCCGGGGTGATCAGGCCGTCCGGTGAGGCCAGGCGGACCTTCAGGTCGGCGTCGTCGCCGCCGGGAGTGAAGGCGATCAGGCGGACGTCGGTGGCGTCCTTCGGGATGCCCGGCAGGACCAGGCTGCCGGCCGGGTCGGCGGACGCGGCCAGCCAGTCGCCGCCCGCCTTGTCGTCCAGGGCCTGCACCGCCGCGCCGACCCGGCCGCTGCGCACGCTGACGTGCACGGTCAGGTCGGCCTGCTGTTGGTCGGTGAGGGTGGAGAGGAGGATCGGCTTGCTCGCGTGCGGCGGGACGGTGAGGTTCTCGCCGAGCGTGGACTTGATCGCGCCGTCCTTGCCGTACAGCTCGATGTCGACGACCGCGGCGGAGTCGTCGGGGTTGGTCAGGTGGACGTAGTCGGTGCGACCGGTGGCGGTGCCGGCGCCCGGGAACCAGAAGTCGGTGTCCGCGGCGGTGCAGTTGACGCCCTGCAGGCCGCGGCCGGTGCCGGCGGCGACCTCGGTGGTCTCCTGGACCGTCCAGCCGGGCGCGAACTCCCCGTCCGCGGTGCCGATGAGCGCGGGCCCGTCGGCGCCCGAGGTGTCGCCCGTTGCGGGAGTGCCCGGCGCCTTCGGGGTGAGCACCGGCTGGCCCGCGGTCTTCTTCGCGCCCTTGGACCCCTTGGACCCCTTGGTGCCCTTGCCGGACTGGGAGTTGTCCGTGCCGTCCGTCGACTGCTCGTCGGCCGCCTGGAGCTGGGCCTTGCCGCCGCTCCCCGCCCCCGGGGTGACGGGCGTGAACGACGTGTACGAGGTGGAGGCGATGTCCGAGATGCTCGGCGCCGGACACAGCAGGCTCGTGCGCTGGACCGGCAGGTTCGCGGCCGCCTTGGGGGCCGAGGCACCGGACGCGGACGGGCCGTCGAACGCGGCGAACGCGGTGAGGGCTGCCAGCGCGCTGCCGGCGGCGATCAGGGACAGGGTGGTGCGGTTCATTGCTGGCTCCCGTCGGGGCGCTCGCTGCCGGTGCCATGGGGGTGCTGGGCCGGGTCGTAGCCCTGCTGGGCGGGGTCGTACGCCGGGTTGTAGCCCTGCTGGTAGGCCGTCGGGTCGTACGGCATCTGGTCGGCCGTACCGCCGTAGGCGTACGGGTCGTACTGGCCCTGGCCCGTCTGGTACGGGTCGGCGGCCGGATATCCCTGCTGGTCGTAGCCGGAGGGCGGGTACTGGCCGCCGTTCTGGTACTGGTCGGTTCCGTAGCCGGCGTATCCGGGGTTCGCGTAGGACGCCTGGTCCCACTCCTCGTAGGACTGCTGGTGGGGTACGGCGGCCGGGGGCTCCTCCGGCAGCGGGGGCGCGGCCGGCTGCTCGTCGGTGGCCTGCTCCTCGGCCTGGGCCCGCAGACGGCGGGCGCGGCGGCCCTCGCCCGCGGTGGCCTGGGCGGGCGGCGGCTCCTCCTCGGGCAGGTCGTCGTCGACGTCGCGGCGGCGGCCGGGCAGGGCGAGGACGACGAGGACGACGGCGAGCGCGCCCTGGGCCCACAGCCAGGCGGTGTGGGTGATCGGATCGTCGTAGGTGACGTCCAGCGTGCCGCCGTCGGCGGGCAGTTGGAAGCCCTGGGCCCAGCCGTCGACCGTGGTGCGGGTGAGCGGCTTGCCGTTCAGGGTGGCCGTCCAGCCGTCGGAGGCGGTGTCGGCGAGGCGCAGGACGCGGCCTGCCGGGCCGGCGGGGACGGTGGTGTGGATCTCCACCGGTCCGGCGGTGACCGGCTGGGCCGTGCCCGTGCCGCCGGCGGGGACGATGGCGGCGCGGGAGACCTCCTGGTCGACGCGGTACAGGGCGCTGCCGTTCTGCTGGCTGAGCCGGGTCAGGCCGGGGGTGGTGTCGAGGACGCGGGTGATGTCGCGGGGCGCGCCCTTGTGGACGAGGACGTAGCGCACGGCGAAGCCGCCGAGTTGGTCGGCCTGGTCGGCGCCGGAGCCGGCGACGAGGTTGGCGACGACCTTGTCCAGCCGGGTGTTCTGGCCGTCGGCGGCGCTGACCTCGGCGTCGCCCATGCGGGCGCCGGAGCCGCGGACCAGGGTGTAGCGCACGCGCGCGGTGGAGTCGCTGTCCAGGATCAGGGTGCGGGCCCGGTCGCCGGTGGTGGAGTCCTCGGCGACGAACGCGGGCACCTGGGTGGGGTCGCGGCGCTCCAGGGGGCCGTCGGCGCCGCGGATCATCCAGCCGGCGGCGACGAGCAGCGGGCCCGCGGCCGAGGCGAAGGCGATCAGGGCGGCGACGGGCTGGCGCCAGCCGAAGCTCTGCTCGGCCACACGCGCGCGTGCCCCGTCGGCACCGAGGGCGGCGGCGGCCAGCAGGGCGATGCCGTAGACGAGGGTGGCGGGTCCGGCCCAGGCGGACCGGTTGGCCAGGACGGCGAAGACGAGGCCGAGCAGGGCGATCGCCCAGGCGGTGCGGATGCCGAGCTGCCGTTCGGACCGCAGGAGCGCGGCGAGGGCGGCGAGGACGATGCCGATGAGCATCAGGCCGTGCACGGTACCGGGGCCGCCGGGGCTGGCACCGAGCAGGTCGAGCGCGGAGGCGGCCGAGCTGCCGTAGGCCAGGCCGGCTTCCTTGAAGAACCCGGTCGGGAGCAGGGTCAGCGACCAGGGGGCGAGGGCCAGCAGCGGGGTGCCGAGCTGGGCGAGGAAGCGCAGGCCGTGGGCGAGGAGATCGCCGCGGCGCAGCACGAGCACACCGATGCCGAGGAGCAGCGCGATGGGCCAGACGATCGGCGTGAAGGCGGTCGTGATGGTGAGCAGCAGCGCGTACGCCCAGGTGGCGCGCCAACTGCCGCGTGCGCCGGAGCGGTTCGCGAGGCCGCTCGCGGCGACGCCCGCGCGTGCGATGAGCGGCAGCAGCACGGCGAGGACGGCGGTGCCGATGCGGCCGCCGGCCAGGGCGCCGGTGGTGGCGGGCAGGAAGGCGTAGGCGACGGCCGCCCAGGCGCGCAGCAGCCGGGAGGTCACCAGCGGCCGGGAGGCGAAGTAGGCGGTGAACCCGGCGAGGGGTACCGAGGCCACCAGCAGGACGGTGACGGCTAGTCCGGTGGAGCCGAACAGGATCGTGGCGAGGGTCGCGACGATCGCGAGGTAGGGCGGGGCGGCCGGGGTGCCGCCCGCGCCCACCGGGTGCCAGCTGTCGGCGAATCGGGACCACAGCTCGCCGGCGCCGGCCGGGACCGGCAGCAGGGCACCGCCCGCGAGCGCACCGCCGCCGAGCAGGGCGCGGCAGGCGGCCAGAGAGATGAGCAGCAGGGCGAGGAAGAGCACGGGGCCGGGGTTGCGGGCGATCCGCTTGAGCCGGGCGAACTGCTCGACCTGAAGGAAGTCGGCGTCGTCGCCGCCGGGCCCGGACTCGACGGCGCCGCCGTGCCGGCCGGCCCGGAAGGTGTCGTCGGAGCCGCTGGTGAAGTTGGCGGCGAGCTGTTCCACGGTGGCCCGGATGGTGGCGCCGGGCGGCGGGAAGAGCCGGCGGAGCTCGGCCTTGTCGATGCGTGAGGGTCCCCGGCGGCGCCGTGCGGCGAAGATCCGCTCGGGCCGCAGCAGGACGCCCAGCAGGCCGCGGATCTCGTCGACGGCCTGGCCGGGCACCTTGCCGACCAGGTAGGCGACGGTCCGCAGGAGCGTGCCGAAAACGAGCCGCAGGAACGCCCAGGGAAGGGCGGCGCCACGGGTGTTGACGAGCAGGGTGTAGACGGCGCCGGCCTTGTCGACCTTGTGCGGGGAGGCGGCGGTGCGGCCCACGCAGTCGACGGTGCGGCGCTCGCGGGAGGCGGCCTCGGCGTGCCGTACGACGGCGTCGGGGGCGATCAGGACGCGGTGGCCGGCCGCGTGGGCGCGCCAGCACAGGTCGACGTCGTCACGCATCAGGGGCAGCCGACGGTCGAAGCCGCCGAGCTGTTCGAAGACGTCGCGGCGGATGAGCATGCCGGCGGTGGAGACGGACAGCACGGTGCGCACGTGGTCGTGCTGGCCCTGGTCCTGTTCGCGGCGGTCCAGGCCGGTCCAGCGGCGGCCGGAGTTGGCGATGGAGACGCCGACCTCCAGCAGCTGCCGGCGGTCGTACCAGCCGCGGAGCTTGGGGCCGACGACCGCCACGTCGTCGCGGCCCAGTTCGAGTTCGTTGTCGACGACGCGCAGCAGTTCGGCGAGGGCGTCGGGTTCGGGCGCGCAGTCGTCGTGCAGCAGCCAGAGCCACTGGACGGGCTCGCCGTACGGCAGTTCGGGCAGGTCGTAGGCGTCGTCGCGCCAGCTGCGCGTGACCGGGTCCCAGCCGCTGGGGCGCTTGAGGTACGGCAGCTCTTCGGGGGTGAGGAGCGGGGCGGTGCGGCTCGCCTCCTCGACGGCCTGGCCGAAGCCGGTGCGGCGGGCCAGGTGCAGGACGTGTCCGTCGCCGAGGGCGTCGGTGAGCAGCCGGGCGGAGTCGTCCGCGCTGCCGGTGTCGGCGGCGACCGCGTACTGCACGGGGCGCTCCTGGCCGAGCACCCCGGCGAGCGCGTCGGGCAGCCAGCGGGCGCCGTCGTGGGAGACGAGGACCGCCGTCACCACGTGGCGCGGGAACTCGGGAGGGCGGGACGGATCAAACGCCGCTGGGGCAGCTTGTTCATGGGCTGCCGTATGGCTGTGCACGGACATCGAGGTACGGGCCCCGGTTCGATGGACTGCGGTGGACGCCCGCACCCTCTCGGAGGCCGAGTGGACAGCGGGGCGTCTCGGACGAGCGCCACACTATCGGCTGGCCATGACGACGGCCCGTCGCCTGTGGATAACCCACCGGCGACGGGCCGTTCGTGACGTTTTGGTGTGGATATGCGTGCGCGTGCGCTCAGACGGCGGCCTTCTTCAGCCGGCGGCGTTCCCGCTCGGACAGGCCGCCCCAGATGCCGAAGCGCTCGTCGTTGGCGAGGGCGTACTCGAGGCACTCGGAGCGGACCTCACAGGCGAGGCAGACCTTCTTCGCCTCTCTGGTGGAGCCGCCCTTCTCGGGGAAGAAGGACTCGGGGTCGGTCTGGGCGCACAGCGCGCGCTCCTGCCAGCCGAGTTCCTCGTCCGCGTCGTCGACCAGCAGTTGCTGCACCAGCTCGGTCATGTGCGCCCCTCGTCTGTCTTTCGCGTCCCCGTGTGCGTTGCCGTTACCGATTTCGGCTGAACGACACGAGTGAAATTACAAGTGTGCTGCTCCGGGCGAGTCAAGCCGAGATCTGCTATTGGGCCCGTTATTCACTCTGCGGAACCAAGGCCGTGCGGAAAGTGTTCAAATCGCCATAAACCATGACACGCAGACGAGGGCCCGGAGGGGCGCCGGAACCCCGTACGGACATCTATACGGAGAAGGACGCCCTGGCGTTCGATCGCGTTCCGCGAGGCTTGAGCGCCCGGATGTGCCCCATGTGTCCCGACACTCCGATGAGCAAACCTTTCGCCTCGCAGATGAACCGGATGGGGTGAAACCCGTCCCACATGCCGGGCGCCGAGTTGACACTGCGGGTGTGAACCGATGTCCTATTGGGCATGCTCGCGAACTTGGCACTCACCTCGACCCGCACCGCCGGGTCCTTCGGTGCTGCCCGGTCCCGCTGTAGCTGTTGTCGCTGTTGCAGCTGTTGAGCCACGCCTTGCTCCAGCCGTAGGCCCGGGTCCCAGGTGACCCGGTCTCCACCTCCCGTTCCCTCCGGCCTTCTCCCACCGAGGAACCACCGCACCTCATGAACAGCGACAACGACCTCCAGATCGCCGGCGACATCCTCGAAGTCCCGCACCTGCTCCAGCCGCCGCGCGAGCACCCGGCCACCGTCGCCGAGTTCGTGGGTCTCGCCCGCCGGATCGCCGCCGACCGCTCCCAGTGGGAGCACCTCGTGCGGTACGACGCGACGACCCGCTGGTACCACCGCCTGCGCACCGGCCCGGGCTACGAGATGTGGCTGCTGAGCTGGGTGCCGGGGCAGGGCAGCGGGCTGCACGACCACGGGCGGTCCTCCGGGGTCCTCACCGTCCTGGAGGGCACCCTCACCGAGCACACCGAGCGCGCCACGCGCGCGTTGGCGGCGGGCGCCGAGCGGGTGTTCGCGCCGGGGTACGTCCACGAGGTCGTCAACGACACCCTGGAGCCCGCGGTCAGCCTGCACGTGTACTACCCGGGCCTGACCGAGATGCCGATGCACACGACCCCGCACTGCGAAGCTCGTCCGGTGACTGCCTGACGCGTTGTCGTACCCGCCTGCAACACTTGTCCCCATGCGCATTGTGGTTCTGGCAGGCGGCATCGGTGGTGCCCGGTTCCTGCGCGGTCTGAAGCGGGCCGTGCCGGACGCGGACGTCACGGTGATCGGCAACACCGGCGACGACATCCACCTCTTCGGGCTGAAGGTCTGCCCGGACCTGGACACGGTGATGTACACGCTGGGCGGCGGCATCGACGAGGAACAGGGCTGGGGGCGGGCCGACGAGACCTTCCACCTCAAGGAGGAGCTGGCGGCCTACGGGGTCGGGCCGGACTGGTTCGGCCTCGGCGACCGGGACTTCGCCACGCACATCGTACGCACGCAGATGCTCGGCGCGGGCTATCCGCTCAGCGCCGTCACCGAGGCGCTGTGCGACCGCTGGCAGCCGGGCGTGAAGCTGATCCCGATGACCGACGACCGCGTGGAGACGCACGTCGCCGTGGAGGTCGACGGCGAGCGCAAGGCGGTCCACTTCCAGGAGTACTGGGTACGGCTGCGTGCCTCGGTCCCGGCGGAGGCGGTCGTCCCCGTGGGCGCCGAACAGGCCAAGCCGGCGCCCGGCGTGCTGGAGGCCATCGCCCAGGCGGACGTGATCCTCTTCCCGCCGTCCAACCCCGTCGTGTCCATCGGCACCATCCTCGCCGTGCCCGGTATCCGGGAGGCGATCGCGGACGCGGGCGTGCCCGTGATCGGCCTGTCCCCCATCGTCGGCGACGCGCCGGTGCGCGGGATGGCCGACAAGGTGCTCGCCGCGGTCGGCGTGGAGTCCACGGCCGCCGCGGTCGCCGAGCACTACGGCTCCGGCCTGCTGGACGGCTGGCTGGTCGACACCGTGGACGCGGCCGCGGTCGAGCGGGTCGAGGCGGACGGCATCCGCTGCCGGGCCGTACCGCTGATGATGACCGCCGTCGACGCGGCCGCCCAGATGGCGCGGGAGGCGCTGGCGCTGGCCGAGGAGGTGCGGCGAGCGTGAGCGAGGAGCGCCCGGAGTACATGGTCCGGGCCCTGTCGGGCATCCCCGAGGTGCAGCCGGGCGACGACCTCGCCAAGCTGATCGCCGCGGCCGAGCCGGGCCTGGCCGACGGGGACGTGCTGCTCGTCACCTCCAAGATCGTCTCCAAGGCGGAGGGCCGCATCGTGCGGGCGGCCGACCGGGAGTCGGCCATCGACGCCGAGACGGTCCGGGTCGTGGCCCGGCGCGGCACCCTCAGGATCGTGGAGAACCGGCAGGGCCTGGTGATGGCCGCCGCGGGGGTCGACGCCTCCAACACCCCTGCCGGCACCGTGCTGTTGCTCCCCGAGGACCCGGATGCATCCGCCCGGGCGATCCGCACCGGCCTGCGCGAGGCCCTCGGCGTCGACGTCGGCGTCGTCATCACCGACACCTTCGGGCGACCCTGGCGCTCGGGGCTCACGGACGTGGCGATCGGCGCCGCCGGCGTGCGCGTGCTGGACGATCTGCGCGGCGGCACGGACGCGTACGGCAATCCGCTGAGCGCCACGATCGTGGCCACGGCGGACGAACTGGCCGCCGCCGGCGACCTGGTCAAGGGCAAGGCGGCGGGCCGGCCGGTCGCGGTGCTGCGCGGCCTGCCGCACGTGCTGGCCGCCGAGGACGGCGAGGGCGCGCGGGCGCTGGTGCGGACCGCGCGGGACGACATGTTCCGGCTCGGCACGTCCGAGGCGGTCCGCGAGGCGGTGACCCAGCGGCGTACGGTCCGGGCGTTCACCGACGAGCCCGTGGACCCCGGTGCGGTACGGCGCGCGGTGGCGGCGGCGGTGACCGCGCCGGCCCCGCACCACACCACACCCTGGCGGTTCGTGCTGCTGGAGTCGGCTCGGTCCCGGACCCGGCTGCTGGACGCGATGCGGGACGCCTGGATCGCCGACCTGCGCCGGGACGGCAAGAGCGAGGAGTCGATCGCGAAGCGGGTGCGCCGCGGGGACGTCCTGCGCAACGCGCCCTACCTGGTGGTGCCGTGCCTCGTCATGGACGGCTCGCACCACTACGGGGACGCGCGGCGGGACGGCGCCGAGCGGGAGATGTTCGTCGTCGCGATGGGCGCGGGCGTGCAGAACCTGCTGGTCGCACTGGCCGGAGAGCGGCTGGGCTCGGCGTGGGTGTCGTCCACGATGTTCTGCCGTGACGTGGTGCGCGAGGCGCTGGCGCTGCCCGCGGACTGGGAGCCGATGGGCGCGGTGGCGGTCGGACATCCGGCCGAGGAGCCGAGACCGCGGCCCGAGCGGGACGCGGGGGCGTTCATCCAAGTGCGCTGAGTTCGGAGTACGCGGCCGTAGCGCTCGTACGACCGCCTAGTCTCGTAGGACGGCACCGGCTCCCCTAGGACCTCATGTGGCAGGACGTTTCGCTCAGCGGCCCACCCGTACGACCGTGCGCGGCGGCCATGTCGGCGTGCCCGCGGGCGCCGCTGCCGGGATACCGCGGCAGGCTCCGGCTCCGGCGCGGGTACGGCGGTGGGTGCCGGACGGGCCGCTCGATCTCGGGCTGGTGCTCGGGCCGTTGCGGCGCGGGCCGGCCGACCCCACCTTCCGGGCCACCGCGGACGGATCCGTGTGGCGGGCCAGCCGTACGCCCGCCGGGCCGGGCACGCTGAGGGTGCGGGCGTGCGGCGGTGAGGTGTGCGGCGAGGCGTGGGGGCCGGGGGCGGAGTGGCTGCTGGACCGGCTGCCCGAGTGGCTCGGCGCGGCCGACGAGCCGGAGGCGTTCGTGCCGCGGCACCGGGTCGTGGCCCTGGCGCGGCATCGGCGCCCCGGCCTGCGGCTGACGCGGACCGGGCTGGTGCTGGAGTCCTTGATCCCCTCGGTGCTGGAGCAGAAGGTCACGACCGACGAGGCGTACCGCGCGTGGCGGTTGCTCGTGCGGAGGTTCGGGGAGCGCGCGCCGGGACCGGCGGGGGCCGGGCAGCGGCCGATGTTCGTGATGCCGGCGCCGCGGACCTGGGCGCTGATTCCCTCCTGGGAGTGGCACCGGGCTGGCGTCGACGACAAGCGGGCGTCCACGATCCTGCGGGCGGTACGGGTCGCTGCGCGGCTGGAGCAGGCGGTGGGGGTGCCGGCGGCCGAGGCTCAGGCGCGGTTGGAGGTCGTGCCGGGGATCGGGCCGTGGACGTCGGCGGAAGTGGTGCAGCGCAGTCATGGGGCGGCCGATGCGGTGACGGTCGGGGACCTGCATCTGCCGGGGATCGTGGGGTGGGCGTTGGCGGGGGACCGTCATGCCGACGACGCGGTGATGCTGCGCTTGCTGGAGCCGTATGCGGGGCAGCGGCATCGGGCGGTGCGGCTGATCCTGCTGAGCGGGAACGTGCCTGCGCGCAGGGCGCCGAAGATGCCTCGGGTGGACATCGGGTTGCTGTGAGGGGGGCTGGGCGGGGGTGGGTTCGCCTGCGGGGGGCTGCCGCCTGGCCGACGGGGCGTTTGACTCGCCCGCGCCTGCGAAGCGCAGGTGCTGCCTCCGGACAACGGGGCGTTTCGCTCGCCCGCGCTTGCCGGGGGCTGCCGCCGGGCCGACGGGGCGTTTCGCTCGCCCGCGCTTGCCGGGTGCCTCCCCCACCGCCCACCCGTGCCGCCCCAGCGGCACGACTGCCCGCAGCTATGCGGGTAGGTGGGCAGCGGCACGGCTGCCCGCAGCTATGCGGGTACGACGACGTCCCTGGGGCGCGGGGAACTGTGGGAGCAGGTTCCGCGCGCCCGTGGACGGCGGTCGCGGCGGGTTCTACTGGTCGGAGGAGAAGCGGACCGCCCCCGCCGGGATGTGGGCGTCGCACCACACGCGTACTCCCTCGCGGAGCTCGTTGTCGGCGCCGATGACCGCGCCGTCGCCGATGACCGCGCCGGTGAGGACCGTGCGTTCGCCCACGCGGGCGTTCCTGCCGATGAGGGAGTCGGTGATGACCGCGCCGGGTTCGATGACGGCGCCGGGGAGGATGGTCGAGCCGGAGACCCGCGCGCCCTCGGCCACGAACGCGCCCTCGCCGACCACCGTGCCGCCGGTCAGCTTCGCGTCCGGCGCCACCGTCGCCGTAGGAAGGACCAGGCGGTCGCCGCAGCGGCCGGGGACCGCCGGGGACGGGGCACGGCCCAGGACCAGGTCGGCCGAGCCGCGCACGAACGCCGCCGGGGTGCCCAGGTCCAGCCAGTACGTGGAGTCCACCATGCCCTGGAGGTGGGCGCCCGCCGCCAGGAGGTCGGGGAACGTCTCGCGCTCCACGGACACCGGCCTGCCCAGCGGGATCGTGTCGATCACCGAGCGGCGGAAGACGTACGCCCCCGCGTTGATCTGGTCGGTGACGATCTCCTCCGGCGTCTGCGGCTTCTCCAGGAAGGCGAGGACGCGGCCGGTCTCGTCCGTGGGGACAAGACCGAAGGCACGCGGGTCCGCGACCTTGGTGAGGTGCAGCGACACGTCCGCACCCGCGGCCTCGTGCGTGTCCACCAGCGCCCGGATGTCCAGGCCCGTCAGGATGTCACCGTTGAAGATCAGCACCGGGTCGTCGGGACCGGAGTGCAGGCGCGAGGCGACATTGCGGATGGCGCCGCCGGTGCCGAGCGGCTCCTCCTCCGTCACGTACTCGATGTGCAGGCCGAGGGAGGAGCCGTCGCCGAAGTACGGCTCGAAGACCTCGGCCAGATAGCTCGTGGCGAGGACGATGTGGTCCACGCCCGCCGCTTTGGCGCGCGCCAGCTGGTGCGTGAGGAACGGCACCCCGGCGGCCGGGACCATGGGCTTGGGCGTGTGCACCGTGAGGGGACGCAGCCGGGTGCCTTTGCCGCCGACCAGGAGGATCGCTTCTGTCACCTGTCGTCTCTGCTTCCTGCCGGGATCGGCCGAACTACTCGTTTCACTCGTTTCGGCTCACTCGTTTCGGCCGGTCAGTGTATGCAGACCGTAGCGGCGGCGCCCTTGACAACCGCCCTGTTTCCCACGAGATCGGTGAGAGAATGGTATGAGAGCGGCGCGCCCCCGCTGACGGCACCGGGCGCACACCCCCGGCCGGCTCAGCGCCCCTGGTAGCGCGCCGCGCCGGAACGGGCCGTACCCAGCTTGGCGTAAAGCCACTTGCCGGGGCACTCGGTGGCGAACCCGTCCCGATGGCCGGAGATCACGTCCAGTCGTACGTTCTTACCCTTGGGGAAGAGGTTGCCACCGCCCGACGTGAGATATGTCTTGCCGCGCGGATCGGCCCCGTACAGCCCGAGTTTCCACGCGGTGAGCCGGGCGACGGCCGTCACCGCGGCGCCGGGCGGCTTCGTTTCGCCGTACGAGCCGATGACGGCGATGCCCATGCTGTCGTTGTTGAAGCCGGCGGTGTGCGCGCCGAGGACCGGCTTCGTCACGCCACCGGCCCGGCCCTCGTAGACGGTTCCGCACTTGTCGACGAGGAAGTTGTAGCCGATGTCCAGCCAGCCCATGCTCTTGACGTGGTAGCGGTAGATACTGCGGATGACGGAGGGGGCCTGGGAGCAGGTGTAGTTGTTGCCCGAGGCCGTGTGGTGCACGAAGGCCACCTTGACCGTCCTCGTGTAGACGAAGCCGGGATCGCGCAGTGACTCGTCCGCGCCCCAGCCGCGACGGGTGACGATCCTCGGGCGCGGCCCGATGTACGGCTTGCCCCGCACCGGGCCGTGCAGGCGGGCGAGTTCGCGCTCGGTGGCCCACCTGTCCAGCGCCGGGATCTCCAGAGCGCCGGAGCCGCTGATGTCCGTGCCGGCGGCCGGGGCCGACTGCGCGGCGTCCGTCTGCGGACCGGTACGGGACGGGCCGGCCGGCGCGTCCTCGGATGGCGGAGCAGAACCGGGGTCCACGAGTTCCAGGCGCAGGCCCGACGGCAGCGGGGGCCGCGGTCCGTGCGTACGGCCGCCCTGCGCTCGCCCGTTCGTGCCCCCGGCGACGGCGCGGACGCGGACCTCCACTCCCCGCGAGGCGCCCACCCACAGCGGTGCGGTCGCCCCGCGCACCCGCCGCGCCTGCCGTTCCGCCGTCCCCGGGTCGGCGCCGTGGTCGGCGTTGTGCGTCTCGACGTCCTGCCAGCCGGACCACGTCCCCGGCCGGGCAGTCCTGGTCCGCACCTGGACGCTGCCGTGCAACTCGGTGTCCGGGTCGTCCCAGACGACCCCGACCAGCGAGAAGTGCTCCCCGCCGGGCCGGTACAGGCCCTGCACCGGGGCAGCGCCGAGGACGCGCTCGCGGGTGAGGGGGACGAGGGGCAGCGAGCGGGTGCTGCCCGGGACACCGGCCGCGGACGGTCGTGCGGGCGCGGCGGCCTCAACCGGTCGTTCGCTCACGGGCGGTCGTGCGGGTGCGGCGGTCGCGGGCAGGGCCGGCAGCGCGAGGGTGAGCGCGAGGGCCGTGGTGCAGGTGACGCCGATCGAGGAAGTGAGGGTTCCACGCATGGTCATGATCGTGGACATAGTCGTACAAATCTGTCCAACGGTGAAACAGTGCCGAACTGACGGGCCGTCGGGAAACGTTCCGCCGAACCGGTGGCCCCACCGCACGCGGCGCGCACCCGCCCGCGCGTACCCTTTCCCGGGTGAACGCCACCGACCGCACCCCTGCCGACCTGCTGGCTTCCGCGCTCGCCGCGGACCCCGGCCGCCCGCTGGTGACCTTCTACGACGACGCCACGGGCGAACGCGTCGAACTGTCCGTGGCCACCTTCGCCAATTGGGTGGCCAAGACCGCGAACCTGCTGCAGGGCGACCTCGCTGCCGCGCCGGGCGACCGGGTGGCGCTGCTGTTGCCGGCGCACTGGCAGACGGCGGTGTGGCTGTTGGCGTGTTCGTCCGTGGGGGCGATCGCCGATGTGGGCGGCGAACCGTCCGCGGCCGACCTCGTGGTGAGCGGGCCGGACTCGCTCGACGCCGCGCGGGCCTGCCGCGGGGAGCGGGTCGCGCTGGCCCTGCGGCCACTGGGCGGGCGGTTCCCCAAGGCCCCGGAGGGGTTCGTCGACTACGCCGTGGAAGTGCCGGGGCAGGGGGACCGGTTCGCCCCGTTCGCTCCGCCGGCCGCCGAGGATCCGGCGCTGATCGTCGCGGGGGCCGAGTTCAGCGGGGCCGAGGTGGTCGAGCGGGCGCTCGCGGACGCGCCGTCGCTGGATCTGACGGGACCCGGATCGAGGCTGCTGTCGGGGCTGCCGTACGACACGTGGGAAGGGGTCAGCGCGGGGTTGTACGCGCCGCTGGCCGTCGGAGGGTCCGTGGTGCTGTGCCGGCATCTGGACCGGCTGGACGAGGAGGCTCTCGCCCAGCGCATCGAGAGCGAGAGGGTGACCGCGGTGCGCCGCTGAGAGGGGGCACTGGGGTTGGCCGGCCTCCCCCGGATGGAGCAGTAAAGGGAGCTTCGGCGATCCCTCCCCGGCCATGGTCGTAGGAGCAGCACGCCACGCTCGTACGCCATGAGGGGGTGCCCCGACCGTGACCGACACCGCAGGCAAGCCCCTCGGTCCCGGTCCCGGGGCCTCCGCCACCGGTGCGGGGCTCCTGCGGCGGCGTCGGCGGCGGTGGGTGAAGGCGACGGCGCTCGGTGCCGCCGTCCTCGTCGCGGCGGCCGCCGGGACCGGCTGGGTCCTCTACGCCAAGCTCAACGCGAACATCACGGCGGACGACGCGGCCGCCCGCGAACTGGCCCGGTACGAGCGGGAGCGGCCCACGGAACTGGTGCGGGGCGCGCAGAACATCCTGCTGATCGGATCGGACACGCGGGCCGGGGAGGGGAACTCCGCGTACGGGCCGGATCTGGGCAGCGAGCGGTCGGACACCACGATCCTGCTGCATCTGGCCGCGAACCGGCGCAGCGCCACCGCCGTGTCCCTGCCGAGGGATCTGATGGTGGACATCCCCGGCTGCCGGCAGCCGGACGGCAGCCGCAGCGAGCCGGTGTTCGCGATGTTCAACCACGCCTTCCAGCTCGGCGGTTCGGCATGCACGATCCGGACCGTGGAGAAGCTGACGGGCATCCGGATCGACCATCACGTGGTCGTGGACTTCCGTGGGTTCAAGGAGATGGTGAATGCCGTCGACGGGGTGCAGGTCTGCCTGAAGGAGCCCATCGACGACAAGGCGGCCCTGCTGAAGCTGCCCGCGGGCAGGGTCATGCTCGACGGGGAGCAGGCGCTCGGGTTCGTACGGGCCCGCAAGTCGCTCGGCGACGGCAGCGACACCGAACGGATGGAACGCCAGCAGCGGTTCCTCGGCGCGCTCGTCGACAAGGTGCAGAGCAACGCCGTCCTGCTGAACCCGGTGAAGCTGTATCCGGTGCTGAACGCGGCGACCTCCTCGCTGACCACGGACCGGGAACTGGCCAGTCTGCGCGGCTTGTACCAGTTGGTGCGCGGGCTGCGCGAGATCCCCACCGAACGGGTGCAGTTCCTGACGGTGCCGAGGGAGTCGTACGTCTACGACGCCAACCGTGACCAACTCGTGGAGCCGGAAGCCGAGAAGCTGTTCGCGCGGCTGCGGGCCGATCAGCCCGTCGCGGTGGCCCGTCAGACGCCGCAGGAGGCCGCGGAGACCAACGGGGAGGCGGACGGCAAGGGCGGTCCGGGCGGCCCCTCCCCCACTCCGACGTTCCGCGGGAACACCGCCGCCGAACACACCTGTGAGTAATGCGCACATCAAGACGCCCGAACTTCCGTCCGGGAAATGAGGCGGATTGCCCAGTTGTAGGCACCGGGAATTTGTCACCGGCGTCGCTCGACGCTGAACTGGGCGGATAGTGTGAGCGATCCGGTGCACCCGGCCGCGAGGTCCGTCCTGGGGCCGTGCACTGTTTCACCGAGACCCGAGCGCCTTTGAGGGGGAAGGCGCCGCGTGGCCCCGACGGAGGATTCGGAAACCGTGGACGCGCAAGGCCGTGGGCGGGCGGACAACATCGACCCCGCAGACCAGTGGGTGCTCAATCCGAACACCGGCGAATACGAACTGCAACTGGGTCCTTCCGCACCGCAGTCGGCGATTCCCAGCCCTCGCAGATCCGGCCGCGCGGGCGCCGGTGCGCCGCGCCGCCGTAACGACTCGGCACCCGGCGAGACCCGTGAGATGCGCCAGGCGCGCGAGGGCGACGTACCGCCGCCGCGGTCGGGCCGGCGCCGGGGAAGCGAGCCGGAGCCGCCGCAGGGCAGGCGCGCGACACGGCGGCCGGTGAAGAAGAAGTCGAAGGCCAAGAAGGCCCTGGCGTGGACGGCCGGCGGCACGGCGTTCGTGCTGGTCGCCATCGGCACCGCCGGCTACCTCTACCTCAAGCACCTCGAGGGCAATGTCACCACGACGGACGTCGAAGGCGCCGCCAAGGACGGCTTCAGCAAGAACGACGCCTTCAACATCCTGATCATCGGCACCGACAAACGGACCGGGAAGGGCAACGAGGGCTACGGCGACAAGGGCAGCGTCGGTCACGCGGACACCGACATCCTGCTGCACGTGTCCAAGGACCGGACGAACGCGACCGCCCTGAGCATTCCGCGCGACCTGATCGTGAACGTGCCGGACTGCCCGACCAAACAGGCCGACGGCTCGACCAAGGTCATCGCCGGCACGCAGAACGTGCGCTTCAACACCAGCCTCGGCCAGGACGGCCGGGATCCGGGCTGCACCATGCGCACGGTGAAGGAGGTCACCGGCATCCAGCCGGACCACTTCATGATGGTGGACTTCAACGCGGTGAAGACGCTGACGACGGCGGTCGGCGGCGTGGACGTGTGCCTCGCCCACGCGGTGAACGACAAGGAGTCGCACCTGAAACTGTCCGCCGGCGAGCACAAGATCGAGGGCGAGCAGGCCCTGGCGTTCGTGCGGACCCGGCACAGCTGGGGCAACCAGGGCGACCTGGACCGCATCAAGGTCCAGCAGCAGTTCATGGGCTCGCTGATGCGGAAGATGTCCTCCAGCGACACGCTCACCAGCCCGAGCAAGCTGATCGACCTCGCCGAGGCCGCCACCAAGGCGCTGACCGTCGACAAGGGCATCGGCTCCGTGTCGACGCTCAAGGACATCGCGCTGGAGCTGAAGAAGGTGCCGACGAAGAACATCAGCTTCGTGACGGTGCCGGTGAAGGACAACCCGGCGGACGGTGTCGTCCACAAGACGGTGATCGTCGACCCGGCCCTCGCCCCGCAGGTGTTCGACGCGATCAACAACGACGTCTCCTTCACCGAGGTGAAGAAGAAGCAGAAGGCGGAGAAGGACGCGCAGGCCGCCCGCCTGAACGGCACCAGGTCCGCGCCCTCCGACGTCCGCGTGCGGATCCTCAACGGCGGCGCCGAGGCCGGCAGCGCGCAGCAGACCCTCGACTGGCTGCAGAACCAGCAGGGCGTGCTGAAGTCGGAGAACGCGGGCAACGCGCCCGCGGAGCTGGACAAGACCACACTGGAGTACGCTCCCGACCAGGCGGCCCAGGCACGTGAACTGGCCCATCTCATGGGCCTGTCCGGCTCGGCGCTCAAGCCGGGCAAGAGCGTGACCAACTCTCAGGGGCTGCCGGCGATGACGCTGACCCTGGGCAAGGACTTCAAGGGCGCGGGGACTTCCCTGACCGCTCCGTCGAAGGCGCCGACCGTCGACAAGTCCACGGCAGACAAGGTGAACTGCGCCTCGTAGGTAACCCAACGGGCCCGTCGTGCGTCTAACCGGACGCGGGACGGGCCCGTTGTACGGCGCAAGGGTGGGGAGGGCAGGAAGATTGGCGCACAGTGACGTGCGGGGGCAGGATCCTGCGGTCGACGACACGATGTCGCTCGCACCGCAGGACCGGAAGTCGCCGGAGGGGTCCGGCCGGCCCGGCGGGGGGCGCAGAGGGGGTTCCACGACCGAGCGGCCACGGCGCAGACGGCGCGCACTGCGCTGGTCGGCGACCGTGCTGGCGGTGGTGATACTCGGCACCGCCGGAGCGGGTTATCTGTACTACCAGCACCTCAACGCGAACATCCGCAAGGGTGAGCGCAGCAGCGCCGACGACTCCAGGGCGTACAAGACGCCGGCCAACGCGGCCGGGCAGACACCGCTGAACATCCTGCTGATCGGCTCGGACAGCCGTGACTCCGCGGCGGATCTGCAGCTCGGCGGCAGCAGGGACAGCGTCGGAGCTCCCCCCAACGCCGACGTGCAGATGCTCATCCACCTGTCCGCGGACCGCAAGAGCGCCGCCCTGGTGAGCATCCCACGGGACACCCGCGTCGACATCCCGAAGTGCACGGACCCCAAGTCCGGCAAGGTCTATCCGGCGACCAACAACATCATCAACACCACCCTGGGCCGGGGCGGGCCCGGCTGCACGCTGGCCACCTGGGAGCAGCTCACCGGGGTCTACATCGACCACTGGATGATGATCGACTTTGCGGGCGTCGTGAGCATGGCGGATGCCATCGGAGGCGTCGACGTCTGTGTGAAACAGAACGTGTGGGACCACCCGACCTCCAGCCAGCCGGGCGGCTCCGGGCTGAAGATGACGGCCGGCACGCACAAGGTCCAGGGCGTGCAGGCCCTGCAGTGGCTGCGCACCCGGCACGCCTGGGGCAGCGACCTGATGCGGGCCCGGGCCCAGCACATGTACCTGAACTCGATGGTCCGCACGCTCAAGCAGCAGAACGTCTTCACCGACTCCGGCCGGCTGATGGGCCTGGCGGAGGCGGCCACCAAGTCGCTGACGGTGTCCGAGGAGATCGGCACGGTCAAGAAGCTCTACGACCTGGCGATGGAGATGAAGTCGGTACCGACGGACCGCATCACGTCGGTGACGATGGCCAACAAGCCGGATCCCACGGACCCGAACAACCACGTGGTGGTGGACAAGGCCAACGCCGACAAGCTGTGGCAGATGCTCCGGGACGACGTACCGCTCGACAAGAACGGCGACAAGAACGGCGACGACAACGGCAAGCCGTCCGCGGCGAAGCAGGTCGCGGCCAAGACCCCGGCAGCCAGGACGCCCTCCACCGACCCGGGCCGGCTGGGGGTGCTGGTGCGCAACGCCACCCAGACGTCCGATCAGACGGCGGTCCGCGGCCGGGCGAACGACATCAGCCAGGTGCTGGCGCAGCAGGGCTACACCCGGGCGACCGCCGACACGTCGGGGGCGCTGTCCGAGGACAGCACGGTCGTGCAGTACCCGAGCGCGGACCTGCAGGGTGACGCGCAGGCGGTGGCGAAGGCACTCGGCATCCCGATGAGCTCGGTGAAGCAGTCGACCGACGTCTCCGGGGTCACCGTCGTCGTCGGCGCGGACTGGCGCAGCGGCACGACCTACCCCAAGCAGTCGGCTCCCAAGGCCGGAGACGTGCCGAAGAACACGGACACGATCAACGGCTCGGACACCTCGAAGTGCATGGACGTGTACGGGCCGTATCGCTGGTGACCGCCGTCGGGGCCCCGGGAACGGGGCCCCGATACCGGGGCCGCCGGATGATCAGGCGCTGAGCACCGCCGGGCGCCGCGACGCGATGACCTTCTTCGCCAGCGACTTCGGGCTGGTCAGAAAGCCCCAGCCCCACGACATGTGCATGGTGGCCAGAGCCACCGGGATCTGCAGCCGGGCCTTCAGGGGCAGGCCCCGGCCCGCCGGGAGCGAACCCGCGACGATCGCCGCCAGGTAGCCGCCCGGGACCAGGAAGCCCCACGGGCTGAGCGCCGCGCCGACCACGAGTCCGGCCGCGATCGCACACACCGCCGCCGGCGGGGCGAGGTAGCGCAGGTTGATGGAGCCGGAGTGGTAGCGGGCCACGACGTGCCGCCAGCGGCCGTAGTCCTTGTACTGCCTGGCCAGAGCACGCACGTTCGGCCGCGGCCGGTACGACACCTTCAGCTCGGGCGAGAACCAGATCAGCCCGCCCGCCTCCCGGATCCGGAAGTTCAGCTCCCAGTCCTGGGCGCGGATGAACTCCTCGTTGTAGCCGCCCTGTTGCTCCAGCGCCTCGCGGCGGAACACCCCGAGGTAGACCGTGTCGGCGGGCCCGGCCTCGCCGCCCGTGTGGAAGGCGGCGTTGCCGACCCCGATCCGTGAGGTCATCGCGGCGGCGACCGCGTGCTCCCAGTCGTTCTCGCCCTCGGCGTGCATGATGCCGCCGACGTTCTGCGCGCCGGTCTCCTCCAGGAGCCGGACCGCGGTGGCGATGTAGTCCGGCGAGAGCATGCCGTGGCCGTCGACGCGGACCACGATCGGGTGCCGGGAGGCCTTGATCGCCGCGTTCAGCGCCGCGGGCGTGCGGCCGGTCGGGTTCGGGACGGTGTGGACACGCTTGCTGTCGTCAGCCGCGGTTTCCGCCACGAGCTCGGCGGCGATCTCGTCCGTGCGGTCCGTGGACGGACCGAGGGCGATCACGACCTCCATCTCGCCGGCGTACTCCTGCGCGAGGATCGCTTGGACGGCCCCGCGCAGATGCCGTTCCTCGTTGAGAACGGGCATGATCACAGAAACAGCGGGGTGTCGCACGTCGGGCTTGGCGTTCATAGGGGGCTCACGTTACCGCGAACGGGGGACAGCGGTGCGCGCCGCCGGGGCGTAGGGCCGGGCTGGAGATCGTATCGGCCTACGGTGCTCACGGATCCCACGTACGGCCTCGTCCGGAGGTGTCCCCTTTGGCAAGCCCGCCCCGGTCTCCTGCTCGTCCGCAGCGCCGACCGCAGCCGCCCCGCCGTGTGCCGCAGCCGCCCGAGCGGCCTGTGCGGTCCGTGCGGCCGCCCCGGCGGCCCCGCTGGGCCATGCGGGCGGTGAGCACGCTGTCCGTCGTCGTGCTCGCCTCGGCCGGGATCGGGCACGCGGTGATCAGCAGCCTGGACGCGGGGATCGCCCGGGTCGACGCCTTCAAGGACATGAAGAACCGGCCGAGCGCGGGCCAGGGCACGAACATCCTGCTGGTCGGCACCGACGGCCGCGACAGGATCACCGAGCGGGAGCGGCGGGAGTACCGGCTGGGCGGGGTGCCCTGTCACTGCACCGACACGATGATGATCGTGCACGTCTCGGCGAACCGGGAGCGGGCCACCGTGGTGAGCCTGCCCCGCGACTCCTACGCCGAGGTGCCTGCGCACACCGACGCCGCCTCCGGGCAACCACGGGGCCCGCACCCGATCAGGCTCAACGCGGCCTACGCCGAGGGCGGCCCCCAGCTGACCATCCGCACGGTCGAGAACATGACCCATGTGAAGATCGACCACTATCTGGAGGTCGACTTCACCAGCTTCATGAGGACGGTGGACGTCCTCGGCGGGGTGAAGGTCTGCACGACCACCCCACTGAAGGACTCCTACACCGGCCTCGACCTCAGCCCCGGCACGCATCTGCTGGGCGGCGGGCAGGCCCTGCAGTACGTGCGGGCCCGGCACGTGGACGCGGCGAGCGACCTTGGCCGGATGAAGCGGCAGCAGCGGTTCCTGGCCGCGCTGATCGAGCGGGCCACCTCCTCCGGGGTGCTGCTGAACCCGATGCGGTTCAGGGACGTGGCCCGCGCGGTGCTCGGCTCGGTCCGCGCCGACGAGGGCTTCGGCACCGACGAGCTGCTCGACCTCGGCCGGGCCATGCGGAACTTCTCCCCGTCCTCCTCCGAGTTCACCACCGTGCCCATCGCGCAGATGAACTACGACGTCAAGGGCATCGGCTCGACCCTGAAGTGGGACCAGGCCAGGGCGGACCAGATCTTCACGGCCCTGCGCGACGACAAACCGCTCACCGTGGACCAGCCGCAGCGCGGCCACGGCCCGGCCGCGGTGCCGGTGGCGCCCGTGGAGGTGGATCCGCGGCAGATCCGGGTCCAGGTGGAGAACGGCAGCCCCACGGTCGGCCTCGCCAAACGCGTCGACGCGGCGCTCGCGGCGACCGGCTTCGCCACGACACACCTGCCGGTGACGGCCACCGCGCACGTGCCGCACACCGTGATCTCCTACGACCCCCGCTGGGACCGCTCGGCCCGTGCCCTTGCCTCCGCCCTGCCGGGGGCCGAGCTGCGCGCCGTACCGGGCCAGGGACCGCTGCTGAAGGTGATCGCCGGAGCGGACTTCAAGGACGTCCACAAGGTCCGCTTCGAGGACCCCGCCCAGCCGCAGCAGACCCCGGTACGCGGCAGCGAGGTGGTGTGCCCGGGCAGCTAGCCGAGGTGGCGGGCGAGGCGGGAGTCGTCAGTCCTCGAAGCCTTCGGCCGCCCTCTTCTCGCGCAGCTCGCGGATGGCCCGGCGGCGCGCCAAGCGGTGGGTACGGCGGATCTGGGCCTCCTGGCAGCGGCGCCGGTCGCGCTCGGTCTCCGGTATCACCGGCGGCACCCGGCGCGGCTTGCCGTCGGCGTCGACGGCGGCGAAGACCAGATAGGCCGAGCCGACCTGGGTGGGCGGGGCCGACTCGTTCCAGCGCTCGGCGAGGACCCGCACACCGACCTCCATCGAGGTCCGGCCGGTCCAGTTCACCTGTGCCTTCACATGGACCAGGTCACCGACGCGCACCGGCTCCAGGAACGCCATCTCGTCCATCGACGCGGTGACGGCGGGACCGCCGGAGTGCCGGCCGGCCACGGCGCCCGCGGCGTCGTCGACCAGCTTCATGATCACACCGCCGTGCACCGTCCCCAGCAGGTTGGTGTCGTTGTGGGTCATGATGTGGCTGAGGGTGGTGCGCGAGGCGGACGTCGGCTTGCCGGGGATGTCCGGTTCCGTGTCCCGTTCCACGTCCGTGGCCTGGTCTGTCATGCCCTCCACCTTATGCCGAAGTGACATTCGCGGAATTTGTGTCAGCTTCGCAACAGCGCCGCCCTTATTTTCCGACAGCCCTTGTAAGCCTCACACCGACGCCCTGCACACTGGGGCGCATGAATGACTGGCCCGAGGGATGGTCCGACGACAACCGCGGCCCGCGCTACGGGCGCGGCAGTGCCGGCGCGCAGCCGGAGAACGCCCGCGTGATGCGTCAGGTGCGGCGCGGCCCGGCGGTACCGCCCGGGCAGCGCTCCTACGGCGACCCCGGCCCGGCGGCGCCGCCGTACGGGGCCGGAGTCCCGCAGCAGCCGTCGTACGTCGACGGCCAGGGATACGACGACGGCGCCGGTTACGACAGCGGCTACAGCACCGGGCAGGTGTACGGCGGCGGGCGGCGCGGCGGGGGCTTCGTGCCCAACGACAACGACCCGGACCCGGAGCTCGACCGCTACCGGCCGCGCCCGAACTGGCGGCGCCGGCTGAAGTGGACCGCGCTCACGCTGGTGACCGTGCTGGTCGTCACGTCCGTCGCGACCTACTTCTGGGCCGACTCCAAGCTGCGCCGCGAGGTCGACCTGTCCAAGGTCATCGACCGGCCGGCGTCGGGCTCCGGCACCAACTACCTGATCGTCGGCTCGGACAGCCGCGAGGGCATGTCCAAGGCGGAGGAGCAGCGGCTGCACACCGGCTCCGCCCAGGGCAAGCGCACCGACTCGATGATGATCCTGCACGTCGGCGACAACGGCGACACGCTGATCTCGCTGCCGCGCGACTCGAACGTGACGATCCCCTCGTTCCAGGGCTCCACGTCCGGCAAGATCCGCCCCGCCATGGGCCAGAACAAGCTGAACGCGGCGTACGCCTACGACGGTCCGACGCTGCTGGTGCGCACGATCGAGTACAACACCGGTCTGCACATCGACCACTACGTGGAGATCGGTTTCGAGGGCTTCGCCAAGATCGTGGACGCGGTCGGCGGTGTCACCCTCACCATCGACAAGGGCTTCAAGGACTCCTACTCGGGCGCCGACTTCAAGGCGGGCACGCAGACGCTGAACGGCGCGCAGGCCCTCGCCTTCGTCCGCACCCGGCACGCCTTCGCGGCCTCCGACCTGCAGCGCACCAAGAACCAGCAGAAGTTCCTGTCGGCGCTGGCCCACCAGGTGGCCACCCCCTCGACGGTCCTGAACCCCTTCACGTTCTACCCGACCATGGGCGCGGGCCTGGACTCCCTGATCGTCGACAAGGACATGTCCCTGTGGGACCTGGCCTCGATGTTCTGGGCCATGAAGGGCGTCCAGGGCGGTGACGGCACGTCCATGAACATGCCGATATCGGGCTCCGTCGGCGGCAACCTCGTCTGGGACAAGGCGAAGGTCAAGACGCTGGTGAACGAGCTGAACAACGACCAGAAGGTCACCGTCTCCGGCAACTAGGGACACCAGGTCGAGGCGAACGAGGTCGAGGGCACCCGCTCGTACAGCGTTCGCGCCTGCAGGACTACCCCGAGTACCTGACCGAGCTGGCCGCCATCGTCCCCGTACCTGACGGCACGATGACCATCGACTA
>NZ_JBSFIH010000068.1:0-38508 GCF_053597455.1 Streptomyces sp. NPDC001393
CGAGTTCGGCGCCCAGGGCGTCCGCGTGAACGCCGTGGCTCCGGGCCCTGTCCATACCCCCGGGACGGAGGAGATGGGAGGTGAAACCCTCCAGGCGATCGGGCGAACCACCGTACTGGGGCGGGTCGCAGACCCTGAAGAAATCGCGGAAGCGGTTCTGTTCCTTGTTTCGTCCCGCGCCAGCTACATCACCGGCGCGGTTCTCGAGGCACGCGGCGGACAGCTCGCGATCGGCTGACCCTGGGCAGACGAGAGAGCAGGTGACCGCGAACGTGGCGGGTCAGGGTCGCGCAAGAAGCCGTACATCGCCATCAAGGCGGTGATCAGATCACATGACGGTGCCGCAGGGCGGACAGCCGCAGCGGGCGAGGCCGCAACCGCCCGAGTGGCTCGCCGGCGCCTTGCACTGGAACATCTGCCGGGACGGGGCGCATCCCGACCACTGCTTCGAGACGTTTCTGCAGGCTTCCTAGGAGGAACACCTGCTCCGGCACGGCGGCCGACTCACCGGCTCCCACCGGGCAGCCGAGGAAGAGACGCGGGCCGGGGCTGGCGCAGGCAGTTCGCGAGGCCATGCCAGAAGCCGCCGCGGTGGGGCCTGGGCGGATCTTGTACAGACCCGATGGGCTGATGCTGCGCGCCCCGCGCCTCTGTCTCACCGGGCTGCGGCGGGCCACTGGGGTGATACGCGGTGGCAAAGGCACCCCGCAGCGGCGAGGGGGCGGGGAACCGGCCCAGGCTCCTCGTTCAATCGAGGCAGAGAACCGATTCGCCGCGCAGAAGTCGGCTCCAGGGCACGGACCTGCGAGCCATGCCCGCTGCGTTTGAGGGAGATTGCCATGAGCGGTACGACGACCTTGCCGACACCGTCCGGTCCCTACCTGGACGCAGGGCTGCTGCCCGCCGACTTCTACGCCCACGAGGAGCTGCTGTCGCAGAAGGATCGGGGGAAGATCGCATCTCTGCGCGACTTCCTGCGCACGCAGGCCGCCCCGCTCGTCGACGACTACTGGGCCCGCGCCGAGTTCCCCTTCCAGCTGGTGGAGGGCTTCGGGAAGCTGGGCTTGATGGAATGGGCCGACCCAGACTCCCCGGAATCAAGGCCGAGCAACCTCTTCTCTGGCTTCACCGCGCTGGAGCTCGCACACTTCGACGCGTCCTTGGCGACGTTCTTCGGCGTGCACACAGGTCTGGCCATGGGCACCATCCTCGCCTGCGGCTCCGACGAGCAGAAGCGGCGGTGGCTGCCTGCGATGAGCCGCTTCGAGAAGATCGGCGCCTTCGGGCTGACCGAGCCGCACGGCGGATCCGACGTGGCGGGTGGCCTGCGGACCACCGCGCGACGTGACGGCGACGGATGGATCCTCGACGGAGCCAAGCGATGGATCGGCAACGCGACGTTCGCCGACCTGGTCGTCATCTGGGCCCGCGATGTCGAGACGCGGCACGTGCTGGGATTCGTCGTGGAGAAGGACACCCCCGGGTTCACCGCGACGAAGATCGAGAACAAGATGGCGCTGCGGATCGTGCAGAACGCCGACATCGTGCTCGACGGTTGCCGCGTCCCGGAGGCCAACCGGCTCCAGAACGCGAACTCCTTCAAGGACACCGCCAAGATCCTGCGCCAGACGCGCAGCGGCGTGGCGTGGCAGGCGGTGGGAGTGATGTTCGGCGCCTACGAGATCGCCCTGAGTTACGCGAAGGAGCGCGAGCAGTTCGGTCGCCCCATCGGAGGCTTCCAGCTCGTGCAGGACCTGCTGGTGAAGATGCTCGGCAACGCCACGGCATCCTGCGGGATGGTGACGCGACTGGCCCAGTTGCAGGACGCCGGGGTGTACCGGGACGAGCAGTCCGCGCTGGCGAAGGCCCACTGCACCGTGCGGATGCGCGAGAACGTCGGGTGGGCGCGGGAGCTGATGGCCGGCAACGGGATCGTCCTCGACTACAAGATCGGCCGCTTCGTCGCCGACGCGGAGGCCATCTACTCGTACGAGGGCACACGGGAGATCCAGACCCTCATCGTCGGACGTGCCGTGACCGGCGGCCTGAGCGCCTTCGTGAGGTGACGACCATGACCACCGAATCCATCTTCACCGGCTTGAAGGTCCTCGACGCGTCGAGCTTCATCGCGGGACCGGCCGCGGCCACCGTACTCTCCGACTTCGGAGCGGACGTCATCAAGATCGAGCCACCGGGCAAGGGGGACCCCCAGCGGCGGCTGAGCTCCGTGCCGCCCAGCCCCCGGGCCGAGGCCAACTACAGCTGGCACCTCGCCAACCGCAACAAGCGGGGCATGGTGCTCGACCTGAAGTCCCCGGCGGCCACCGAGGTCCTCAAGCGGCTCGTCCAGTGGGCCGACGTGGTGATCACCAATTTCCCGCACGGCACGCGCGAGAAGCTGCACCTCGGCTACGAAGAGGTCTCGGGCTGGAACCCGAGAGTCGTCTACGCCGACATCACGGGCTTCGGGGATGCCGGTCCCGACGCCGGACTGCCGGGCTTCGACCTGACCGCTGCCTGGTCGCGCAGCGGGCTGCTGGCCTCCACCCGGGACGCGGGAGCGCCGCCGACAGTGCCGGTCTGGGGCAGCGGCGACTACATGTCGGCGATCGCGATCTACGCCGCGATCGTGACCGCCCTCTACCGCCGCGAGCGGACAGGACAAGGGGCCAGCGTCGGGACGTCGCTGCTCGCCGCAGGCGTATGGGCGACGGGGACACTCGTGGCCGGCGCGCTCGCCGGCGGCACGCCGTTCGAGCTGCACGACCGCGAGGCACCGGCGAACCCCCTGATCAATCCCTACCGAACCGCGGACGACGAGTGGTTCATGCTGGTCGCCTCACCCCCGCACTGGCCGGGACTCACGCGGGCCATCGGGCATCCCGAGCTCCTCGAGGACCCCCGTTTCGCCGGCATCGAGGGCTTCGTCAAGAACTCCGCCGCACTGACGGAACTGCTCGACGCAGAGTTCCGCTCACGCCCGTTCGCCCACTGGAAGGACGCCCTGACCCGGGAACGCGTCACCTACAGCCTCATCCAGACACCCGAGGAGGCCGCACAGGACCCGCAGCTGCGCGCGAACGACATCGTCGTGCCGCTGGCAGGGGTCAGCGGGCTGGAGTACACCATCAACAGCCCGGTCACTGTGCGAGGCGTCGAGAAAGTCCCGGCGAAGCGGGCCCCGGACCTGGGTGAGCACAACGACGGAATCCTCGCCGAGCTGGGATTCGGCCCTGCCGACATCGCCGAACTGTGCGCCCAAGGAGCGATTCCCGGCTCGACGCAAGCACAGGCGCCGCAATGAGCACGGCGCCCGAAGCGCCCGCCATGGTGCTGCACGAGCGCCGCGGCGGCGTGCTGACCCTCACCATCAACCGTCCGGCACAGAGGAACGCCGTCGACCACGAGGTCGCGGTACAACTCGCGGCGGCCGTGGATCTGCTCGACGCGGACCCGGAACTCTCGGTCGGCGTCCTCACGGGCGCCGGCGGGGTGTTCAGCGCCGGCATGGACCTGAAAGCCTTCACCAGAGAGGAGCTGCCGGTGCTCCCCGGCCGGGGATTCGGCGGGCTCACCCGCGCGGCGGTGCGCAAGCCGCTGATCGCCGCGGTCGAGGGCTGGGCGCTCGGCGGCGGCTTCGAGATGGTACTCGCCTGCGATCTGATCGTCGCCGCGGAGGACGCCCGGTTCGGGCTTCCCGAGACCACCCGTGGTCTCGTGGCGGCAGAGGGCGGACTGGTCCGGCTACCGCGCCGCCTGCCGTACCACGTCGCCGCGCGCGTACTGCTCACCGGCGAGCCGCTGACCGCCGCAGAAGCCAAGCAGTACGGGCTCGTCAACGAAGTCACTCCACCTGGCACCGCGTTGGCTGTGGCCCGGGAACTGGCGGAGCGCGTCGCGCGGAACGCACCGCTGGCGCTCGCAGCCGTCAAGGAGGTCCTGCGCGAAACCCAGGGTCTTAAAGAGAGCGACGCATTCACACGCCAGGACGAGATCACCAGCGGGCTGGCCACCAGCGAGGACGCCCGGGAAGGCGCACGGGCGTTCGCTGAAAGGCGCGCACCCGTCTGGCACGGCCGCTGATGCCGGTCACTTCAGCCCTACCGCCCGCATCCGATTCTCTCAGGAGCACTGACCAGTCATGAACGCGCACAGGCCTGTCCACCGCGTGGCGATCGTCGGGACCGGCACGATCGGTGCGAGTTGGGCGACGCACTATCTCGTCCGCGGCTTCGACGTCACGGCGACCGATCCCGCCCCCACAGCGGAGACGGCTCTGCGGTCGTACGTGGAGGCGGCCTGGGACGCGGCCGCCTCGATCGGGCTCGCGCCCGGGGCTTCGCCCGACCGGCTGAGCTTCACCGCCGACCTGCGTCAGGCCGTCGCGGACGCCGACTTCGTCCAGGAGAACGCACCGGAGCGGCCGGAGCTCAAGGTGAAGCTGTTCGCCGACATCGACGAGGCCACGCCGCCGGACGCGATGCTCGCGTCGAGTTCATCGGGCATCACGATGAGCGTCATCCAGGCCGAGTGCCGGCGCCCGGAGCGGACCGTCATCGGGCATCCCTTCAACCCGCCGCACATCATCCCTCTGGTCGAGGTCGTCGGCGGCACGAGGACCGATCCGGACACGGTCCGGGACGTCATGGCGTTCTACGCCGCGATCGGCAAGAAGCCGGTCCACCTCAAGAAGGAACTTCCCGGGCACGTCGCCAACCGCATCCAGGCCGCCCTGTACCGCGAGGTGGTGTACCTGGTCCAGGAGGGCGTGCTCGACGTGGCCGACTCCGACGACGCGGTGTCCTGGGGCCCGGGGCTCAGATGGGGTGTCATGGGACCCCATCTGCTGTGGCATCTGGGCGGAGGAGAGGGCGGCATCCAGCACTTCATGGAGACGCTCATGCCGCGGATGGTGGCGTCCTGGCAGGACCTGGGCACCCCCGAGTTCACCCCCGAGCTCCAGCAGACGATCGTGGCCGGTGTCCTCGATGAGGCGAGCGGCCACTCGGTCGACGAGCTGGCCGACCGGCGCGACGCGATGCTCTCGGCCCTGCTGGCCGTGCGCGCCCGGCATGACTCCTCCGCCCCGGGGTCCACAGCCGACCCCGTGACAGAGGAGGGGGTATGACGCAGCGGCAGAAAAGGCTGTTCGTACTCGAAGCCAGCGGTGGCGGCCGGCTGTTCTGCGTGCATCCCGACGGCTCGGGCAAGACGGTCCTCGTCACCGGGTGCAGGGTTCCTGACGGGGTGGCGGTCGATGTGGCGGCCGGGCACATCTACTGGACGAACATGGGTGTGCCGGATGAGAACGACGGCTCGATCGAGCGTGTGGAACTGGAGGGAGGCAACCGGACGACGATCGTGCCGAGCGGCGTCACGCACACCCCGAAGCAGCTCCACTTCGAGGCCGTGGGCCGGAAGCTGTACTGGGGTGATCGTGAGGGCATGCGCGTGATGCGCTGCGACCTCGACGGCTCGAACGTCGAGACACTCGTGCAGACGGGACAGGGAGCCGACGACCGCCAGGACGAGAGAAGGTGGTGCGTGGGAGTCGCCGTCGACCCGGTCGGCGGACATCTCTACTGGTCCCAGAAGGGCCCGAGCGACGCGGGGGAGGGGAAGATCCTGCGGGCCGGAATCGACCTTCCCGAGGGGCAGAGCGCGGCCGAACGCAGCGACATCGAAGTGCTCTTCGAAGGGCTGCCTGAGCCGATCGACCTCGAACTCGACCACGCGCGGCGCCTGTTGTACTGGACGGACCGCGGCGACCCGCCCCGGGGCAACACCGTGAACCGCGCACCCATGCACCCGCCGAACGCAGTACGTTCGCCCGAGATCCTCCTCACCCACCTGATGGAAGGCATCGGCATCACCCTCGACCCGGACGGCGGCCGTATGTACGTGACCGACCTGGGCGGCAGCATCTACACCGCCGGCCTCGACGGATCGGATCGCAAGGAGATCCTCGTCGCACAGGGCAACCTCACCGGAATCGCCCATGCCGTGCTGGTGACCGGAAAAGGCGTCTGACCAAGTGCGTATGTCACACTTCCCATTTGGTTCAACATTAAATTACACTGAGGGGTGTCGCAAAATTCAAGGAGTCCTTGTGGAGAGCATTGAATCGTCCGGCGTTGACGCGCAGCACTCTGTGCGCGTCTTCAGTAGTGCGGCACGGTGGCTGACTGAGCAGGTCGGGCAGGAAATTCGACGTGAGACCGGCATGTGGCAGATCCACTATGAGATGCTCTCTTGGCTGGCGGAAGCTCCTGAGGGGCAATTGGGCCTGACCAAGTTGGCCCGGCGGATGGGCATATCGACCAGCAGACTCTCTCATCTGGTGGACCGCACACGGGAGCACGGCTGGGTGGTGCGGGTACCGGATCCCGTCAGCCGCCGCATCGTCCTGGCGCGGTTGACCGGTGCGGGAAGAGATGCCTTGCGGGCCGCAGCTCCCCTTCAGCTCGCCTGCGTGCGCTCTCATTTCCTCGACCGTCTCACGCCTGCCCAGGTTGAGCAATTGCGCGAGATCAGTGAGGCACTTATCGGGCCGGTCGACCACCACGACGAAGGCGTCGGTGTGAATTCGGAATACACGGAACGGTCAGCCTGACGTCGCCTTCCTCCACCGCAACTCGGTAATTGCGCTTCACCCATGAGGAAGTGCATTCGCAGACGACGTTTCTGTCCTCGGACGTCCCGCGTGCCGACGTCACTTCCCGGGATCGTCATTGGCGTCGCGCACTGCGCGCATGGCGTCGGCGAGCTTGCCCAACCCGTCGCGGCCGAGGGGGGCGAGGACTCGAGTGCGCAGAATCCGCGTAACCGCCTCGGCGATGGCCCGGGCCGTGTCCTTGCCCAGGTCCGTCAGTTCGAGGTAGATGAGGCGCCGGTCGTCCTCACAGGTCATACGCCGGGTCAGACCGGCCGCACAGAGCCGGTCGGCAAGCTTGGTGAACCCGCCACTGGACATGCGTGCCTCGTGTGCCAGGCGCGTCATCGGCATCCGGTTCTTGGGCGCGGTGAGCAAGCGCACCAGAACCTCGGCGGCGCCTTGGCGGAGGTTGAAGCGCTCGGCCAGTTCGCTCGCGAGAGAGTCCTGCGTGGCCTGGAAGCCCTGCATCACCAGCATCCACCCGTCGAGCAACTCACGGTCGATGCTTTCGCCGCCACTACGGACGTCGCCACTGGCGGAGGGCGGCGTGGGCTCCGCCCTCCGCCGCCCTCTCGTCTCTCTCTCCATGCCAGTCTCAACGCGCCGGCGGCGCAGATGTTCCTGATGACTCAGACGGGCAGGCCCGGCCGTGCCAGGACGGCGCGGGTCGTCAGCCCGCTGAGAATGCCGAGGCCGACGGCCGCGGCCGCCCACCAGGGGGCCCAGGGAAGGAGGCCGATGGCCTGGTCGACCGACCAGCGGCCGGGCCCGGTGAGCGTCAGCACGGCCGGCAGGACGGTCAGGACGAGCGGGTACTCGTACCCGTCGTGCTGCACCCAGAGCCCGTTGCGCCACTTCACCGTGGCCGCGACCGTCATGACTCCCGCCGAGATGGTGGCCGCCAAAGGGGTGAACGCTCCCGCGCTGAGCAGTAGACCTGCGGTGATCTGTCCGAGGCCCGCGGCGGCCGCAGTGAGCCGGCCGCCACGGAACCCGTCCGCTCGGAACTCCGCAGCTCCACCCTCGATCCCGTGACCTCCCAGGCGGTGGCTGACCTTCTGGATCCCATGCCCGGCGAACAGCAGGCCGACGACCAGCCTCAGGATGAGCAGTCCGGTGTTCATCACACTCTCCTCGTGCGTGGTGGGTGGTGCGGTAGAGGTCGGGTGCGGTGCCTTAGAGCACGAAGCAGGTGTCGAAGATCTCGGTCGGAGCCTCCGGCGCGAAGCCGCGCTGGGCGCGCCAGTGCCGGTGCTGCTCGGACTCGGCGACGGCCTGGCCGAGCAGCTCCGCCTGTCGCGCGCCCGAGATACTGGGCTTGACGGTGGTCTGGTAGCCCCCGTAGTGGGCGACCGGACTCCAAGCCGGGCTGATCGCCGGTATCGACTCGTCCAGGCCCTCGTACTCGGCGGCGGCGTACACAATGCGTCCGCCGGTGACGGTCAGGAGGGACTCGATGTGCGGGATGTCCTGCTCCGGGACGGTGAAGAAGTCGTCGGAGAGGACGGCGAGGTCGCCGTAGAAGCCAGGCTTGAGGATGCCCTTGACGTCCTGCTCACCGGTGAGTTTGGCGCCGGCCTGGGTGTACATGGTCAGTGCCGTCTCGCGGCTGACGCGGTTTTCCGGCGGGTAGATCGTCAGGTCGCCGATGGTCCGGCCGGAGACGAGCCAGTGCAGCGCGACCCACGGGTTGTAGGAGGACACCCGGGTGGCGTCCGTGCCGGCGCCGACGGTCAGGCCGCGCTCCAGCATGGCGCGCACCGGGGGTGCGTCTGCTGCGGCAGCGGCGCCGTAGCGGCGTACGAACGCCTCGCCCTGGAAGGACATGCGGTTCTGGACCGACATGGCGCCGCCCAGTGCCGCGACGCGGTCCAGGCTCTCGCCCGAGACGGTCTCCGCGTGGTCGAACAGCCAGCGGTTGCCGGCGGGGAAGAGGCCCTCGGCGGCGAGCTTCTCGAAGACCGCGAGGTCGCGGCGGATCGTCTCGTCGTAGGTGGCGTGCAGCCGGAAGCCCCAGCCGTTCTCCATCAGCAGCCGTACGGCCTTCTCGAAGTCGCCCTCGTAGCCCGCGGCCAGCTCGGGCCTGGGCTCGGTGAAGTTCTCGAAGTCGGCCGCCGACCAAGTCAGGTTCTCTCCGGCGCCGTTGAGCCGGAGCCATGCGTCGCCGTCTCCGGGCTTGACCATGTCGATCCAGCGCTTGAGGTCGTCGATCTCCTGTCCCGGGGTCTGCGGGAAGAGGTGGTAGGCGATGCGCAGCGACAGCTGGCCGGCCTTGGCGAGGTCGATGACGGTGCCGTAGTTGTCGGGGAAGTTCTGGAAGCCGCCGGCCGCGTCGATGGCCGAGGTGAGACCGAATCGGTTCAGCTCGCGCAGGAAGTGGCGGGTGGAGGTCTTCAGGTCCTCGCCCTGCAGGGTCGGTGCCGCGGCGAGGGTGGAGTACAGGATCAGCGCGCTGGGGGCGGCCAGGAGCATGCCGGTCGGCTCCCCGTCACGGCCGCGCACGAGCTGGCCGCCCTTGGGGTCGGGCGTGGCCTTGGTGTAGCCGGCAGCCTTCAGCGCCGCGCGGTTCATCAGGGCGGACTGGTACAGGTGCAGCACGAACACCGGTGTGTCCGGAGCGGCCGCGTTCAGCTCGGCCAGGGTCGGCAGGCGCTTCTCGGCGAACTGGTCCGCCGACCATCCGCCGACCACCCTGACCCACTGCCCCTTGGGGGTGCGGGCGGCCTGCTCGCGCAGCATCGCCAGTGCCTGGCGCAGCGTCGGTACGCCGTCCCAGCGCAGTTCCAGGACGTAGTTCAGGCCGCCCCGGATCACGTGCAGGTGGGAGTCGTTGAGGCCGGGCACGACCCGGCGGCCCAGCGCGTCGACCACTCGGGTCCGGCCGCTGATCAGTCGGGCGACGTCGTTGTCGTCACCGACCACGGTGACCTTGCCGTCCTTGATGGCGACGGCGCTGGCCTGGGGGTTTGTCGGGTCGCCGGTGTACAGCTTGGCGTTGCGGATCACGAGGTCGGCGACGTGGTCGTCGCTGACAGGGGGGAGGCCAGCCACGGGCATAGTGGCCATGGAAATCATCTCCAATGAGCGAGCCCAAAAAATGGGGGGTGTGGGGGTGAAGCGGCTGCTGGCGCCGCAGTGAGGGGGACTGACAGGCGGGCTTGAGTCAGCCCGCGGACGGGCCGCGTGGTACGGCCAGGACGGCGGCAGCGGTACCGAATGTGCTTGCCAGCAGAGGCCAGCCGAGCCCCGTGTGCTGCACGAGCAGGGCGCCGCCGAACGCGCCTGCCAGCATCGCCAGCACCGAGGCCAGCCGACGGCCGGCACGCGGATTGGTACCGCCTGCCAGGGTCGAGTCGGACGCGAGTCCGGTTAGCGTCAGGGTCAGTACCGTCGTGGTCACATCCGGAACGGCGAGTTTGCGGACCGTCCCGTTGCGCAGGCCCATGGCCAGCGCGATCAGGGCGATGAGCGCATGGACCGCATGGCTCGCGACAAAGGCGACCGTGGTGGCCGTGGCCAGCAGCACCGTTTCCAGCAGCAGGATGCAGCGCAGCCGGCTCGGCGACGTGCGGCCCAGCACGGTTCCCAGACGGCCGGCCGCTCCCGCTCCGAGAAGGAAGGCGGCCAGCGACACCAGCGAGCCGAGCACCGAGAACCCGGGGACGCCGGCGGCGGCGAAGCCGATGATGACCACGTTGCCGGTCATGTTCGCGGTGAAGACATGGCCCAGCCCCAGATAGCTGACCGCGTCGATGAGCCCGCTCACCGCCGTCACGGTCATCAGGGCCGGCAGCAGCGGTTCACGACCGCCCGGCGTGCCGGGCGCCGAGGAATGATTGAGGTTCACTGTCGTTTCCTTGGGTCACGGCCCATGTCGGGTTCGGATTGCTCGCGCACGAGAACATGGGCCGTCCATGGGCCGACCGCTCGGTGGCAGGCCCGCTGCTTCTGGGACGCGGGATGACCTCTGCGCCGCTGCATCCCCGGGACGGCGGGTACTTCGAGGTCTTGGGCTGCGGGCCGGTGCCGGCCCAGGGGCGGGGTGCCCTCGGGCCGGCGACCCGGTGGATCAGCCCGCGGCGTGGGCGCCGATGACGGACTGGGCGTAGACGACGCCGAGACCGTAGGCGCCGCCGTGCTCCTTGACGATCTCCATGACAGGGAGGTACGTCTCGGCACGGGCCCAGTCGCGCTGCAGCTCGAGCAGGACCTGGATCCAGGTCACCGGCACGGCACCGGCATTGACCATCCGCTCGATGGCGTGCTCGTGAGCCTGCGGGGTGACACCGCCGGAGGCGTCGGCCACCACGTACACCTCGTAGCCCTGTCCGAGCGCGGACAGCACGGGGAGAACGATGCACACCTCGGTCCACAGGCCCGAGATGACGATCTTCCGGCGGCCGGTGGCCTTGATCGCCTCGACGACCGCGTTGTCCTCCCAGGCGTTCATCGTGGTGCGGTCGATGACCTCCTGACCGGGGAAGACCTCGGCCAGCTGGGGCAGGAGCGGGCCGGAGAAGGACTCGGCGGCCACGGTGGTCAGCACCGTCGGCACACCGAACGCCTTGGCCGCCTTCGCCAGGCCCACGGTGGCATTGACGATCGCGGTGCGGTCGCCGCTGGCGGTCCCGAAGAACATCTGCGGCTGGTGGTCGACGAACAGCATCACCGAGTTCTCAGGGGTCAGCAGATCCGGGCTGGGGGCGGCCTTGACATTGGCGATGTTGAACATGATGGGTTCCTCTTGTTCTGGAAGGTGCAGGGACGCGCGTCCTGCGTGCCTGCCGGAGGGCCGGCCGAAGAAGCGGCCGATCCGCGCGAGCAGTCCCTGCGGTCGGTTCTCGGATGCCGGCATTGCGGCCTCCTCGGGTGTCTCGTGAGGACGGGATCCGTCCCCGGGTGGGACGCCCATATCAATCAATCTTCCAAGCCAGATATTTCTGCGCAAGAGATTGAACGATGAACTAGTGCTGTGGCGTGTCTCACGTCGCCCACGTGCGCTCCCGAGCGCCTCGCTCTCAGACACGTGCGCAGACCGCGGCCGCGTGGGCGCTCGAAGTGCTCGGGATGTGTATGTGTGGATCCCGGCCCCTGGCGTCGCCGGTCAAAGGGGAGGGCATGCGTGCGAGAACTTCGACGGAGTGCCTCATGACCGGCGGCTCGGGCGTCGGGTGGCGGATGTGAAGCCCGGTTTCGAGGCCGACGCGCTTGAGGTGGTGATGCGGCAGGTGCTGGGGAGCGGCACCTCCGCGGGCCACGAGTTCCGGGGATGGCCGCCGACGGATCGACGCCGGGAGCACGCGTATTCGGTCTCGTTCTTCTGCCTGCAGGACGCAAGCGGGCAGGCATTGGGGGTGTGCTCCATGATCGTGGATGTCACCGGCAGCCAGCGGGTCCGAGAGCGTCTTGCCGTCCTCGGCGAGGCCAGCACGCGCATCGGCAGCGCCCTCGAATGTCATGCAGACCGGGAAGGAACTGGCCGACCTCGCCGTGCCCGTGCTGGCTGACTACGTCACCGTCGACCTGGCGGCAGAGCCCGTCCCGTTTGGCGTGGAGCTCCCGGTAGACACCAGCCCCGACGGCGAGCGCCTGCCCGCCTTGCGTCGCGCCGGCGCGGCCTCCATCCACCCAGGTGCCCCAGAGTCTCCGTGGGCGCGCGCAGAGAAGGTCCCCTTCTCCCCGACCTCACCCATCACCAGAGTCATGCGCACGGGTAGATCCCACCTGGAACCGGTGCTGGACACCTCTGCGGGGACATGGCTCGATCGAGACTCGGCACGAGCCCGGTGGATCCGTGAGAACGGGATGCACTCCCTGATGATCGTGCCCATCCGTGCGCGGCGTTCTGTGCTGGGTGTCGCGGTATTCGTCCGTACCAAGGACCCGGTGCCGTTCCAGGAGGATGATCTGCTCCTTGCCGAGGAGCTCGTCACGCGAGCCGCGCTGTGCCTGGACAACGCTCACCAATACGCGTGCGAACGTACCGCGGCTCTCGCGCTCCAACGCCACCTGCTCCCGAGCCGTTTGAGGGGCGGTGTCGCAGTCGACGTGGCCTCGCGCTATCTGCCCGCCGACACGGACGCCGGCGTGTCTGCCGCGCCGCAACGCAGCAGCGCGAGCTGACGCCGAGCACTTCGAGGGCCGCGCCACACCCACCTACCGTTAGTGCCGCAGCTGTGCCCAGCACACCGGGTCGACCGCGCAGCGGCTAAGGCAGGTCTTCACGGACGTGGCCGCCAGGGACCGGTGCGGGGCGGCCGGTCGTGGCGTACGAGCGGTATGCCATGTAAGGGCTCGGTGCCCGGGCGATCCAGGCCGCCGCCGACCGGGATCGCCCGTGCACGGGCGTTGCCGTCAGCCTGACGGCGAAGCGTGTGATGTGTCCGGGTTACGGTATGCGGTCACCATGACAGGGCGATGTACTTGGACTCCGTGTAGTCGAGCAGCCCCTCATGACCACCCTCGCGTCCGATGCCGCTCTGCTTGGTACCGCCGAACGGCGCTGCCGGATCCGACACGACACCGCGGTTGAGCCCCACCATGCCGGAGTCCAGACGCTCACTCACCCGCAGGCCGCGGGCCAGGTCGGAGGTGTAGACGTAGGAGACCAGACCGTACTCCGTAGCGTTGGCCAGCTCGATCGCCTCGTCCTCGGTGGTGAAGCTGACGACAGGAGCGACCGGGCCGAAGATCTCCTCCTCCAGCACTGGCGCGCCCGGGGGCACGTCCTTGAGCACCGTCGGCGGGTAGTAGTGACCGGCGCCCTCGAGCGGCCGGCCGCCGGTCACCAGCGAGGCGCCGGCCTGCACGGTGCCCGTGACGAGTTCGGCCACCTTGTCCCGGGTTTCCGCGTTGACGAGCGGGCCGAGCTGCACTCCGTCGTCGAGGCCGGGGCCGACCTTCAGGGCGCCCATCGCCTCGGCCAGCCGACGGGTGAACTCGTCCGCGACCGATGCCTCGACGTAGAAGCGGTTCGCGGCCGTGCACGCCTCACCACCGTTGCGCATCTTCGCCACCAGGGCGCCGGCCACCGCTTCGTCCAGGTCGGCGTCGGCGAAGACCAGGAACGGCGCATTGCCGCCGAGCTCCATCGAGCAGTTGACCACGGTCTTGGACGCGGCAGCCAGAAGGACCCGGCCGACCTCGGTGGAACCCGTGAACGACAGCTTGCGTACCCGTGGGTCGTCCAGCATCGCGCCGACGACCGCCCCAGAGCGGCGGGAGGGCAGCACGTTCACCACACCGGCGGGCAAGCCCACCTCCGCGAAGAGGGCGGCGACGGCCAGCGCGGTCAGCGGTGTGTCACTGGCGGGCTTCAGGACCACGGTGCAGCCGGCCGCCAGCGCCGGACCGATCTTCCGGGTGGCCATCGCGGCAGGGAAGTTCCACGGTGTGACAAGGACCGAGACGCCGACCGGCTGGCGCAGCACGAGGATCCTGTTCGAGCCGGACGGCGCGGTCTGGACGCTGCCCAGGGTCCGCACGGCCTCCTCGGCGTACCAGCGGAAGAATTCTGCGGCGTAGGCCACCTCGCCGCGGGCGTCGGCGAGGGTCTTGCCGTTCTCCAGGACGATCAGCTCGGCGAATTCCTCCGCCCGTCGGGTCATCAGGTCAAAGGCGCGGCGGAGAAGCTCGGCTCGCTGCCGGGGTGGGGTGGCGGCCCAGCCGGGAAGGGCGGCATCGGCCGCGGCCACAGCAGCGAGGGCATCCTCGGTGGTCGCGCTGGCGACATCGGCGAGCTTTTCGCCGGTGGCCGGGTCCACGACATCGATACGGGAGCCGTCGCTCGACGGCTGCCAGTGGCCGCCGATGAACAGGTCGGTGGGGATCTTGTCGATACGGAGCCGGGCGGGGGAGCCCGAGTGGTGTGCACTCACTGATTCATCGCCTTCTGCACGTTCCGATGATGAGATTCGCTGCGTGAGCGCCAGGTTGTCCGGCGTGGCAGCGGTGGGTGGTGCCATGAACCTTGATGCGGACCGGTGCCGAGGGGGGGCGAGGCAGGGCTCCTCGGCGATCCTGGCCACCCGCTTGGTACCCCGGCGGCACGGCCGGAGGGTCCTCCGCGATCGTTCGACCGTTGCCACAACGGCTCCCGGGACATGTCTCCGGTTGTCCGGGCGGCCGTCTCTCCCGTCGCCGCCACGGGGCTGGGCGGGCCGCCCACCCGGCCGCCGCCACGGTTCGCTGCGAAAGGTGCTGCTGAGCGGTTTCATACGGCGGCCGGCCTCCAGGAGGCGAGGACGGCTCCGCTCACGGGGACATGAGCACCGCGTGTGCCGTGGCACGAGGCACGGGCCCGCCGCACGGGCCCGGGCCGTCGGGCGGGTCCCGTCAGTAAGCGTTGGCGACGAAGAGCTCCTGCGCCGGGAACTTCGTGAGGATCTGTGGTCCGTCGGCGGTGACCACGACCTCCTCTTCTATGCGTGCCGCGGAGAAGCCGTCCGAGGCCGGGCAGTATGTTTCCAGGGCGAAGACCATGCCCTCCTGGATCTCCACGGGGTTGTCCAGGCTGTTGAGCCGACTGATGATGGGCCGCTCGTGCAGGCCGAGGCCCAGCCCGTGGCCGAACTGCAGGCCGAAGGCGGCCATCTCGTTGGCGAAACCGAACTCGGTCGCGGCCGGCCACACCCGAGCCACCTGGTCGGTGCCGACCCCCGGCTTCACCACGGCGATGGCGGCGTCCATCCACTCGCGGGCCCTGGTGTAGGCGTCACGCTGAGAGCTGGTGGCGCTGCCGACCGCGAAAGTGCGGTAGTAACAGGTGCGGTAGCCGTTATAGGACTGGATGATGTCGAAGAACGCCTGGTCCCCGGGGCGGATGAGGCGGTCGGAGAAGTTGTGCGGGTGCGGGTTGCAGCGCTCGCCGGAGACCGCGTTGATGGCCTCCACCTGGTCGGAGCCCATCTCGTACAGGCGCTTGTTGGCCAAGGCGACGATCTCGTTCTCCCGGATGCCGGGCCTGAGCACGTCGACGATGTCGTGATAGACCCCGTCCACCATGGCCGCGGCCATGGACAGCAGGGTGATTTCGTCCTGCGACTTGATGGTCCGGGCGTCGAGCATCATCTGCTGGGCGTCGACGACCTTCAGCCCCTGCCGCTGCATCTCGAACAGGAACGGCGGCTCGACGATGTCCACACCGACCGGCAGGTCCGCCACCCCCGCGTCCTCCAGCATGCCCTTGATCTCGCGCACCGCCGAGGCCATCAGGCCGGCGTCCGGAGCGATGGCGCCGCGCATGCCCAGCATGCCGGCACGGGAGTTCTCGGGCTTCAGCCATGGAGCGAACAACTGGTGATGTCTGGCGGCGGAACCGAAGTCCCACAGCACCGGGTCTCCTCCGCGGGTCAGCAGGGCGTACCGGGTCATCTTGTCCCCGAGGGCACCGCCGATCCAGGTTTGCGTGGTGTAGCGGATGTTGTAGAAGTCGAACAGCAGGAAAGCGCCGCACTCGCTGGCGTCCAGCACGCCACGGGCGCGCTCCAGCCGGTAGGACCGCAGCCGGTCGTAGTCCACGCGCGTCTCGTAGTCGACTGCGCTGTGGCCGTGGGCCGGGATGGGGCGTGAGGCGCTCACGCTCGTCACTGTCATCGTGTGGTTCGTCCTTTGTCACGTTGCCCGGGAAACCGGCGAGGGGCCGTGCGGGCGGTCGGAGGAGGGGCGTAGTCGCCTGGTGGTGGGCTTGCCGAAGCCGTGCGGGCTCCTGGTGCCGGCCGGCCGAACGCTCAGGACCGGGGGGTGAGGCCGTCGTCCACCGTCACGTTCTCCGGTTCCAGCGTGATGCCGCAGCGGCGTGCCTGTTCGAGGATCAGAGTGGCGAAGTCCTCTTCGGTGTGCCCGGCGCCGATCGCCGCCTGGACGAACTGCGCGGTGGTCGAGGCCACGGGCATCGGAACCTCCAGTTCGCGGGCAGCGGCCAGTGCGAGGTCGAAGTCCTTGCGCAGCAGGATGTTGGTGAAGGTCGGCTTGAAATCAAGGTTGACCAACGCCGGCGACTTGTACTTGGTGAAAACAGAGCCCATCACCGAGTCGTTGAGGAACTCGAGGAACGCGGAGCGCTTGACGCCGCCCTTCTCCGCGAGCAGTGTGATCTCGGCCAGCGACTGGGTGACGACACCCAGAAAGACGTTGTGCGCGATCTTGACCAGGCGGGCCACCTCGTCCTCCCCGACGTAGGTCACACCGCGGCCCAGCAGGTTCAGCAGGGGCTCGACGGCATCGAACACCTCGCGTGGACCGGAGACCGCGACGGTCAGCTTGCCGGCCGTGATCACCTTCGGGTTGCCACTGACCGGCGCGGCCAGGAAGTCGGTGCCGCGCTTGGCGGCCGCTTCCCGCACGAGGGCGGAGACCTGGGTGGACACCGTGGAGCTGTCGATCAGTACGCCCGGCGCGACGTTCTTCGCGGTCAGCACGCCCCCGGGGCCGGTGGTGACCGACTCCAGGTCCGCGGAGGCGGAGACCATCACGAACACGACGTCCCGGTCGGCGAGTTCCTCGGGCCGCTCGACGATCGTCGCGCCCTTCTCGGACAGCGGCTCGGCCTTGGCCCGGGTCCGGTTGTAGACGGCGACATCGTGGCCGGCGTCGAGCAGACGGCCTGCCAGCTGGTACCCCATACGGCCGGTACCGATCCAGCCGATGCGGGGGCGGTCGGTGGCGACATACGTCATGGTTTTTCCTCACTCCTGGAAGACGGCGCAGCAGGGCCGGCATGCCGGCAGGCGGTAACCCTCGCCGTGGCGGAGAAGCCGACACGGGCTCGGTGACATGCGCTCGGTTGCTCTGAGAAAGCACCGGCCATGCCCAGCACGCGATGAGAAAGGGAGCACTTGATCTGTGGTGATGACACAACGTGTCCGCAGCGAGCGGGTCGGGCGCCGCTCGCTGTATGCGCTCTGCAATCGATTGCCACTTTATGCTTGCGCCGCGCCTGCGGGCCTGTCAAGTGGGTTGAAGCGGTGGTCGTTGCATCCCCGAGGCAATCGGTTGTGGTGACGTGGCGGACATCCCTAGACTGCGCCCGTGAGCACGCGCCCCACCCTGTCCGACGTCGCACGACTTGCCGGGGTTCACCAAGCCACGGCGTCCCGTGCCCTCAATCCCCGCACGAGCGGTCGAGTGAGCCCGGTGACGGCCAGGCGGGTCAGGGCCGCCGCGGAGGAGTTGGGGTTCACCCCCAACACCGCCGCCCGCAGCCTGCGGACGAACCGTTCGTTCACGGTCGGGGTCCTCATGCCGGACCTCACCAATCCGCTGTTCCCGCCCATGGCACGGGGCATCGAGGCGGCCCTTGCGCCTCGGGGCTACACCGCACTGCTGGCCAATACGGACAGCGACGAGGACAAGGAGCGCCACCAGTTCGACGTCCTGCTGGGGCGTCAGGTCGACGGGTTCATCGTCGCCACCGCACGGCGCACACACCCGCTGCTGGACGAGGCGCGCAAGTCCGGAGTGCCCATCGTGCTCCTCAACCGTTGCACCGACCGGAAGCTCTTCCCGTTCGTCGCGGGCGATGACAGCGCCGGTGTGTCGCTCGCGGCCGAGCACCTGCTGGAGCGAGGGCACCGCTACGTCGCCCATGTGTCCGGCCCACAGGACATGTCCACCGGGATCACCCGAGCCCAGGCCTTTCGGCATGCGATGGAGAGCGCAGGGATCGGCCCGGACCAGGCGCCGGTCATACCGGCCCGGGCGTACACGGTGGCGGCGGGAGAGCAGGCCACGGGCGAACTTCTCGACCGCCACCCGTCCACCACGGCGATCGTCGCCGGCAACGACCTGATCGCGCTCGGAGCGCTGCATGTGCTGCGCGCCAGGGGACTGCGCTGCCCGCAGGACGTCTCCCTGGTCGGGTTCAACGACATGCAGTTCGCGGATGAGTTCCAGCCGCCGCTGACCACCGTTCATGTGCCGCATCACGAACTCGGCGCGGAAGCCGCGCACCTGCTGCTGGAGCTGCTGGACCGCACGGAGCTATCGCACGACACCGTGTCGGCGGCCAAGACAGTGCTGCTGCCCGTGCATCTGGTCATCCGGGAATCGACCGCGGACGCCGTGGACCGCAAGCCGACGCGCGGCTGAGACACATCCCGCAAGACATGTACGAGGTCAGCTGTGGCCTGGCCGCCGAAGACGCTCGCCGTCAGGCTGTGTGGGCACGACGTGCAGGCTCTGGCCAGGCGGGCTGCCCGGCCAGGACCCATGCCTGTGAGGCCGTGTCATCAGTGCTGCTCGCTGGAGAACACCTCGGGATGACGCAGAAGCTCGAGGCGGGTGCGCTTGATGTGGCCGATGAGCACGTGTTCGGCCGTTTCGACGTCTCGTCGCTGGATGGCCTCGATGAGCAGCCGATGCTCGGCGTTGATGACCCATTTGCGGTCAGGGCCGGCCAGCCGGGTGAAGGCGCGACGATAGTGCTGTGTCATGTCCCAGTATCGGTTGACCATGCTGTTGAGCTCGGTGACGGTGCATCCGCTGTAGGTGAGTGTGTGCAGCTCGCGGTCCAGGCGCAGAAAGTCCTCGACATCGTCGGAGGCTTCGATCTGTGCCTGGATCTCCTCGAGGCGGTCGATGTCGGTGTCGCTCAGCGCAGCGAGTGATTCGACCAGAGCCAGGGGCTCGACCCGTTCGCGGATCTTGTAGGCCATCTCGCAGTCGCGCTGCTCCATCGTGGCGACCCATGCTCCGGTGCTGGAGCGCAGCGTCACCAGGCCAGAGGATTCCAGGATGCGCAGAGCCTCTCGAACGGGCAGGCGGCTTGCGCCGAACTGCTCGGCGATCTCGTCCTGGACGATGCGTTCACCGGGTGACAGCCGGCCGGCGAGGATCTGCTCGCGCAGGTGCTCCGCGATGCGCCGGCTGGCCACGCCCGGCCTGAGCGCCGCCTTAGTGCTCGCCACGTGCCCTCCGGTACTTTTGCATGGTTTGCGCTGGTGAGGGGAGCCTATCGAAGGCCTTACCGTCCGGGTACGAGACCAGTTCGAACTGCATGCCCCACGGTGCGAGGAAGTACACCCACCGCTGGCCTGCGCTGGGTCCCTTGCTCGTGGTCGGTGCGCCGAGCACCCGGACTCCGCGTTCGTGCAGGTATGCCACGGCCGCGTCGAGATCCTCGACGTACAGGGCGACGTGGTGACCGCCGACGTCGCTGTTCTGCGGCTGTTCGCGGCGCTGGGCCGTGGCTTCGTAGTCGAACACTTCGAAGATCGCCGCTCCGCCGCAGCGAAAGAAGTGCAGGCGGCGCATCACCGTGTCGGCCGCCACGTTGAGGTGATCGGCCATCCAGGTTCCGTCGTCCTGGTAAGGGCCGAGTGTGTACATGTACTCGCACCCCAGGACATCGACGAGGAAATGCCGTGCCTCGTCGAGGTCGGGGACCGTAAATCCGAAGTGATCGACCCCGGCCAGGCCGGGCAGTCCGGATGTTGAATCCCTCACGAGTTCCTCCATTGGATCCGATCGATGTGTACTTCAGCCTAGTAGGCCCTCGGTTTCAGGCATAGTCCTCGCCAGTTGCTCCACATCTTCAGTTCTCGGCCTTGTCGTTGGATCCAATGTGTGTCAGGGTCCGGCGTGTATCAAGCCACGTCGAGGAGGCTTCATGGCCACGCACCACCGGCTGCGCGCGGCGTCGAACTGGGTGGAACTGCGGGCCACCGACAGGGACTGGGACAACGCCGAGGGCGATGTCCTGCGCCGGATGCTCAGTCACCTGTTGTGGATCCGCTCCTTCGAGGAGTACGTGCTGGAGCTCGCCGGCCAGGGGCTGATCCACGGCCCTGCGCATTCGAGCATCGGACAGGAGGGAGGAGCCGTCGGCTCGGTGCTGCCCCTGCGCAGCAGCGACTTCGTCAACGGCACCCACCGCGGCCACCACCAGTTCCTGGCCAAGGCGTTCGCGCATGTCGCCGATGCACCGTCCGGATCACTGGCGAAAATCACGCCGGGCGTGCGGACAGTTCTGGAGCGCACGCTGGCCGAGATCTGCGGTCTCGAACGGGGGTTCTGCAGGGGTCGCGGCGGATCCATGCACCTGCAATGGCGCGAGGCCGGCGCGATGGGTACGAACGCCATCGTCGGCGGCGGCGTTCCGCAGGCCGCGGGCTTCGCCTGGGCCCACCAACGGGCCGGTACCGATGCCGTGTCGGTGACCTACTTCGGTGACGGCGCCGTGAACATCGGCTCGGTTCTGGAGACGTTCAACCTTGCGGCAGCGTGGAAACTGCCCGTCTGCTTCTTCATCGAGAACAACCAGTACGCGGTATCCACCCATGTGAGCGAGGCGACCGCCGAGCCGCGGCTGTCCGCCCGTGGCCTGGGCTTCAACATCCCCAGCTGGCGTGTGGACGGCATGGACCCCGTGGCTGTCCAACTGGCGATGCAGGAGGCCCTCGACGTCATGCGTTCCGGAGGCGGCCCCACGGTCGTCGAGGCCGAGGTCTACCGGTTCTTCCACCAGAACGGTCCTTACCCCGGCAGTGCCTTCGGGTACCGGGACAGGGCCGAGGAGAGGAGCTGGCGCGAGCGCGACCCGCTCGAGATGCTCAAACGGCAGCTGCTGCGCCGTGCGCTGGCAACCCAGGAAGAGATCGACCAGGCGGCCGTCGACATAGCCACCACCATGTCCGACATCGGCGACGAGCTGCTGGAACCGGTACCCGACGGCAAGCCCGGCCAGCGGCGGATCAAGGCTTCGGAGTGGCCCGAGACGAGCTTCGTCGACGTCGGCGTCCGCGGTGACCTCAGCGAGTTCGACGAGGGCGTGCGGTTCGAGGAAGCAGAGAGCTTCACCGGCGCCACAGACACCGTCAAGTTCATCGACGTGGTCAGCAAGGTCATGCAGCGGCGTATGGCGCAGGACGACTCCATCGTCGTCATGGGCGAGGACGTCCACAAGCTGAAGGGCGGCACGAACGGTGCCACCAAGAACCTCGCCGAGAACTTCCCCGGGCGGATTCTGGGTACGCCCATCAGCGAGAACGCATTCGTCGGCCTCAGCGGCGGCATTGCCCTCGACGGACGCTACAAGCCGGTCGCGGAACTGATGTACGCCGATTTCATGTGGGTGGCAGCCGACCAACTGTTCAACCAGGTCGCCAAGGCCCGGCACATGTTCGGCGGCGACAGCGACATGCCCTTCGTGCTGCGCAGCAAGATCGCCGCCGGCACGGGCTACGGCTCGCAGCACACCATGGACCCCGCCGGAGTCCTGGCCACTGCCCCAGGCCTGCGCATCGCGGCGCCGAGCACCCCCTTCGACTACGTGGGGATGATGAACGCAGCCCTGCGCTGCAAGGATCCCGTCGTCGTCCTGGAACACGTCGACCTGTACAACTCGTCGGGCATCGGACCGGTCGACGACTTCGACTACTGCATCCCGGTCGGAAAGGCCGCGTTCAGGCGGCGCGGCCAGGACCTGACCGTCATTTCCTACCTGTCGATGGTGGACCGGTGCATCGAGGCTCTGGACGTGGTCGAGACGGTCGACGCCGATGTCATCGACCTGCGGTGGCTGGACCGGGCCGGCGTCGACTGGGAGGCGATCGAGGAGAGCGTGAGGAAGACCAACAACGTTCTTATCGTCGAGCAGGGCGCCGTGGGCACGTCCTACGGTGGTTGGCTCGCCGACGAGATCCAGCGCCGCCTCTTCGACTGGCTGGACCAGCCGGTGCAGCGCGTGACAGGGGCTGAGTCGTCGCCGAGTATCAGCAAGGTCCTCGAGCGCGCCGCCATCGCCGGCGCCGAGGAGATCATCGCCCGGCTCCGTCAGATCCGCGACGCCGGCTGAGCTCGCCGCATTCCCGCAGTCGAGAGGACACAAGGAGAGGTCATGGCCAAGCTGCTGCATATGCCCGAGGTGGCGGCAGGATCGACCGAGGCGTTGCTGTCGCAGTGGCTCGTCAAGGAGCACGGCAGCTTCGGTGCCGGGGATCCCATCGCCGTCATCGAAACCGACAAGGCGATGGTCGAGCTGGAGGCGGAGCATGACGCGACGCTGGCCGGCATTCTCGCCGAGGCCGGCAGCACCGTGGAGGTCGGCTCACCCATCGCGGTACTACTGGATCCAGGCGAGGACTTCACCGACCTGAACGCCGTGCTCGGCCGCCTGGGAATCGCCCGAGGTCCCTCCACAGACACCACCGCGCGGGCCGGCAGTACCCCCGCCCCGCAGCCGGAAGGACCGGGCGCCGCACCGGCTGCGACCGAGGAACATGAACGGATCTTCGCCAGTCCCCTTGCAAGGCGATTGCTGAAACAGGCCGGACTGTCGCTGACCGACGTCCACGGCACCGGACCGCACGGGCGGATCGTCCGCAAGGACGTCGAACGGGCGATCGCGGCCCGAGTGGACGGTGGCGCGGCTGCGGCCAACGGCTCCGCCGCCCAGACCTCAGCGGCGGAACCGACCGATGTCAGCCGGACCCCGCCCGAGGCAGCCAGGCCACCGGCGCCGGCTTCGGAGGCCGGGAGGCAGGCCGCGGCGGCACCGCCCGGCCTGGCTGAGATCATCCCGCACACACGCCTGCGGCGTGCCGTTGCCGCCCGCCTGACCCGGAGCAAGCAGCAGGCCCCGCACTTCTATCTCAAAGGCAGTGCCCGCATCGACACGCTGTTGGCTCTGCGCAGTGAGGTCAACCAGGTCTCCGCCATCCGCGTCTCGGTCAACGACTTCGTCATCAAGGCGGCGGCGTACGCGCACCAGCAGGTACCGCAGATGAATGTCGTATGGCAGGACGAGACAATGCTCCGCTACGCCTCCGTCGACATCGGCGTTGCCATCGCCTCCCCCCGGGGCCTCGTCACCCCCGTCGTCAGGTCCGTGGACGCGCGACCTCTGGGCAGCGTGGCCCGCGAGGTCAAGGACTACGTCGAGCAGGCCGGCGCCGGACGGCTCGCCCAGAGCGACCTTGAGGGCGGAACCCTGACCATCACCAACCTCGGCATGTTCGGGGTGGAGGAATTCGCCGCCATCATCAACCCGCCCCAGGCGGCCATCCTCGCCGTCGGTGCAGGCCGCCGAGAGCCGGCGGTCAGCGACGACGGAACACTCACCACGGCGACCGTCATGCGCGTGGTGCTCTCCGTCGACCACCGGGCCGTCGACGGCGCCGACGCGGCGCGCTGGATGAGCGAGTTCACCAAAGCGGTCGAGCAGCCGATGCTCCTGCTCCTTTAGCCTCGCGCTTTCGCGTGCCCAGCAGACTTGGAGGCCTTGATGACCTAGCTGTTCTTCGGCCGGAAGCCGACTGTTGCCTGCGGATGGAAGTCCGGTCCGGGCAGCTGTCCGGAGCCCCAGTGACAGATTGGCGGCGTCGGGGGGAAACGCCTGGCGTCGAGCCATCATCGAAAACCCTGTAGGGGAGCGAAGCGGTCTGCCCTGCCTCCGCGGCGGGTGGACGGTGCACGGCTTGTGGGTCGCGTGCCACGGATGACCGCACGGCGGCTCCGCGGCAGGACCAGAAAGTCCGGGTCCGGGGAGCGGGCGTAGATCGAGATCGTCGCCCGTCGCCCGGCTGCACAGCCGGCACTCCAAGGAGATGCCCCGCCCGTTGCAATCGTTCGCATTGCGGATAGTCCGATGCGACGGCACGACCATCCGACCCCTTGACACCATGTGGCGCACTCCACAATATGTGGGCAGAGTGCAATCGATTGCCAAATCGTCTGGTCGCAGCTGCGGCCGCTGTGACGATCAGGCGACGGTTGTCCAGCCACTTGCCCTTCTCTCGATCGGTCGCAGCGCCTGAATCGGGCGGTGCCGCATCCGATTGCAAGGACCGGCCGGTGGGTGTGCCGTTCAAGTCGTACCGGTGACGCTGCGCAACCCGGCTGAAGGGACGGCGGCCGCGCAGCCCACATCCTCGCCACTGCTCCACCAGGTCCGCCCAACTCGGCTGCGGACCGGCCGACTCGGCCACAGGCCTGGTCGGTGCGACGACCTCACCACACGCCACTCACGAGGACCACCCATGAAACGCAACGCACGTCGCCGGAATGCCTTGACCGCGGTTGCCGCTGCCTGCGCGCTGGCCGGGACCGGCTGCGCCACCTCTGGCTCCGATGACGCCGGATCAGCCCACGGCCCGCTCGTCATCGGTGCCTCGGTGTCGCTCACCGGGGACTTCGCCGATTCCGGTCAGGCTGTCCAGCGCGGTTACCAGCTGTGGGCCGACTCCGTCAACGCCAAGGGCGGCCTGCTCGGCCGCAAGGTGCAGATCAAGATCGTCGACGACCTGTCCAGCCCCACCCAGGTCATCACCAACTACCAGAATCTCATCAACCAGGACCATGTCGACCTGGTGTTCGGCCCGTTCTCCAGCCTGCTGACCATACCGGCGGCACAGGTCGCCAAGCGGTACGGATACGCCTTCCTCGAGCCGGCCGGCGGTGGCCCGAAGGTCTTCGAACAGCACCTGAACAACCTCTTCTTCGTCCAGCCGGCGCCCTCCACTCGCTCCGGTGATGTGTTCGCCAACTGGATACTGTCGCTCCCGGCCGACAAGCGGCCGAAGACCGCCGCCTACGCGGAGCTGGACGACCCGTTCGCCGCCCCGGTCGCCGAAAGCGTCCGGGCCAAGTTCGAGGCCGCGGGCATCAAGACCGTGTACAAGCAGGTGTATCCGGCCGAGACCCAGGACCTCTCTCCGGTGATGTCCGGTGTTGCCGCAGCTCACCCGGACGTCCTGGTCGGTGGCACCCAGACGCAGGACGCCTACCAGCAGGTCAAGGCACTGGTACAGCTGCACTTCAACCCGAAGTTCATGTTCCAGTCGAACGGCGCGAACTCCCCGCAACAGTTCCCCGACAAGGTGGGTGCCGGCAACACCACGGGCGTCATGTCCTCCGGTGACTGGTATCCGGGGTCCACTGCACCGGGAAGCGCCGGATTCACCGCCGAGTACCTCAAGAAGTACGGCGGCACCCCGCAGAAGATCGACAACACGTCCGCCGAGGCCTACGCCTGCGGGCAGTTGCTGGAAGAGGTCGCCAAGAAGACCGGCAAGCTCGACAACGCCACGATCACCCAGTCCCTGCACTCGGGGAGCTGGCCCACTCTGCTCGGGAACATGGCTTGGAGGGCCGACGGCTCTCCGACCGGCGAGTTCTCCCTCGTCCAGTGGCAGGGCGGCAAGCTCGTGCCCGTCTACCCCGCGGGTGTCGCCCGGGTCGCCCCGGTCCACCCCAAGCCGAACTGGGGCGGGTGACACACGCCATGCACAGCCTCATCCAGGCGCTCATCCTCGGCCTGCTCACCGCCGGCGTCTATGCGCTCATGGCCTCCGGGCAGACCCTGATCTTCGGCATTATGAAGGTAGTCAACCTGGCGCAGGGAGCGATGGTCATCCTGGGCGCCTACCTGGCCTATCAACTCTTCACCTCCTTCGGCCTCGACCCGTTCCTGGCCATCCCGATCACCACGGTCGTGATGTTCGCGCTCGGGGTGGCGGTCGAGGTGTGCTTCCTGCGGCCGCTGAAGAGGGAGGACCGCTCCGAACTCAGCCTGCTCGTCACCTTCGCCGTCGCCCTGCTCGTCGAGGGCGTCATGAGCGTGGTGTGGAAGACCAACTACCGAAGCATCAGCACCTCCTACAGCAACGCCAGCTGGTCCGTATTCGGCTACCAGATCACCTTGGTGCGGCTGTGGGGCTTCTTGCTCTCGCTCGTCGCCCTCGGCCTTCTGTATCTGCTGCTGAACCGGACGCGTTTCGGCCGGGCCGTGCGCGCCACCGTGCAGAACCCGGATGCCGCCCGCCTGCTCGGCGTCGAGGCCCAGCGCGTGTCCGCCCTCGGCTTCGGGCTCGGGTCGGCAACCGCGGCAGCAGCCGGCTCCGTCTACGGACTGCTGTATCCGTTCAACTCCGGCAGTCACTACGACCTGATCTCGTTGCTGCTGTCCATCGTCCTGCTCGGTGGTCTGGGCAGCGTGGTCGGGGCCGTGATCGGTGCGGTGATCGTGTCGGTCTCCTCCGCCGTGGTCGCCTCGACACTCTCACCGTCCTGGTCCGGGATGACGTACTTCGTCATCATCCTCCTCATCCTTCTCCTGAGGCCGCGAGGCCTGTTCGGCACCGCGACCCGGGGGGCCATATGAAAGCGTTCCGTGGCGCAGCAATCGCCATCGTCTTCTTCGGGCTGATGGCGGCCCTGCCGTCGTTCAATCTGGCGCACTGGGCGCTCAACATGCTGATCTTCACCCTGATGTTCGCGGTGATGTCCAGTGCCTGGAACATCGTCGGCGGGTTCGCCGGCTATCCCTCCCTCGGCCACGCCGCCTTCTTCGGTATCGGCGCCTACGCGGAAGGGCTGTGGTTCGCCCACCACTCCGTCACCAGCGGCTACGAGCCGTTCTGGGCGCTACCGGTGATCGGCCTGCTCGGTGCCGTCCTCGGCCTGCCCATCGCCGCAGTGGCGATGCGCACTCGGGCCGATGTCTTCGCCATCGTCACCATCACGCTTCTGTTCGTCACCCAGACCCTTGCGTTCAACCTGCACGGCATCACTGGAGGCGCACAGGGGCTGGCCCTGCCACAGCCGCCCTTCTCGGGAGCCGGATTCGACCGGCCCTTCTACTACGTCCTGCTGGTGCTGCTCGCGATGGTGATGGCAGTCACGTACGCGATCATGCGCACCAAGGTCGGACTGAGCCTGGTCGTGATACGCGCGGACGAGGACAAGGCTCGCGGCATCGGCGTTCGCACCACCGGAGTCAAACTACTGGCCTTCGCCCTCAGCGTCGGCTTCACGGCCATGGTGGGCGCGGTGTGGGGCTACTACGAGGGCTTCATCTACCCGCAGTTCGCCATCGACCCGCTGATCACGATCGCGATCGTCCTGATGACCTTCCTCGGAGGTCGTGCCACCTTGTGGGGCCCGGTCATCGGCGCCTTCATCCTGGAATCCGCCCAGCAGTACCTCGCCTACCAGCTCGGCGGCAGCCAGGTCTACCTCATCGCCTACGCCCTGGTGTTCCTGCTGATCATGCTGCTACTGCCGCGGGGCATCCTGCCCACCGTCCAGGACCGGATCCGGCGGCGGAGTCGGGCCAGAGTCGTCGCCGCCGGCCTGTCCACCCCGCGAACGGCCCCTGGCGCCCCCGTGCCGACGACAGAAGGAGGGCACTTGTGACCGCACTGCTCGAGGTGACCGACGCCACCAAGTCCTTCGGCGGAACGCGGGCGGTCGACTCCTGCTCGTTCGCCGTCCAGCGCGACACCGTCACCGCCCTCATCGGCCCCAATGGGTCGGGCAAGACCACCCTGTTCAACCTGATCACCGGATACCTGCGGCCCGACAGCGGCCAGGTACGGTTCAACGGGCGTGAGGTCACAGGCCTGGACGCCGGTACTCTCTACCGGCGCGGCCTGTCCCGCACCTTCCAGCAGGCCCGGGTCTTCCCGCAGCTGAGCGTCGAGGAGAACCTGGTGGTCGCCGGCGGCTACAGCTGGCGGCAACTGCTGACCCGGCGGGTGAGCCGAGCCGACCGGCAGCGGGCGGGCCGACTGCTGGAGGAGTTCCGGCTGGCACCCGTCGCCGACCTGCTGGCCTCGGAACTCTCCTACGGCCAGCGCAAGTTGCTGGAGTTCGCCGCAGTACTGATGAGCGACCCGGAGCTGGTGCTCCTGGACGAGCCCACCGCGGGCGTCAACCCGGTCATGATCGAGACTATGGAACGCCACATCCGGCAACGGCACGCGGCTGGAGTCACGTTCCTCATCGTCGAGCACGACATGACCTTCGTCATGCGACTGTGTGACCCGGTCATCGTGCTCGACCAGGGAAAGCGGATCTTCACCGGCACACCCGACGAGGTCCAAACCAATTCTCTCGTCCTCGACGCCTACCTGGGGAGCTGACCATGGCCCCGATCCTCACCCTGGACGCCGTTGTGGCCGGATACGGTGCCGGCGACATTCTGAAGGGCGTGCACCTGACCGTCGAACCCGGCACGGTCACGTGCCTGATCGGCCCCAATGGTGCAGGGAAGTCAACCGTTTTGAAGACCATCAGCGGGCTGCTGCGGCCGAAAGGGGGCACCGTCGCCTTTCGCGGCAAACCCCTGGGCAAGCTCTCGCCCAGGGAACGGCTGGGGCTCGGTATCGTCCACGTTCCCCAAGACCGCAGCTTGTTCCCGGCGATGAGCGTGTGGGACAACCTCCTCATGGGCGGCTACACCCTCAAGGACCACAAGGTGGTGCAGACCCGCATCGAACGCGCCGTCGAGGCCTTTCCCATCTGCACCAAACGGGCGCGGGAGCACGCCGGTTCCCTCTCCGGCGGCGAGCAGAAGCAGGTCGAACTCGCTCGGACCCTGATCCTCGACCCCGCACTCATCCTTCTCGACGAGCCCTCCATCGGCCTGGACCCCAAATCCCGGCAGCAGGTCTTCACCAGCATCCGGCAACTCGCCACCGACGGCCGCACCGTGCTCCTTGTCGAGCAGAACGCACGCTCCGGTCTGGCCGCCTCCGACGTCGGTGCCGTCCTCGAAGCAGGCCGGGTCCGCCTCGTCGCCAGTGGTGCCGAACTGCTGGACGATCCTGAGGTGGCACGCCTCTACCTGGGAGCCGCGCCGCGATAGGTGGCACGCCAACGGTTCCTTACCCGCAAGCCCTGCCCACGGACACCGACCGCGGGCAGGGCAGCGGCCATTTCCGGGCCGCCACCCGTGGTGGCAGCCCGGCAGCTGCGATGCCCTTGCTCTATTTGGCTTCCTCGCTCTTTTGGCGTTGCTGTCCTCGCCTGCCTTCACCAGTCCCCGACGTCCCCTCGCCGGGAAGCGCTTGGTGCTGGCAGGAGCGAGCAGCCCACCTGTTTCTGTCGCTTTCCCCATTTGCCAGGCCCCTGGTGTGCAGGATGGCACAACAGCCGCCAGCCGGTTGCCCGCCAGTATGCGGCGGGCGTCAAATGGCCAGGGGCCGGAAACGCAGCCGCCGCTCGGGAGCGGCTTCCGCTGAGTCCCGGAACCTGTGATCGGATCAGAGACTGCCCGGGCGGACCAGGCCGGTCCTCTTCACCCCGGTCAGGATGGGGGTGACCTCAAGGGTGGTGATGTGTTCGAGGGCGCCGATGGTCTCGCTCAGGAAGCGGTAGAGCGCGTCGAGGTCGGTTGCCGCGACGGCCACAAGGAGGTTGGCCGAGCCGGTGGTGGCGGAAGCGAAGCGGACCTGTGGGTGGCGGCTGAGCTGCTGGCCCGTTTCCTCCAGTCCGCCAGGTGCGACCGTGATCCACAGGAGTGCCTCGGTCCGGACGCCCAGCCGGGCCAGATCGACTTCGGTCGCGAGTCTGAGTACCTGGCCGTTGACCAGTGCCTCTACCCGGCGGCGAGCGGTCAGGGCGGTGGTGTTGGCGCGGCGCGCGAGGTCGGTGTAGGGGGCGCGGCCGTCCTCGATCAGTGCGGTGATCAGCTGGTGGTCGAGGGGCTGTAGGACGGGGCGGGTAGGTGCCGCGGACAGGTCGGGCCGCAGGCTGGTCAGTTCGGTCTGTGTCAGCAGGCCGCCGCTCCAGTCGAAGGCGGCCGGGAAGACCCGGAGCAGGACGTGCGAGGTCCAGGACTGGACCGCGGGGGTGGCGGGCAGGTCGCGCAGCAGCAGGTTGTTGCGGGCGTCCGGTCCGTCCAGGAACAGGATGGTGCAGATCTCGTCGCCGCCGCCGAGGACGTCGACCCAGATGGTGTCGGGCCGGCGGGCGAGGGTGGCGGCGATGGCGCTGATCCGGTTGGGCCGGCAGCGGATGCGCAGGGCCAGCGGAATCAGCTCGGGGAAGTGCACAGGGTTGCGTACGGCCGTGGCCCGCAGCGTCCCGTCGCCGAACAGTGGTGCAGCCCGGCGTACGACAGTGCGCTCCGAGATGCCCAGGACCCGGCCGACCGTGCGCCACGAGGCGCGTGGTGCGGCCAGCATCGCGGCGGCGATCCGACTGTCCGTTTCATTCAACAGATGGCGCACTCTCTCCACAGGCCGAGATCCTATGTCCTTTTTCCTCGATCCAGATGGTCATTTCTGGCTCAGATTCTCGCCTCGGCTTAGAAGCGTCTCAGAGCAACCGAGACGAGAGAGCAGGTGAGCACGATGACCGGCATCGAGCACACGGTGGTGGACACCGACCGGGGCAAGGTCAGGGGAGTCGCGGAGGGCGAGGCGGTCTCCTTCCGGGGAATCCCTTACGCCGCGTCGCCGGTCGGCGAGCTGCGGTTCGCGCCGCCGCAGCCGCACCCGGGCTGGACGGACGTGCGGGACGCGGCCAAGGCCGGCCCCTCCGTTCCGCAGGCGGCCTCCCGGCTGGAGAAGGTGCAGGGGCAGCGCGTGCCGGACTGGAACGAGGACGGCAGCCTGACCGTCAACGTCTTCACTCCACGCCGGGCGCTGGCGGACGGTGCGGCCCGACCCGTCCTGCTCTGGTGGCACGGCGGCGGCTTCACCAGCGGCTCCGGCGGCTGGGACTGGTACGACGGCGGCCGCCTCGCCGCGCTGGGCGACATCGTGGTCGTCACCGCCAACTACCGGGTGGGACCGCTGGGTTACCTCTACCTGCCGCAGATCGGCGCAGCCAACCTCGGCCCCCAGGACCAGGCCGCCGTGCTGCGCTGGGTGCAGAACAACATCGCCTCCTTCGGCGGCGACCCGCGCACGGTCACCGTCGGCGGGCAGTCCGCCGGAGCGTACTCGGCCCTGTCGCTCGCGCTCGACCCCGAGACGAACGGGTCCATCACCCGGGTGCTGCTGCAGAGCGGCCCCTTCGGCCTGAACCCACAGGATCCGCACCAGGCCGCCGAGAACGCCGACGCCTACCTGCGCCTGCTGGACATCCCAGTCGGCACTGATGCCGCGAAGGCCCTGCGTGCCCTGCCGGCCGAGCAGCTGCGGGACGCCTACGGCCGGCTCTCCGTCCAGCTCGCGGCTCCGGGTAGCGCGGCTCCGCCGATGTACCCGGTCCTCGGTGCCCCCGGCATGCCCCGCACCCGGCAACAGGCGCTCAATGACGGCGCTTTGGAGGGCAAGACCCTGCTGATCGGCACCACCCGCGACGAAGCGACGGCCTTCTTCGCCTTCGACCCCCGCATCCAGAACCTCACCACCGAAACCGCCCTGGACGTCCTCACCGCCCAGGTCGGCCGACAGGCCGCCCAGGACGTCTACCAGCAGCACGCCGCCCGCCTCCCGCAGGCGACACCGGCGCAGATCTTCACCTCGGTGCAGACCGACGGCCTCTTCCGCGACGGCTCGCTGGAGATCGCCGACCATCACGCGGCCGGCGGCAACACCACCTACGTCTACCAGTTCGACTACGCCCCCGCCGAGGACCCGTACGCCCTGGGCGCCACCCACTGCGCCGAACTGCCCTTCCTCTTCAACACCTTCGACGCCTACCCCGGCAGCCCCGTCCTCGCCGGCGCCGGCGACGCCCAGCGCACCCTGAGCCTCGAATTCGCAACCGCCGTCGCCGAATTCGTCACCACTGGAACGACCAGCGACTGGCTGCCCTACGCGCCCGCGACCGCAGCCCGCATCCGCCACTTCGGCTGAGAGAGGAGACCGTCATGAAGCACATCTTCCGCACGCCGACCATGCCTCACTGGGCCGAGTTCCTCACCTTGCTGGTCACCATCTACTCCTCGGACCGGCTGTACTCCCTGACCATCGGCGACCGTTTCGCGAACTGGAACCAGTGGGTACGCCCATTCCCCTTCACCCTGGCCTCCATCGCGCTCCTCGTCTTCTTCGTGATGCCGGGCGCCGGAAGGCTCTGGAAGACCCTGTACGCCAAGGCCCTGCACACGGCCGCCGCCCACTGAACGCGGCCGATGGCCGGTGTCCCGCACCCGTGGGACGCCGGCCATCGCGTCTTCACAGCGGTAAGAACCCAGGCGGCTATGTGTGACGGGCGTCACATGTTGGGCTTCGTCGACTGGCGTTGGGGCGCGGTCAGCGGGTTCGCCTCGGGGCTGCTGCTCCTGCTCCAGGACCGCCGTCACGGGGTCGACCTCGACGCGCTGATCCTGGAGGCCAGCACCATCGTGTACTTCGTGTTGGTCGGCGCCGTCGCCGTCGCACGGCCGCACTCGTCCCTGTCGCACCACACCGACGTCCTCTCCTTCGCCTGGCTGGCCGCCACGGCCTGGGGGACGCTGGCGATCCGCCGCCCCTTCACGCTGGGCATCGCCAAACGCCAGACGCCGCGTGAGTTCTGGGACATGCCGGAGTTCCTCCGCGTCAACAACCACATCACCAGCGCGTGGGGCACCGGCTTCACGTTCATCGGCGTCAGCCTGGCCGTCGCGGGCGCGGCGGATGCCCCTGCCTGGGTGGGCATCGCCGCCCATGTCATCGGCCTCGTTGGCCCCGCCGTCTTCACGAAGGTCTATCCCGCCCGCGCCGAGGCGCGCCTGCAGGCCGCCCAGGCGCCGGTCACGGTCGTACCGCAGCAGTCGCCGTAGTCCACCGAAGGAGTGCGTACACATGAGCACTGAAGCAAGGAACGTCGTCCTGGTCCACGGCGGGTTCGTCGACGGTTCGGGCTGGAAGGGGGTCTACGACCTGCTGACCGCCGACGGCTACACCGTCACCGTCGTGCAGAACCCCACCCTCTCCCTCGACGGCGACGTCGCCGCCACCAAGCTGATCCTCGACGCCCAGGACGGCCCGACCGTGCTGGTCGGCGTCCTGAGCACGCCGGGCGAACGCTGCCACCCCTTCCCAGCCGTGCGGCAGAACCGGGACAAGGGCATCACCCAGCATCTACGCCACGTCGTGGCCAGCCACTCCGTCACCATCTGGGAAATGGACGTCACCAACCCCGTCGGCGTCCCCGATCCCTGCCCGCCGACCCTCGCCTGGCTCATGATCCGCCGCAACAGACGAGTCCAGACACTCCGCGTGGTCTTCCCCCAGCTACAGCGATAAAGGGCCGGCGGATTCAGTAGCGAACGGCGCCAAGCACACCGAGTTGCGCACGCCCGTCGTGCGCAGGCGCGATCGGCGTACAGGGAGTGACGCGACGTACGGCGGTGCGTCCGCACAGCCCCAGGCCGGACCGCCCCGCCTCAGGGATCACGGGACGATGCGAGCGGAGCGGCTGCGCTCCTGCGTCCGTCCCGATCGACGTTGGCGCATGATCCGTATATCGTGGTGCACACATGGCGTGTTTCCTGCGCGGTCGATCCAGATATGGCGGCGAATTACCGAACGGCTTCTACAACAGTCTCGTCAGCGACACCTTCGAAACGCTGCGAGCTGAGGGAGAAGACGATGTCTGATCACGGAGCCGACCTGCTGATCCGCGCCGGCGCGGTGCACACCCTGGTGCCCGGCCAGGTCCCGCAGCGGGCCCTGGCGGTGCGCGGCGACCGGATCGCGGCCGTGTCCGTCGACCCGCACGGTCTCGACCACCTGGTCACCGAGAAGACCGAGGTCCGCGACCTGCCCGGCGCGACCGTGCTGCCTGCCTTCGACGACACCCACACCCACCTGATCTTCGCCGCGCTCGGCGCCCAGGACGTCCCCGTCCACCAGGCCCGCACCATCCCCGAGTTCCTCGACCTGATCCGGCAGCGGGCCGCGGTCACCCCCGAGGGCGAGTGGATCCGCACCACCACCAACTGGCAGGAACTCAACCTGGCCGAGCGCCGCATGCCCACCGCGGCTGAACTCGACACGGCGACCGAGCGGCACCCGGTCCTGGTCAAGCGCGGCGGCCACAACGACGTCGTCAACAGCTACGCGCTGCGCCTCGCGGGCATCACCGAGGACACCCCCGTACCGCCCGGGGGCACCATCGGCCGTGACGCCGACGGCAAGCTGGACGGCCGGCTGATCGACAACGCCCTGCACCTGGTGGAGCGCCTGGTCCCAGCCCCTGACCGGGCCGAGCGCATCGAAGGACTCCGCATCGCCACCCGCGACTACGCCGCCACCGGCATCGGTACCGTGCGGGACTGCGCGGTCACCCCCGAGGACTACCGGGTGCTCCAAGCCGCCCGCGAGGCGGGCGCGCTGCACATCAGGGTGCGCGCGTTGATCTCGGCGCTCGGCATGACCAGCGCGGCCCAGGTGGAGGACCTCCTCGACACCATGGAGGAGTGGCGCGACAACTCCGACCCATACCTGTCCGTGTGGGGCGTGAAGTTCGGCCTCGACGGCGGCCTGGAGGCCGGCGCCACCGAGGAGCCGTACGCCTGTGACCACTCCTTCTCCGGGATGCTGATCTGGGAGCCGGACGCGCTGGTCGAGGCGGTCGAGGCGGTGGTCCGGCGCGGCTGGCGGGTCGGCACGCACGCCTACGGCGACCGCGCGGTCCGCACCCTCCTCGACGTCTACGAACGCGTCCTGCAGCGCAACCCCGGCCTGCCCGCCGGCAGCCTGGTCATGGAGCACGGCGGCCTCGCCGGCCCCGAGCAGCGCGCCCGCGCCGTCGCCCTCGGCATCCCCGTCACCATCCAGCAGCCCCTGCTGCACGACACCGCCGAGGTCGAGGAGGGCTTCTGGGGCCCGGAACGCGTCGCCCGCCTCTTTCCGGCCCGCGGTTGGATCGACCTGGGTGCCCAGGTCAGCGCGGGTTCCGACTTCCCGGTCGGCCAGTTCGGCGCGATGCGCTCGGTGTGGGGCATGACCACAAGGCAGACGGTCATCGGAGTGAAGGGTCCCGAGCACGCGATCTCGTACGACGAGGCCCTCACCCTGCACACCACCCGGGCGGCCCACCTCACGGGCGAGTCCCATCTGCGCGGCACCTTGACCCCGGGCCGCTGGGCTGACTTCACGATCTGGGACCAAGAGCCCGCCCACTGCCCCGGCGATGCCCTGCGCGACCTGCACCCCACCCACACCTTCGTCGGCGGTCGCCTGGTCGCTCCCTCCGGAACCCGATAGGCGGGGGAGCATGTGCCGGCCCCCGAGCCCCTGGCTACCGCGGGCACAAGCGCCCGCGGTAGCCAACTGCCCGTGATGATCAGTCCACTTTGTGTCAGTGGCCATGTCCCGGCCGCGCGCGTGCCCGTTGGATGAACCCACCTGCTTCCGCCGGGCGCGAGACGCACAGAATCCGCCGCAGCCGCTACCGGGAGGCCCTCGATGACCACGCCGCGCACTCGCTCGTTCGCACAGGTCGACGTGTTCTCCACGATCCCCTACGGCGGCAATCCGGTCGCGGTGGTCCTGGACGGGACCGGCTTGAGCGATGAGGAGATGCAGCGCCTGGCGCGACCAGCTAGCCACGGCCAAGGAGGTCCTCGGCCTCGAACCCGACCTCTCCCTCATCCCGGACGCCATGGTCGGCGCGATCGGGGCCTATCCCGAGGGATCCGAGTACGACTTCGAGCTGCGCATCTTCGCCCCCGGAGCCGGTGTGCACGAGGACCCGGCGTGCGGCAGCATGAACGCCGCCGTCGGGCAGTGGCTCACCCTTCTGCGCGCCGACGACCTGACCGTCTTCCCGGTCACTGACCCGGCTGGCACCATCGTCAGCGTCGGCCGTCCCGGCCTGGTGGACACCGTTCTCGTCGCCAGCCGCGTGGTCAAACGCGACGGCGCGCTGGTGGACGTGGACCTCCCGGCGCTAAAGACCCGAATCCTTGAATCGCGCGACCGGATCGCCACGGCCGCCGGAATCCCGCTCGACGGCACATGGGATCCGCAGCCGGGATCGGAGTACCCCGGCTGTATCAGCGGTCGGCGCGGGTGACGAAGTCGCTGAGGCGGGCCCACATCGGCGGTGCGTTGGAGTACAGGGGAAGTGCGCGCAGTGGCTGAGCTCGGCGATGCGGCGCCGCCTTCGGCCAGTGTCGGGGGCACGATTGAGAGTTGTTCTGCTCCCCGTACATGAACATCTGCGACGCGCACAGTTCGAGGAAGCGGTCCAGCACCTTTCCGTGGTTGGAGAGCTCGACGACGGACTCGAAGAGCGGTCACGAGCCGCCGGGGCCAGGGGGAGGCGACCTCACCGCACCTTCGTGGCGGCTCTCATCGCAGGCGCCGATGAACGTGGTGCCGAGACCAGCCGTCGACTGGTCGTTCAGCCGTCCTGACGGCCCCCCGGTGCCTGATGGTCGTGCTCGACCTCGCGCTGGAATTCGGCGACGCGAAGGAGGGCCTGCTTGAAAGTGGCGTACTCCTGTGTGCCCAGAGCGCTGGCGTGGCGTTCCTCGATCGTGCGCATGATGGAGGCGGCGGCCTCCATCTGGAGCAGGCCGCGTTCTGTGGGACAGATCAGTTTGGCCCGGCGGTCCGCGGGGTCGGGTTTGCGTTCGACGTAGCCCAGGCGTTCGAGGTCGTCGATGACGGTGCCGATGACCTGCTTGTGCTGTCCGGAGGCGCGGGCGAGCTCGCTGGCACGGATGCCGTCGGTGCGTAGATAGGCGAGGACGGCGCCGGTGCGGGGCGGGATGTCATCGAAGCCCTGCTCGGCGAGCGCGGAGAACAGCTCGCGCTGGACGGAGAGGAGGACCCGGGCGGCGAGCATGCCGAGGTCCGGTTCCGTGGTGTGGTGCCCGTCCAACGCCTCTCCTGTCCCGGCGCGTCCGCCGCTGTGCTGGGTCACCAGCGATTTTATTCACCTGCCTCAGGGCTCGGACGGCGTCACGCGAATCCCGCATGACCGACCGGCGCTTGCGCTGCGAAAGGCCGGGGCGTAGCGTCAAAGTAGTCACTGATATTGACTATCAACACTGATGACTAAATCCACTGCGGCCCTACCCGAAGGAGCGGAAGATGAGCGCGCATAGCAAGTTTCTGGAACCGATCACCCGGGAGAACGCCGCCGTGGTGCTCGTCGACCACCAGGTGGGCCTTCTGTCCGGCGTCCGGGACATCCCGCTCGGCGAACTGAAGCACAACGTGGTGGCCATGGCGCGGGCGGCGACTGTCCTGGGCATCCCGCTGGTCGTCACCACCACCGCTGCGGAGAGCATGTGGGGGCCGACCATCCCGGAGCTGGTCAAGGCACTGCCGGCCGGATACAAGATCATCGATCGCAGCACGGTCAACGCCTGGCACGACGATCGGGTCCGCGAGGCCATCGAGGCCACCGGTCGGCGGAAACTGATCTTCGCCGGGGTGTCTCTCGAGGTGTGCGCGGCGCTGCCCGCCATCTCCGCGACGGCCGCCGGGTACGACGCGTACGTTGCCGTGGACGCCTCCGGTACCTTCAGCCAGGCCAAGCGCGAGGCGGGACTGCTGCGCATGCAGCAGGCGGGGGTCATCGTCTCCGACTATGCCACCCTCATGGTCGAGGCCCTCGCGGACAACGCGGCCCCGGAGTCCGCTGCCGTCTACGGCGCCCTCGACATGCCCTTCGCCGTCCTGGTCGGCCAGATCTCCGCGGCCTACCGGGCCTAGAAGCTCGTTCCGGTCGCAAGTGCGGCTGCGCGATGCCGGTCAGGTTGCCTTGGGGACGAGGACCTCACGCCGGTCAGGCCCGTCGAGGCGGGCCGCGTAGGCGCTGTCGCCCAGCGCAGGTGAAGTAGAAACGTCCGAAGAAGGGTCGCTCGGGTCCATGCGTTGCGGTGGGCGTTCGTGCACTGGCCGATGGTGGGCTCCGTTGCTTGAGCGTCGGTGCGGGAGGACGGAGCCCTTGGTGTCAGCCACGTTGTGCCTTGGGGATTCAACTTGCGGACGCCCAGGAAGCTGGATGCGGCGCTACCGGCCCGGTTGCAATCCCTCTGTTCCGCAGGTCAGGCGTTGGGATCGAAGGGGATGCCCGAGGGCATGGAGTGTGCCAGCGCGTAGGCGAAGTCGCCGTTCTTGATCTTGAGGGTGGCTTCGCCGAAGTCGGCGCTCATCAGCTTGTCCCGGAAGTCGGCTGGGTAGCCGTTCCAGCCCACCAGGCGGGGGTAGAACCAGCCGCCGGTCACGTTC